>JAPKYK010000003.1:300000-422500 GCA_026394395.1 Methanomassiliicoccales archaeon
CACGCCGGTCCCCCCGAACTCCAGGGCCTTGTAGGTCGCTCCGTCCACCCCGATGTCGCTGATGATCTTGAGCACCAGGTCCTTTCCGCCCACGTACTTGGACAGCCTTCCCTTGAGCTTTATTTGCATAGAGCCGGGCACCTTGAACCACAGACGACCGGTGGCGAAGACCGCCGCCGCCTCCGAGCTGCCGACGCCGGTGGAGAAGGCGTTCACCCCGCCATAGGTGCATGTATGCGAATCGGCTCCCACGACGAGGGCACCAGGATAAGCAAAGCCGTGGTCCAGCATGACCTGATGGCATACACCTCCGCGACCCACCTCGAAATAGTTGGTGATGTTCCAGCGTTTGGCGAAATCGCGCATCTCCTTGGCCTGCTTAGCCGAGGCCACGTCCTTGTTGGGCACGAAGTGGTCGGGCACCAGCACGATCTTGTCCCGGAAGGGCTCGCAGCCCAGAGCTTCAAACTCCTGGAAGGCCAGTGGACCGGTGACGTCGTTGACCATGACGTAATCGACGTCCGCTTCAACGATATCCCCGGCTGCGGCGTCCTGCCCGGACTTCATTGACAGTATCTTCTCCGAAATGGTCTTGGGATGATTCGCTTTCATTTGATCGCTCCTAAGGTTTGATCCGGGCCAGCAGGCGGTCGATGGCCTCCATGGCCGCGTCCACGCTGGTCAGGACGATGTCCGAGCCTATGCTCTTGCCCACCGACATGACGTTCTGGTCGCCGTTCATCTTCAGCTTGACGGTCACTTCGCACAGGGCGTCGCTGCCTCCGGTGATGGCGTTGAGCCGGTACTCCACCAGGGAAATGTTCTCACTCACCGCCGAACGTATGGCGTTAAGGGCTGCGTCCACCGGGCCGATGCCCACGTTGGACGAGCGCACCATCTTTCCGTCGACGTCGATGACCACCGTCGAGGTGGGCGTGATGTTCATGCCGGTGAACACGGTGAACTCCTTCAGCTGCACGTGGCGCCTCTCCTTCTCCATCTGGCCGGCCACGTGCATAGCTAGGGCCACCAACTCGGCGTCGTCCACTCCCTTCCCGCTCTCGGCCAGCCTCTTGATCTTGTCCACCACGCCGGTGAGCATGTCATCCGGCAAGCAGATCCCGTATTGGCTCAGCTTCTCCTTGACCGAGTGGGCACCGGTGTGCTTGCCCATCACGATGTTGCGCTGCATGCCCACCAGCTCGGGGCTGAAGGCCTCGTAGGTCGAGGGGTCCTTGAGCACGCCGTGCACGTGGATCCCGGACTCGTGGGCGAAAGCGTTGTTGCCTACGATCGCTTTGTTGCCGGGGACCGGCATCCCGGTCATCCTGGAGACCGTCTTGGAGATCATTCCCAGCTTTCGAGTGTCCACGTTGGTGCGTACGTTCATGAAGGCCAGGAGACCCATGACGACCTCCTCGAGGGCGGCGTTCCCCGCCCTCTCTCCGAGACCGTTCACGCATACGTGCACCTGGCGGGCGCCTTTTCGCACCGCTGCCAGAGAGTTCGCGACCGCTAGGCCGAAATCGTCGTGGCAGTGCGTGGAGAGCGGGACCTTGGTCACCTTCATGACCTCGGAGACCAGGTACTCCATGGCCGCCGGGGACATGGTGCCTACAGTGTCCGGCAGGTTGATCTTGTGCACCCCGGCCTCCTGCACGGCGATGTGCATCTCCTTAAGGAAGTCCAGCTCGGTACGGGTGCCGTCCTCGCAGGAGAACTCCACGATGACCCCGCGGGAACGGGCGTACTCCACCGCGTCGACGGCTCTGGCCTTGACCTGCTCGCGGGTCATATTCAGCTTGTTCTTCATGTGTACTTCGGACGTGGCGATGAACACGTGAACGTAGTTCACCCCGCTGTCCACCGCCGAGTCGATGTCCTCCCTTGAGCAACGGGCCAGGCCGCACACCTTGGCCTTCAGGCCGAGAGAGCATATCTTGCGTATGGCCTCCTGTTCTCCCTTGGATGTACGGGGGAAGCCCGCCTCTATGACGTCAACGCCGAGATCGTCCAGCAGCTGGGCTATGCGCACCTTGTCGTCCATGGATAAGGCCACACCGGGCGTCTGCTCCCCGTCGCGCAGGGTGGTGTCGAGGATCTCGACCCTCTCCGGGGTGGAGGGGTCCAAAGCGAAGCGGTTGAAATGACTGGTGAATATTTTGTCCGCATCACTCCCGCCTTGGGCGTTATAGTCCTGACTGCATGACGTTCGAAGTTCGGTCACGATAACCACCTCTTACATCCAGGGTCGCAGCAATGAGCTACCTTACGCACGCAAAAGACCGTGTCCGTCCACGATAATTATGCTCATCGTCATACCCCGTATGTACGGCATCTGAACTAGGACCATATTATATAATCATTGCTAAGGGTTGACACACATCACACCCCACGCCTGTCGCCCCAAATAATCTTGTGCAGCTGCGGCAGAACCCGCACCTCCAGCCTTTTGGACAGAACGTACTTGACGACAGGTTCGAGGCTGAGCCCGTCTACCGGGGTGAAGATGACGGAGCATTTGGGGCGGTGCTTCCGCAGGACCTCCTCGGCCCTCTCCAGATCGTCCTGGTCGGCCACCACGAACTTCAGCTGGTCCTTGGAAGACAGTAATTCCAGGTTCTCCAGCCGCATCTTCCGCTCCTCGCCGGAGGAGGGACACTTGTAGTCCATGCTGATGAGGAGGTCCGTATGGTCCGGCAGGCCTTCCAGGGAGATCGAGCCGTTGGTCTCGAGGGAGATGTGCTTCCCCTCCTCGAGCAGCCTCTGAATCAGCTTGCGGCTCTCTTCCTGCAGCAGTGGTTCGCCGCCGGTCAGGCAGACGTGCCGGACCCGATATCCTTTCACGCTCTCCACCACCTCCTCGACCTCCAGCTCCGCCCCGCCCTCGCTGGCGTAGCGCGTGTCGCACCAACGGCAGTCCAGGTTGCATCCGCTCAGGCGAACGAAGACCGTGGGCAGCCCCATGGTCCCACCCTCGCCCTGAACGGACAGGAAGATCTCGTTGACCAGCATCCTAACCCTCGTAGGGCACGGGGTCCTTCATCCCGGCTTCTTTGAAACCTTTCAATCTGAGCAGGCAGGAGTCGCAGCGGCCGCAGGCCTTCTTCCCGCCGCGGTAGCAGCTCCAGGTCAACTGGAACGGCACGCCCATCTCTTTCCCCATCTGCACGATCTCGGCCTTGGTCTTGCGCAGTATGGGATGCTCCACCCTCACCGGGTGGCCCAAGGTGCCGGCCTTGGTTCCCACCTCGATCATCCGCTCGAAGGCCTGGAAGAACTCCGGCCGGCAGTCCGGGTATCCGCTGTAATCGATGGCGTTGGCCCCGATGAACACCTTGCTGGCCCCGATGCTCTCGGCCAGACCTGCGGCCACGCTTAGGAATATTATGTTGCGGGCCGGAACGTAGGTGTCCGGGATGTCGTAACCGATGTCCTGGGCCCGGTGGCGGTCCGGTACGGGTATGGACATGTCGGTCAGAGCGCTCTTGAAATCCGTAAGGGGAAAGTTCATGACCACGTGCTTGACACCGTAATGAGCGGCGACGGCCTTGGCTGCTTCCAGCTCCCGGATGTGCCGCTGCCCGTAGTTGATGGTCAGGGCGGTGACCTCGTACCCCTCTCGCAGCGCGTAGGCCAGCGACACCGTTGAGTCCATGCCTCCGGAAAGGAGGCAGATGGCCTTCATCGCTTGGCCCCCAGCTTCTTGCTTATCCAGGCGCTCTGCCCCAGCTCCTCGTGGACCCCTACTTCCACTTCTTTGATGTTCAGCGGGAAGTCCATTGCGTCCAGCAATCTGTCTAATATTATCTGGCAAAGGGCCTCGGCACTGCTCTCCTCCGTAGGCAGCATGACCACGTCCTCCTTGGGCAGGGCGTACTTCTTGCCGTCGGCCTTTATGAAGACCTCCTCCCCCAGGACGATGGTTATCTTCTTGGAATTGGCCGGAATGAGCACGCGGTGGTCCAGGTCCTCGGCGATGGACCTGAGCTCCTTCTTCAGCGGGATGAAGTCCATCATCATCCCGTCCTTGCCCACTTCCCCCTGCAGCTTGAGGCTGACGACGTAGGTGTGGCCGTGCAGCCTTCCGCACTTCTGATGCCCGGCGATGAAATGGCACGCAGAGAACCTGATACCGGCGAACTCCCCGTCGATCTCCAATCTCATCTCTGTACCTCCATTGACTATTGTCCGTTTCCCAGATAATCATTTTCCCTTAACTACCAGGGCCGAGGCCAAGGCGATGGAGTCGGTGTAGCATTTCTTGGCTCTGGAGGTATCCACGAAGACCTTGTCCAAATTGAGTATGGGCGCGCCCATGGACACGCAGCCGTCGACCAGATGCATGGTCCGGAAGATGATGTTTCCGGTGATCCCGTCCGGGGCGATGATGAGGTCCTTGCTGCGCACGGCGTCCTCGATGAGTATCTGGCAATGCTCAACGGAGTATCCTTCCTCTTTTCCCAGACGCTCCACCTCCATCCCTTCGCGGATGGTGCGGTCCACCTCCGGGCTCCGACCGATGTCGCCCGTACGGCCTCCGGAGAGGACCCCGACCTTCATCTCCTGACCGAGCGAGGCGAACAGCTTGGCCATCAGCCTGATTAATTCCATCCTCTCATCTACGTTCCAACCCTCGTCCACTCCCACCGGGGCCAGGAAGAACATGCGCCCCCCTTTAGGCTGCATCAACGCCGCTCGCAGCAAATGGTCGAGGGAGAACTGGTGCTTCACCGCGGCCATGGTGCTGTTGGCGCTGAGGTCTCCCCGCACGGCGGCATCGATCTCTCCCTTGGCCAAGGCTGAGACCATTTCCTCCGGGGACTCGAACACCAGCACGTCGGCGTAACCTTTACGCTCGGCCGAGCGCGCGCTGTCCTTGACCTTGCGGGAATCCTCACCGACGCCTATCCCCACCCGGGCCCGGTTGTCCTTGGCCCTCTGGAGTATCTGTTCGGGGGCGAGCATTGAGGGGTGATTCGCCCCAACGCATATATTTACTTCATTCCCACCGGTCACTGGCGGCCGGCCTCACTTCATCTTTCGCTCAAGGTGGGCCTGGAACTTAGCCTCGTCCTCGTACCGGAAAATATGCTTGGGCTTGAGCTGGCCTTCGTAATCGGAAAGACCTCTTGGCAAGAAGGATTCGATCTCTCCTTACAGTAACGGTTCGTTACTGAAAGCTGTCCGCACGGAATCCATCAATAATCCATTAATATGAAACCAAGCCGGGGGTGTCTCCCTCCAATATCTGGTCCAACTGGTAATCGCTCATGTCCCGCATACCCATGACCATCTTCAGCTCCCAGGGCGTGAGGAGCGGTAGGGGATAGTGCGGACCGTCGTCGATAGCTAGACGAGGGCAGGCGGTGCTGACGGCGGCTTCGGCCCGATAGGGGAGGAGGGCCTCTGGCCTGATCTCGTTGAGCATGATCAGGTTCGCTTTCTTTCCTCGTTCGCGAAGAAGTCTTAGACAGCCCTTGGCCGTGTCCATGCGGAGCTGCCCGGGCGTGTCGCACACCAGCACCAGCCAGTCGTTGACGTCCCGCCCAGGAAGATGAACTGGTCCACCGACCCCTTCAAGGAGAGCACGCTGGTCACGTTGCACCCTAACACCTGTCCAGGCGCGGAGGTGCGGGCGTCTCCCTTTCCAATACTGACCTGGCGACCCATGTCTTGCAGGGCCGCCTCGGCCGCGTGCAGAAGGTGCAGATGCTGGGCCGTGGCTACGAGCCCGATCCTCCGGGCCAAGCGGTCGGAGCATCCCTGTAAGGTCTGGCGGATGTCGAAGTCGATAAGCACCTCCACGAACACCGTAGGCATCTTGAGCTTGAGATCTGGAATAGGCGCGTGTCCGAAATGAACGAGAAGGTCAAGGCCATCATAGGCCCTCAGATCGCAAGCCCCGTAGCAAGGATCGCCCAGGATGACCACTTGGCTGCCGGTAGCCTCCTCTATCCGTTCGGCCATCTCCCTGGCCTTGGTCTTAAGGCCTTCGGGCATCTGCAGACCGATCGTGTCAGCATGGTGCGCCTTGATCTCTTCAATCGCTGCTTCCAACCGTATGTCCATGGGGCATCACCATGCTGACGACTTCTTCCGTTCAGTCTCTGGTATCTGCCGGAATCTGTTGAAACGCGGACGGCAGAGACTGATCTTCGGAGTCGAAGTGGTCATCATAGTGTAGAAAACCATCGGAATAATTAATCCTTGCAGGGTAAACAAAATAAAAGGGATTGATGGAAAGTGGTTTACTTAACCAGCTCAGCGCCCTTCTCCACTTCTATGAAGCAGGGGGTGGGCAACTTGAGCGAAGCCTTCCACAACGCCTGTTTGGCGTTCTTGAAGGCGGCGACGGGCACCCTGATGGTCAGGATGACTTGTCCGGCGTGCACGCGGGCGGCGGTGCCCACGTTCTTACCGAAGGCGCCCCTCATGCCGCTGGAGATACGGTCGGCACCGGCACCGGTGGCGAGCTTGTTCTCCCTGAGCACGTGGTGAGGATAGATCCTGAACTTGATGTGGTAGTTGTTACCGGGGATCTTGGACATCTCCCTGTTGGCGGCGATACGAGCGGCCTCCATGGCGGTGTGCCTGATCTGACAGGTCTCCTTGACCTTCATGCTGACGGTAATGGGGAAATCGCCGTTGGTCGTCCCCAGGTCGAAAGTGTTGATCCTCAGGGCGGGAACTCCACCCATGTACTCCCTGCGGGTGTAAGCCTGTCCTGTGAGTCTCCTGTACATCCTTGCCGGCTTTCTGGCCATATCATATCACCTGTAATAAATTAATGCGACGGGATGGCTACATTCATATTTTCCTATATAAGGCTGATGTATGCGCAGTGAGCCCATCCTGCCTATACCAGGAGGAAAAAGCTTCTTCCTTGAATACCTTTCCGTATCCGATATCAAGATGGAAGTGCGGTACGAGGTCTTGGGGGAGGAGGGGCTCGACCTGATCGGTCCACTGTGGCTGTAGCTGCGACAGATGCATCGGGTAAAATCGGTGCATTTCAAGGACACCTTGGGAAGGAAGACGTTCCAGGAGAGGAAGGAAGAACTGCTGGAGAAATCGTCCGGAGGCCTGCTCAGGGTGGAGGTGGCGAGGGATGGGGACGGACGGGTAATCGCCTATTGCGTTTCCTCGATAGACCAGTCCTTGAGAGGTGAGGCCGATTCCATATTCGTCACCGTGGAACATCGGGGAATGGGGATAGGCACCCGGCTCATGGAAGGTTCCATGAGATGGATGGACGGGCTGGGAGTGAGGACAAGGGTGTTGACGGCCATCGTAGGTAACGAGGGCGTGCACGACTTCTATGCCCGTTTCGGATTCCTTCCGAAGAACGTCCTCCTTGAGTGCATTCAAGATGCTGGAAGGGAAATGGGCCCGGAGTAACTTATTAAATGAATAGTGATTATGGCCTTTTATAAGGAGATACCATTTGAGCAGGAAGACGGTGTCGAACAACCAGGTGCGGGGCATCGCCCGCAAGCGGATGGACATCCTGGTAAGAGCGTCGGAGAAGGAGGCTTTGAGCGGCAACATGGAACGGAGCAAACGTTACATGTCCTTGGCCTTGCGCATCTCGGGACGCAACAAGGTGTCCATGCCGGCCTCTGCCCGGTACTGCCCAAAGTGCTTGGCCCCCATGGTCCCTGGCCTCGATTGCCGGGTGCGCCTTAGGGACCATAAGGTGATAGAGCACTGCCTGGATTGCGATGCGGTCAAACGCACACCGTACCTTCGGGAGATAAGGGAGAGGAGAACATGCCGAAAAGGACCATGAAGGACGTGAAGCGCGTGGGACATGAGCTAAGTCCCACGGTGCACGTTGGGAAGGAAGGGATCACCAACGCTCTCATCGATGAGATAGTCAAACAGCTGAAGGGCCGGAAGGTGGTCAAGGTCCGGCTCCTACCCAGCGTGGAAGAGGACAAGAAGGTTGTGGCGGAGGAACTGGCATCGAGGTCCCACTCCATCCTGATAGAGGTCGTTGGTTTCACTGTTCTATTATGCGAAAAACGCTATCTGGAAGGTAAGGATAACATCAAAGTCGTTGGGTGACCGAATTGTTGGACGTCAACATCATCAGAAATGACCCCGAGGCCATACGGACCATGCTGAGGAACCGGACCTATAGCGAGGAGGTTCTGGACCAGTTCTTGGAGATGGACGCCGCCTGGAGGTCCAGCGTGGACGAGGGGAATCGCCTGAGGAAACAGAGGAACGAAGCTTCCATGCGCATCTCCAAGCTCAGCGGGCCGGAGAAGGCCAAAGCAGTGGAGGAGATGAAGGCAGTAGCCACCCGCATCGGCGAGCTGGACGTCGTCATAGCCGATCTGGAAAAGAAGAGGGATGATACTATACTGCTTATTCCAAACATCCCGGACGGATCGGTGCCAATCGGGGACAACCCCGACAAGAATGTCGTGGTGTCCGAGTGCGGCAAGGAGCGCAAGTTCGATTTCCAGACCAAGGACCATATCGTCCTGTGCGAGGAACTGGACATCGTCGATTTCCAGAGAGGGGTCAAGATCGCTGGAAGTGGATTCTACGTCTTGAAGGGGGACGGGGCTCGCATGGAACGGGCTCTGATCAATTACATGCTTGACCTTCATCATCGCCAGGGTTACACGGAGGTTTTTCCGCCAGTGGTTGTCAACCGATCGGCCGTGATCGGCACGGGACAATATCCGAAGATGAAGGACGATATGTACTGGTGCGAGCGGGACGACCTTTGGCTAAATCCCACCGCGGAGGTGCCGGTGACGAACCTACATCAGGACGATATCCTGGCCAAGGAGGACCTTCCCATCTTCTACACTGCCTACCTTCCATCATTCCGCCGCGAGGCGGGAAGGCACGTGGGGGAGAAAGGCATGATCCGCGTCCACGAGTTCAACAAGGTCGAGCTGGTAAAGTTCGTTCTGCCCGATGGATCTTTCCAAGAACTGGAATCTCTGACCAACGACGCCCAGGACGTATTGCGAGGATTGGAGCTTCCTTTCCGTACCCTGCTGTTGTGCACCGGGGACATGGGCTTCGCCTCGGCCAAGACCTACGACCTGGAGGCACACGCCCCAGGTACCGGCAGCTGGCTTGAGGTTTCCTCCTGCAGCTGTTTCACCGACTTCCAGGCCCGCCGGGCCAGGATCAAGTACCGGCCGGAGCCGCACCTGAAGAGCGAGTTCGTGCACACCTTGAACGGCTCAGGGTTGGCCTTGCCTAGGACCATGGTCGCCATTATCGAGAACAACCAAGATGGCCAGGGTCGTATCAGCATACCGAAGGTTATCAGGCCCTATATGCAGGGACAGGAATTGATAGAATAAATGAGGAAACGGTTTGGACGGTAAGAGGACCGCCTTACTTCTTTGCCGCTTTCTTGGCCGGAGCCTTCTTGGGCTTCTTCTCTTCCTCTTTCTCTTCCTTTTCTGCCGCCCCTTCCTCTCCTTCTTCCACCTCTTCGTATCCAAGGAAGTCAAAGAGATCCTCTTCCAGGCCCTTCAGTACCTCGACGGCCTCTTCCTGTTCGCCTTCCTCAAGAAGGTCGATGGCCAGTGTTACCTGGTCTAAAAAGTCCTCCAGGGTGCAGTCGAGCTCCTCGATCAGATCGTTCAGGCTAACCATGTGTATTACCTCGTTCTCCAATATCCTTTGCCAATAGATAAGATATCGGTTAAGTCGAGTTCTGATCTGAAGCTATATGCGGGTATCGAATTTGATCCTCACCTCTCAATTAAGTTCCCACGTCATTAATGCTGGCCTTGCATATCCATACGTCGATGATCGATCCCGCGGGGGCATTAAAGGATGGCACAGCACCGGAAGGGATACCACATATCGCCGCACCGCATTCCATTCCCCACCCTGCCCCCTTCTCCCCGAAGATCACGGAGAGCATGGCTAGGTTAGCGTTCATGGAGGTCACGCACTTGACCTTCGTATTGACGCCAGGGACGGATACCATATCTGGCAAATCCATCGAACCGAAGGTGGAGATGCTTATCCATACTTCCTCCCCGGACAATAGGTCATCGGAGGACGTCTGGAATGGGTTTCCGAACCCCATGACCAGGGCGGCAGCTGTGCGCCCCAGTTTACCAAGTATTTCTCCCAGCGTCCCGCAGCGTAACGACAGCTCCATGCGCATCCCCACCTTGGCTGCCGAGGAATAGTCGGCTGCTGCCACTTCTACGAACGCTCCGACCTCGACCTCTTTGCTGAGCAGGCTGGCCGCGAGCCTTTGCGCCGTGTGGAGCAGGGCGGAGGTGAGCGTCTCGGAAAGCGCCTGCATGGTCATTGGCCCTGAGCTCAACTGGTTAAGCGATTCGATGACCGCGGTGATGAAAATATCCTGCAGGGGGGTCAGGTCCAGCACTGAAAATGGGTCCCGGCCGTTGCTGCGCCCCCTGGTCCCGTTCTGGAACTCCCACCGATCAGCTCCGTCCTGAGCTCTCTGCCAGGTTCGCTCATCGTTCCAATAGTCGGTGGCGAAAGGAGTGCTGTCCACCCTACGTCCATCACTGTCGAGAAGGACGATGCATTCTTCGGATGGGAATCTACTCCCCTGGTTGTCAAGAGCCTGCCCGGTGAAGACGTATGTGAACCGTTCCCGAGGCATTATGACCACTTTTCCCATTGAACCAATCTCCTGAATCCCGTGTAACGTTTCGAGCGTCCATCCGGCCAGGTCAACTGCTTCGGATGTGGGATTGTACAGTTCCACCCACTCCCGCCCATAGTCCTCACCAGCTGGATTGAGCTCGTATTCGTTGATGACCACGGAATCGGTGCGGCCAGTTAGTATCCTCACATATATCCCTGCGTCCACGCTACCTTTCATACCTGGAATGGGGGTAGGGATGCTGGATAGCAGCGTTCCAACCCCTGGAATGTCGGATAGGGCAAATGATATCTTCTGATAGCTGACCACCTCCGGCATCGCAAGTTCTATGCAGGAGCCGTCGATGATCCCGCGAACTTCTACCATATGCCGGAATACATCCATGAACGGGTCGACGACCATGAAGACCGACCAGTCGTTGCCTATTAATGTAGCATTTGCCAGGAAGCCGTAGCCGTTCGATCCTTTTATTAGACGGGAGGTGACCGATATGGAGCAATCACCCGCCTCGAAGGATAATGTAATGGATGCCGGAACGCCAACCTCCTTGTAGGCCATGTCCTTTGGTTTTAGTTTGATGGTCAGCCCTACACCGAAAATGCTCAATTGGTATGTCTGTTGGCCAAGTATGTTGGCCACGGTCTCAACGGCACTGGCTTTATCTCCCAGGACCGCTGCCCGGATGAACCGTTGGACCTGCTCCACCAATACTTGCATGGCCTCGGCTAGTAGGTCGATGGCCGTTGTGCCCATGTCGAGCAATCTTTCGACCGTGCCTTCCAACAATCGATATATGTCCTGTACGCCAGCTGAAAGCGCTTCTATGCCGTCCCGGAGAGGACGAAATACCTCATCAATTACTTTGGCCAGATTATCGCTGATTGTGTTTATGTTGAGGTAGTTCACTCCTGCCAGGGGATGACCGGTGGTTGCGGATGCTGTTTGGGATATCATCAATGAGACGTCACTATCTAGCTTCAATGGGAGGACCGCCCCTGATTCGCCCCCCGGAGAAATACTGACTCCGACAACCCCGGAACAGTAAAGACCCCATACGGACTGATATGAAGCCCATTTCATTTTTACCAGGTCAGTATCATGCAATTGAGGGTACCTACCGTCCTGCCCGCTGTAAGAACATGGATCGGCGATCGACAGTTGAAGGCCAGAGCTGTCACATGAAGGGTATTCCACCTCAACATTCAATGTTTCTTGATACGAGCGTCCGTCATCTCCAATCAAAATGAAATGGTCGCTCTGTGGTATCTCTATCTCTTTGACGCCACCCCGAAGGTCCATGCCATCGGACATCTCATCTAACAGATCTTCCACATCATTGGAGATGACCACTCCCAGACCGGCCAGCGGATCTCCGGTCCTGGCGATTATCTCAGCAATAATGGAGTCTCGATGACCTGAAACGGTAGGCCGATAGTCCAATCCCTGAAGGAAATGCGCGGTCAGCTGAGATGCGTGAGAATCATACTCTTCGACGATACGGTCCGTCAGTGCCCATCCCTGATCGGTAGCTAAAGCCTGTTCGATGCGCAATACGTTCTCCTCCCAGGGCATGTCCATATCAGGATTGGATGCCTGGACGTTGTCCATTAGCTGCTCCGCTGCTGTGCGGAACGCTGAAGACAACGAGCTGGACCGTTGCAATATATCGTCCTTCTCGGTCAGGAACTCAGCCTCGGTGGCTTCGACCAGAGGGTCGATGTTGGATGTGTATCGTTCAGCCGCGGTAAGGGCGGGTCGCAGCCATTCTTCCTTATTATTCAGGGCTTCCTTGAGCAAGGAACGTACCTCCTCAAAGAATGATTTGCCATCGGTCGGGTCCAGGTCAAGAGATTTTATGGGCAGGCACATTGAGCGACCGATGCTCTCGGCCATGATCGCGATCGAATCTTGAAGCTTGTTGAGGATCTCGTGGGTCCCTTTCTTGTATTGCTCATGGAAATCCCCCCACCCACCCCATTCCATCACATCAACTACCGGAAAATCGATCTCCACCGTCCCCTGGACATCGATGAGGAAGGTTTCGCCTTCGGAGTCCGTTAGTTCGAGGGTGTATGTAGGAGCTTTGACCTTGGTTTCGGGTCCATCGACGAACATGTAGCGATAAAGGGCATCCGGTACACCCGCTTCCTGAAATTTATTTTCGAGCCAGCTCTTGAAATGGCCTTCGGCCAGGTCTTCTCCGGTAGCATAATTGATTATGTCGTTTATAGTGAATACGATGCTCTCGACCGCCTCTTCGGCCAAGTTTATCGTATCGATGATGTGGCAGTGCTCCATCCACCTAAGAATGATGCGGTCCATGTCCGCATATAACGTCTGGGAGAATACCTCCCTCCAATCAATCTGACCATAACCGTACATTCCCAGGAAGATGTCCGCTGGATCGATGGACCCCCCTAAGCTCATAAATCCTTTGACATAATCCCAACAGTGCTGTGCATCCATGTAACTTGTGGACATGCCAAGGCAGGGTGTGGCGTTGCGGAAAGATTTGAACTGGAGCATGACCAAGCCGAGGTACAGGGCATTGGTCGCATCTTGTTCGGTTATCAGATCTCTTATGCTGTGTCCATCCGATGCCGTGGACGAACCCCAACCTTGCAAGGTACGATAGGCGCATAGAGTATCCAGCATTTCCCGGGTCAATTCGCTCAGTTCGCCCAGCCCGTCCCCTACTGCAGAATCGAACGTTTGGAGACGATCCTTCAGTAGGGGCCAGGGGACCTTGACCTCGTCCGCGACCGAATAATTTCTGGTCAGCCTTCCTTTGTCGGACCAAACGGTCACTTGAAAAGTTCCTGTGAGCCCAACATATGCTGGAACGAATTCCCCTTGCCATTTTCCTTCGGTTCCACTTTCATCGGAGACAGCGAGACGTAGGAACGATAGACGCACTGAATCCACATCGACCTCGACGAGATGACCGGAACGTTCCAATGGATATGTTCCGTTCAGCGACGTAGCCAGAGTTGTCTTAAACGATGCTACCATCCCACTCTCGTTAATCGTGTCGCCGATACAACACCCCACCATGGCCTGGTAGGCCATACTGTCGACGAACTCTTCGATCTCCAGGCTAATATCGGCCATTTCCTGTAGTTCGTCCGCCGTCAATGTGGCTTGAGCGGATTTTTCTCGCATGTCGGCGATGACCGCCGCCGAAAGGCTGGAGACAATTATAAGGACGATCGCAATGATTGAGAATGGCATCTGGCCTCTCTTGTCCCCAGATAGCTTTCTGACGAGGGTTCTGCCGGTCATCCATCGTGCCAATGACCGGGGGCATTAAAAGGGTCAGAGCTACAATCAGATTACTTATCGTTCATTCCTTTGACCATATGCAGGAAGTTCTCCAGATGGACCGCGATGAGCGGATTGTCGGAGAACCCGCACAGGTTCAGGTCCTCGGAGGCGATCATAGCTCGGCTGCTGTCAACGATTACATCCGTGGCGATCAGGCCTTTATGCCGGTATACTTCGGTGGCCTCGGGCACCTTGACCGCGGGTTCGGTGACGATGGTGACCAGCACACCGCGCTTGACCGCCTCCTTGAAGCGGTCGGCGTGCTCGGACCGGATGTCTTGCATCTTGGGAGAGGATATTATGAACGTTCTCTTCGAAGAGTCCAGCATCTCACCGATCTTGAACAGCACCTTTTTTCTACCGGTGATGGTGTAGACCAGCTCTGGCGTGCCCTTCTCGCTGAGCAGCCCCTTGATCGAGTTCAATTTGTTGAAGACACCTTCGATCTCGTTCAATACCTGAGTGCGGGTCTCCTCCAGGGGCACAGGGTGGTACATGGCTGGCCTTCCACCGGCCTCTTCGACGAACTTCTTTTCCTTCAGTGAGATAAGGGCCTTGTAGGCAGATGTCCGGGGGATCATGGCTAGCTCGGCCACCTCCTCGGCCGTCCCGTGGCTCTTAAGGATCAGAGCGACGTAAGCCCTCGATTCATAACTCGTCAGGCCGATGTTGCTGAGGATGACAGAGATCTGATTGAATTCCTTCTCGATATCCTCGATATCCAGCCGGAGAACGTCTATTATGTTCATAGAACAATATGTAGCTCCTTCAGCTACATAAATATTATATTTGCGCTTTATGGTATGAGGCTTGGGGTGCAATCACGTTTGCTAAAGAGAGTTCATTACCCAAAGGGTTGCCGAAGAAGACGGAATCCCTGTGCCCAGAATGCAGGAAGATCATATCGGCTACCTTGCTGGAAAAGGATGGCAAGGTGGTCATGGAGAAGACCTGCCCAGAACATGGGCATTTCGTCGATACAATCTGGTCCGACGTCGAGATGTATCTCAAGTCAGAGCAGTTCGCTTTTGACGGCGTGGGAGTGGAGAATCCACTCATACCCCATGCCAAGGTCTGTCCCAATGAATGCGGCCTTTGTGACCTCCACCTGAGCCACACCGCGTTGGCCAACCTGGACCTCACCAACCGCTGCAACATGAAGTGCCCGATCTGCTTCGCCAACGCCAACCAGGCCGGTTATGTTTACGAACCGAGCTTCGACGAGGTCGTGAAGATGATGCAGGTCTTACGGGACAGCAGGCCGGTCCCCTGCCCTGCTATACAGTTCGCTGGCGGAGAGCCTACCATCTACCCGCAGTTCGTCGAGGTGGTCAAGAAAGCAAAGGAGATGGGATTTGCCCAGATCCAGGTCGCCACCAATGGTCTCATGTTCGCCAACGATTTCGAGTTCCTGAAGGCTTCGGCCGAGGCTGGCTTGAACACCATCTACCTGCAGTTCGACGGCATGAAGGACGATATCTACATGGTGACGAGGAACAGGAAGATGCTCGATGTCAAGATGAAGGTCATTGAGAACGTGAGAAAGCTGGAGAAGCGGCCTTCAATCGTCCTGGTGCCTGTCGTGGTAAAGGGACTGAATGAGGACCAGATCGGCCCTATTTACCATTACGCATTGGAGAACTCCGATGTGATAAGGGGGATCAACTTCCAGCCCGTGGCCTTCACCGGAAGGATCAACAGGGACGATCTGGCCAAGCAGAGATACACCTTGCCCGACTTGGCTAAGGACCTTGAGGCCCAGACCAAAGGACAGATTGTAAAGTCCGATTGGTTCCCTGTGCCCAGCGTAGTGCCTATCTCCACCCTGGCCACGGCCATTTTGGATGAACCGAAGGTCACTTTCACCACCCATCCGCACTGCGGATTGGCCACCTACCTGTTCGTCCAGGACAAGGACCACGTCGTGCCTTTGACGCACTTCGTAGACGTCGAACCTTTATTCAAGGAGCTGTACGAACTGTCCAAGAAGGCGGATAAGTCCAAGGTCAAGCTCCCATCCAAGCTGAAGGCTTACTCCCTGCTGAAGAAGTACATCCATGAGGACAAGATGCCTGAGGGTTTGGACACTATGTCCTTCCTGAAGCTGCTCTCGGCGGTCATGGGCGACCAGTCCAAGCAGTCCCTGTCCAAGTTCTCCTGGAAGATGATGTTCCTCGGTGGGATGCACTTCCAGGACCTGTACAACTACGACATCGAAAGGGTCAAGCGCTGTGCCATCCATTATGTGGTGCCGGACGGACGGATCATACCGTTCTGCGCCTACAATGGCGGCCCCACCTACCGCGAGCAGGTGGAGAAGAAGTTCGCCATCCCGATCGAGGAGTGGAGGCGGACCAGGGGAACTGAGTACACATAGAGAGGTGTCGTATCCATGATGGTCAACATAGAGAAGTGCATGCATTGCGGCGCTTGCGTGGGTTCTTGCCCCCAGAACGCCATCTATCTCAACGAGGTAGTGCTGGAGTTCAACGAGAAGTGCAACAAGTGCGGCCGGTGCGTGAGATTGTGTCCGGTCGGGGCACTGAAGATGGAGGGAAAGAAATGAAGACCGATTACGACGTGATCGTGGTCGGCGCCGGGCCGGCCGGGAGCATGACCGCCAAGCACGCGGCCAAGAAGGGCGCCCGCGTTCTGATAATCGAGAAGCGCCAGGAGATCGGTTCGTCCCTACGTTGCGCCGAGGGCGTCAACCGCAAGGGCTTGGAGAAGGCCGGAGTGGCCGTGGACAATCGTTGGGTCTCCGCGTACATGGCCGGGGCCAAGTTGGTGTCCCCAGGTGGCCATGTGTTCCGCATAGACGAGAGCCAGGCCGGGAACGAGGTGGGCATGGTCTTGGAGAGACACCTGTTCGACAAGGCCATGGCCGCGGACGCCGCCCGAGCTGGCGCTGAGATCTGGCTCAAGACCTCGGCCGTGAACGTCATCAAGGAGGGCGACAAGGTCGTGGGAGTAAAGGCCCGGCGCGAAGGCGAACCGCTCAAGCTCACTGCCGGCTGCGTGGTGGCCGCTGACGGTTTCGAGTCCCAGGTAGCCCGCTGGGCCGGGATAGACACCTCTCTGAAGGTCGGGGACATCACCACCTGCTACCAGTACCGCATGGCCAACCTAAAGACCGAACCGGACTATTGCGAGTTCGTGCTCGGTTCTGTGGCCCCGGGAGGATACATATGGATATTCCCCAAGGGCGATGACACGGCCAACGTGGGCATCGGCGTCCTGGCCACCAAGCTCAAGAAACCAGGGGATGTCAAGCATTACTTGGATACCTGGATCAAGAGCGACCCCCGGCTCAGCCAGGGGCAGCCGCTGGAGGCCTTGGCCGGAGGCGTTTCCGTCTCCCCGCCAGTGGAACAATCGGTGATGAACGGACTACTGCTGGTAGGAGATGCGGCACGCTTAATCGACCCCATCACCGGCGGCGGCATCGTCAATGGACTGCTGGCCGGTAAGTTCGCCGGAGAGGTGCTGGGCGATTGCGTCCAGGCCAACGACTTCAGTGAGAGCGCGCTCATGCCCTACGACAAGAAATGGCGCGACGCTATGGAGAACCGGCTCTGGCGCAACTGGATGGCCAAAGAGAAATTGGTGACCATATCCGACAAGACCTTGGACGGGGTGATCGACACGTTGTCCACGGCCAACGTAACTAAGATGTCGGTGCACAACATACTCATCGCCATCAAGGAGCAGCATCCGGAGCTGGTCAAGGAGTTCGAGGATATGATCTGAACCGTTCACCAAACCTCTTCATTCTTCTTTTACACCAGGAACGTTGGTGACGGTGGCGAACGGCTGGCCGCCCTTGTTCTTTATGGCCTCGATGACCTTCTCCGGCCGGTCCGTCAATGCCACTATGCTGCCTCCGCCGCCAGCGCCGGTCAGCTTGGCCCCGTAGGAATACGGGAGCGCGGCGGCCACCAGCTTGTCCAGCTCCGGGGACGATACGCCTAGTATGGCCAGCAGTTTGTGGTCCCTGGTCATGATGCGCCCTAATGACTCCAGGTCGTTCCTATTGAGGCACTGGACCCCTTCCTCGGTGATCTGGCCTATTTCCTCCACGACCTCGCGGGCAAAGTTGGTGTGGTCCACGTACCTCTTGACCTTGGCCACCAGCGGACCGGTGGGCGCGGACCGGCCGGTGAACCCGACCACCAGGGTCATGTCCGGCACCTTGAGGTCGTGCACGCACCACCTCCTTGTATCCAAGGACATCTCCCAGAGCATGTCGTCTCCAGGTTTCGGCCTGACCAGTATGGCCCTTCCGTGGGTGCATGTGGATGTGTCGATAGGGCTGGCCCGCCCCTGGACCTGACATTCGACCTCGAAGGCCTCCTTTGCCACCGTATCCTGTTTCCACCCGCCCTGCTGCCGGGATAGGGCGGCCAGAAGCGCCACGGTCACCGCGGCCGATGACCCCAGACCGGACCCCGAGGGAAAATCGGAGCTGGTGGTTACTGCCGTCGGCCCGGCCTTTCTCTTTTCCAGGCAGGCGGACACGTAGGAGTAGTTCTCGGGCACCAGGGGCATGCCGTTGAGGCTGGATGATTGCGCCGGCCGGACGTTACATCGTAAACGCAGGCCGATGGCCACCGAGACCGCCGGCTGCCCATAGACCACTGCGTGCTCCCCCAGCAATATCACCTTGGCCGGGGCCGAGGTCTGCCAAAGGTGGCTAGCCATCGCTCGTCCTTCAGAGACCGTACTTACGGGCCATGGCCTGCATGGCCTCGTCCGGGCTCTTGTC
The DNA here is from genome assembly GCA_026394395.1 of Methanomassiliicoccales archaeon. NCBI lineage: Archaea > Methanobacteriati > Thermoplasmatota > Thermoplasmata > Methanomassiliicoccales > Methanomassiliicoccales archaeon. The sequence goes on from JAPKYK010000003.1 coordinate 318,723, forward strand.
GCCCAGCTCCTTCATGCCGGTCTGCCACCACTTGCCCTCGAACTCCACCAGAGCGGCCTCGAACTTCTCGAGGATATCGATCTTGGACTCCTTGTTGACCAGTCCCAGCTCCAGGTTGTGGTCCAACCCTTCGAACAGGTCGTCGCTCATGAAGTCGGGCATGACGTTGACCACCAGGTCTAACAGGGCGTTGGTCAGGGCCATGAATATGCGCTCCCTCTTCTGCGGCGAGGGCATGGACTCCTTGGCCATGCTCTCGAGGATGGAAGTGAACCACATGTCCCGGATGATGTAGGAGCGTGCGGACCAGTAACCGCTGTCCTCGTCTTCGCCGCATCCGCAGTCGCAGCCCTCCTCGTGGACGGGGGCTTCCATCTTCTCCTTGGCCTCGTTCATAAGGTCGTTGGGCGATCTGCCGCCGAGGAAGTCCTTGGCCGAGTTCCACCAGTTGTCCTCAAAGGCCGTCAGCGCCTCCATCAAGGCTCTTTCATCGTCGAAGCTGTCCCCCTGGGCTGCGAGGAAATCGTCCCGGAACTTGGAAAGGAGGTCGACCTGGTGCTCGTTGTTGATCGAGGCTATGACCAGATAGTCGTCCAGATTCTCCTGGAATATCAATAGCAGCTCTTCGGGCAGGTTCAACCCGATCCGTTCCAGCACCGCGTTGGTGACGGTAAGGAACAGCACCTCCTCCATGTCCTCCTTGGAGACCTGCTCGGCCTTGAGGCCGTCGACAATCTCCTGCAGCATGAGGTCCTTGAACATCAGGGTGCGGATGGGGTTCTTGCTCAGTATGGCATGTTCCATGATCTCCCCCTTCTGTACGGGTTCGGACTCTTTGCTTTTACTGCCGCTCTTGGGCTTGCTCTCCTTGGTCTTCTTCGCTGCCACGATCGCACCTTCATATCATGGTGCCCTGCAAAATCAGCAAAGCACTTTTCTTATTAACGGGACAAGGCCCCGGGGATATAAATCCAATGCGTTGGAATGTGGATGGAATCAGTGACTGAGAAAACATCGATCTATCATGATGTGCAAAGCGGTCCTACGAGCTCGTGCCAATTTTAATAAAAACATTCTGATAAGTGCGCCTATATATTATATCGACCAGCACCTGTGTTGAATACGTCAAGTATTTATAACGCTAATATTGATTTATGTCAAATTTTACAGGAGGTAAATAAAATGGCTTGGTTATTACCGTTGTTAAATATAATTGCGGGTTTGATTCTGGCTATAGGAATTTTGACTAGTATACCTGCATTAGGTAAAAGCTTGGAAAAGCTGGCCAAGTGGCTGGGAAGGTTCCAGACCATCATTGGTGTGGTCATGATCATTGTGTCGATCGTGTTCATGCTCAACGGAATTGGGCTGCAGGAAATCGTCGCATTGATCGCGGGCTTAATCCTGGCCATGGGAATTCTCCCGAGCATCCCTGCATTGGGCAAGAGCTTGGAGAAGCTGGCCAAGTGGCTAGGCAGGTTCCAGACCATAATCGGTGTCATCGCCATTATCGTCGGTATCATTGGACTGCTGTAAACGTGTTTGGGGTCAGACCCCGGAAACCCCTTTTTTTAATTTTATATTATTGGTTTTGAGGCCTTGATCGAGAAGAGCATGGGAACATCAAACCCGCCTTTCTGAAAGTACCAGTAACCGTCTTCTCTCTGCACCATATCCGGATGCATCTGGAAGAAACATTGGGGGAACTCGTGCAGGAAGTCTATGTGCAGATCTTCGGCCGTCAGGGAGTTGACTATGTCCGATAGGGGATGGAACCACTCGTACCTTTCCTTGTTCTGGAACTCGTGCTCTTCGTCCATGGGATGGTCGTCATCGAACCTGACCGGGGGGCCGCTGAAATAGGGATAGACCGTCTGAAAGCGGTCGGAACGGGTGTCGTCTATGGTGTTACCGAACGGATGCCCCTCCACGATGTAGAAGAACCCGCCCGGCCGCAATCGTTCGGCGATTAGCCTGCCCCATTCCTTCAGATCCGGCAGCCAGCACAGCACTCCGTAGCTGGTGAAAACAATGTCGAACTTCTTGGAAAGAATCTTGTCCAGGTCGTAAACGTTGGCCTGGATGAACCGGCCAGGCAGACCGACCCTTGCGCTCAGCTCCCTGGCCAAGGCTATTGCCTCTGGGGAGAAATCTATACCAGTTACATTAGCACCCAATCTGGCCCAAGAAAGAGTATCCATGCCGAAATGGCACTGCAAGTGGAGGAGGTCCTTTCCCTTGACCTCGCCCACCTCCCTCTTTTCTACAGGCATCAGGCTGTCCTTTTTCTGAAGGAAAACGCTGACATCGTAATATCGGGAGTTCCAATTGGATCGAGCCTTTTCGTCCCAACGGCGCAGGTTGACCAACATCATGTCAACATCATCTTTCATGCGGAGCCCCCGGAAGCAACGATTGATGCCCCGTGCAATATTAAAAATGTTATCAGGCGCGGACCAAAGCCATTTTTCATAAAGAAGAATGGTGCGAGGGACCGGATTCGAACCGGCGAACCTCTGCAGGAACAGATCTTGAGTCTGTCGCCTTTGGTCGGCGCTTCTGGCGCCATTGACCGAGCTTGGCTACCCTCGCGTGAGGCCGGATAAAAGTGCCGTCCTTAATAAATGTATTCGATGGTCAGATGGTGGTTATCTCGTTCTTTCCATTTCCTGCCAGCACGGTGTGCTCGGCCTGCGAAACCATGCCGTGCTGCGTTTCCACCAAGATCGGGTAGGTGGATATGACCCCGTGCCGCAGCAAGGTCCTGAGGTGCTGCGCGGATCCCGGTTCGAAGCGATCGCACCAGCGCTCGCAGAAGGGCAAGGTGGTGAACTCCTCCTTGACCCGGGCGAAGAACTTCTGCGCTTCCTGGTCCTTCAGCGGGCGGTCGCGCAGCACCCGGTAGATGTTTCCCGATTTGCCGTTGGCCACCTGACCATGCCCGTTAGTAGCGAAAGGTTCGATAGCTATGAGCATGTTGCCCTGCACCTTGGTGAGCGTACCATCGTCGATGTTGGGGACGGAAAGACCGGCGTGCAGGTTGTATCTCTTCATCTCATGCCCGCTGAGATTGCTGACCGGACGGAACCCGTTCTCTTTGATGCTGCGTTCGATCACGCCTCCGATAGTGCCGACGGAAATGCCTTCCTGGGCCATCTCCAGGGCCATCTCCAGTGCGCGGACCGAGCTCTGGATGAGCGGCTGCCAGTTGCGGGTGGATACCTCCACGGTGGTCGCAGTATCTCCCAGATATCCGTCAACTTGGGCGCCCACGTCCAATTTGATAAGGTCGCCGGACCTGAAGGCGATGTCGTCAGTGGAGTTCGGGGTGAAATGGGCGGCGATGTCGTTCAGGCTTATATTGACCGGGAAGGCCAGGCAGCCTCCGTGTTCCAGGATGTGGAGCTCCATCTGGTCGGCGACGTCTCGAAGCTTGACACCTTCGCCCACCAAGGAACGGCCCAGCTCCCGAGCTTCGGCCGACAGGCGCCCCGCCTTGCGTATGCAGTCCAGGGCGTGATCATCCAACAAGTACATTTTCGATCTTCTCTTTAGGAATAGCGCCATATCGTATGACCTCTACGGTCCCGTCGATAACCTGTACAATGGTAGAAGGGATCCCGACCTTGCATGGACCGCAGTCCACATAGGTGGACACGCTCTGTCCGAGATCGGCGATGGCGGTCTCGATGGACGTGGGATTGGGATGCGAGTGCACGTTGGCGCTGGTGGAGATTATGGGACCGAACTCCTCGAGCATGCGCAGGGCGAAGGGGTGGTCAGGGACCCTGATGCCCACCTCAGGAAATGAGGCTGTGACTATGTCCGGGAGCACCGCTTTCTTCTTGACCAGCAGGGTGAGCGGACCGGGAAGGAATGCCTTGGCCAAACGATAGACGTTCTCGTCCAGCTCGGCGATACATTCGGCCATCTTTATGTCATGGACCGCTATCGAAAGGGGCATGTCGAACGGCCGGCGCTTAGCTATGTAAACTCTCTTGACCGCCGTCTCATCGAAGGGGTCCGCCCCTAACCCATAAATCGTCTCGGTAGGATAGACTATCAACCTTCCGAAGTGAAGCGAGGATAACACATGTTCCATATCGTGCTTGGACACCTGGCTGTTAGTGCCGTTCACGGCCTTGCATTTTATAATATCCATTCAAGACTCCCCGAGGTAGTGTAACACGTCTAAGATGTTTTCCTGAGCCCCGCTTTGGCATGATTCGCCATGCCCGGGATATAGCTCCTGAGGGGCCAGGGATAAAAGCTTTTTGACGGAACCCACGAGCTGTTCGTAATTACCGCTCGGCAGGTCCCAGCGACCGACCCCGCCGATGAACACCGTGTCCCCTGGTACGAGCACCCGCTTTTCCTTGTCCCAGAGGCTGAGGCTTCCGGCGGTGTGCCCAGGTGTGAATATGACCTCGAAATCCGAATCCCCAGTGCTCAGCACCTCTCCTCCGTGCAGGTCGGTGACCTCCAAAGGATGCGAGGGCGCACCGAACATGGAAGCGAGCGTCTGGCTGGCGTCTCCTTCCCTGACTGGGCGGGCATCGTCGACATGGGCCAGGACCTCGGCCCCCAGTTCTTTGGCCAGAGCGGCTGCGCCCCCGGTATGGTCGTAATGACGGTGGGTGAGCACGATGCGGTGCACCTTGCTCTTCTTCACCGTGTGGGACAGCCAATCCATGACGTCCTGGTGATGCATGCCAGTGCCCGCATCAACTAAAATGGGGTCCTCGCCGGTCAGAAGGTAGATATTGGAATCGAAGTCCATCCCAGCAAGGCTTCGGACGACCATGGACTTTCGATAAAATGTGGTCCTATATAAACTTTTGAATTGCTCCCCCAGATTCGATTTTTTTCACGATTTGGACAAATAATAATTAGGTCGCCGGACAATGGTCCAGAGGGGTCGGTATGAATCTACTGGAACACGAGGCCAAGAAGCTCTTCAGGATGTACGACATATCTACCCCTCAAGGTCTGGCCTTCAGGGAGCTTAATCGGATCGAGGGTTCCTTGAACAACCTGCGCTTCCCCCTCATGGTGAAGGCCCAGACCACTGGAGGAGGAAGGGGGAAGGCCGGAGGGGTACGCACCGCCCTGCACCGCGAGGAGGCCCTCGAGGCCAGCGAACGCATTCTGGGGATGCGGGTGGCGGGGATGAAGGTGCACGCCGTGCTGCTCGAGGAGATGGTGGAGGCTTGTCGAGAGGTCTATCTGGCCATAACTATTAATCAGGCCACGCGCTGCCCGGTCCTATTAGCTGGCAGTGCGGGAGGGATGGACGTGGAGAACATGCCCGCCCATACCATCAAACGATGGACCTTGGACCCCCTGGAATCCCTGCCCCCCTCGGTCCTGGACCAGGCTTCGCAGTTCCTGATGCGGGACGGCCCGGGACTGGATGATGTGCGCTCCACCATCTCCTCCATGTGGAAGCTGTTCCGGCAGATGGACTGCGAACTGGTGGAGATAAATCCCCTGATGGTCACCGAGGCGGGCAAGGCCATCGCCGCGGACGCCAAGATGATCATAGACGACGAGGCCTTGTACCGTCACCCTAAGATGGCCAGTTTATCCACCAGAGAGCTCACGGAACTGGAAACCCTGGCCAGGGACAGGGGGTTTAACATGGTGGAGCTGTCAGGGGATATCGGTGTCCTTGCCAACGGTGCAGGGCTGACCATGGCCGCCCTGGACACGCTGCAGCGCCTGGGAGGGAAGGGCGGGACCTTCCTGGACCTGGGCGGTACGGACGATCCCAACCGGATATCGGACGCCCTTGGATTGCTATCGTACGATCTGGCCAGGGGGAGAGTGAGATCGCTGCTAGTGTGCATCTTCGGAGGGATAACCAAATGCGACACCGTAGCCGAGGCGCTCATGGTGACGGTCGTGGACCGGAACGTCAAGGCTCGGACCGTGGTTCGGCTGAGGGGTAATAACGAGGAGGAGGCCGCCAGCATGCTTCGCCTGGCCGGTTTCAACGTCCATCTCGATCTGGAGGAGGCCTGCCTGCAGGCAGTGAAGGTGAGATCTTGAACGGACCGGCGCTGCTCCGCAGCCACAAGGTGATGGTTCAGGGGATAACGGGGCAGCAGGGCAGGCGGCATACCGAGCTGATGCTGGAGTACGGGACGCGCATAGTCGCCGGGGTCACCCCGGGGAAGGGCGGATATTCCGTGCAAGGCGTCCCGGTCTTCGATACCGTGGAAAAGGCGGTGGCGCAGACCGGGGCTACGGCAAGCGTCGTTTTTGTTCCCGCCCCTCGGGTCAAGGAGGCGGTGGTGGAAGGGATCGAGGCCGGCCTGGAGGCCATGGTCGTAATCACCGAAAGGACTCCGGTCCATGATTCCATGGAATTCATGGCCAGGGCCAGGAAGGAGGGCGTGGCCATACTTGGGCCTAACTGCCCGGGGCTCTGTCTGGTGGGCGAGAGCAAGATGGGGGTGATGCCCAATCGCATCTTCTTTGAAGGGGGCCTGGCCATAATCTCTCGCAGTGGGACCCTGACCTATGAGGTGGTCCAGGCCCTCAGCTCGGCTGGATTGGGGCAGGACGTGGTCCTGGGCCTGGGCGGGGACCGCCTTCTGGGAACGAACATGAAGGAAGCGCTGGAGATGGTGCTGGAACGGAACCTTTCCGGCATCGTCCTCATAGGCGAGATCGGAGGCCAGATGGAAGAGGAGGCCTCGCTGATGATAAAGGAGCTGGGCGAGGTGGACGTCTTCGCCTACGTAGCTGGCGTCTCCGCTCCGCCATCGCGCCGCATGGGGCACGCCGGGGCCATCGTCTCCCGGGGGAGAGGCGGTGCCGGAGAGAAGATTCAGGCCTTGGAAGAGTCCGGGGTGGCCGTGGGAAGGTCCATCAGCGAACTTGTGAACTTGGTCTCTAAGAGGTCATCGATCCGCAAATGATCTCCCTTCCCCCTAATATTCATATTATAACGATAGGGGCGGAGAAAACCTTATGAGCAAGGAGCACTTAGTTATTAGATACCGGCTAATGCGGCGGATGCAACCTATTACTGGCTGCGATAAGAAACCGTTATATAATGGAAGTGTGGTAGCCGGTTCCGCTCGCGAAGAAGGCGAGTGGGAGCATGCCTCTTTGAGGGGATAATGCTTAAATATAACCCCAATTATTGGGGGATTCACGCGTTCCGGCCATGTGCTGGAACGATGTGAAATTGACATGCACCCGTAGAGTAGCCCTCTTCGGGGAAGCGGAGGAGAATCGTTGGGGAAATTGGAAGAGGTCCCGACGTATTCGTTGATACCAATCATTCGCAACCTGGACGTATGTTAAGCCGACAGTGCGTAGCGGCGTTGCTACGCCGACTGGGGAATGGCTCGGTTCGGGTGCCGAAGAAGGTCGTGCCAAGCTGCGATAAGCGTCGGGTAGGTGCAAGGAGCCTATGATCCGATGATGACCTAATGCGACTTCGTATTCTTCGGAATGTTCCGTAAGGAACGGGAACGCGGTGGATCGAAACATCCTAGTAACCGCAGGAAAAGAAATCACTAGAGATACCGTGAGTAAAGGCGATCGAAAACGGTACAGGGCAAACCGAATCCCGGTCAGTAATGACAGGGAGATGTGGAGTTGTGGGCCCGGTTACATCCTTAAGACCAACCAGAGGTCTGCTGGAATGCAGTACCATAGAGGGTGATAGTCCCGTATGGATAAATCGCGAGGATGAGTTCCGGTGTCCCTGAGTAACGTGCGTTGGATATCGCGCGTGAATTTGGGAAACATTCATTTCCAACCCTAAATACACCCCGAGACCGATAGCGCAGTAGTAGCGTGAGTGAAAGCTGAAAAGTACCCTTGACGGGAGGTTCAAAGAGCCTGAAACCAGTCGGCTATAAATTGTATGGGCATGAAAGGGAAACCAGTGTTCATACGTCCGTTTCGAAAAACGGGCCATGGAGTTCTATTCAATGGCGAGGCTAAGAGGATCATCCTCGGAGCCGTAGGGAAACCAACAAGTCCGCAACCGCAAGGTGAGGGACGAGGTGTGCTCGCCTGGAGTCATTGGAGGGACACCCGAAGCCAGTTGATCTATACCTGGGCAGGTTGAAGCCTTTCGAAAGGAAGGTGGAGGACCGAACCGGTAATGATGTGCAAATCTTTCGGATAACCTGGGTATAGGGATGAAAGGTCAATCAAAGCTGGAAATAGCTGGTTCCTCCTGAAACTAATCGCAGTTAGATCTCGGTCGAGGTAGATTGTGTGGTAGAGCACTGATCGGGGATTTAGGAAGAGAAATCTTTCGGTCCCCTGTCAAACTCCGAACATGTAGTCACCGTAGAAGCCGGGAGTGAGGGCATCCGGGGTAAGCTTGATGTCCATCAGGGAACGCAACCCAGCCAATAATTAAGGTCCCTAAGTTTCGGTCAAGTGTGATAACAAAGGGCGTCTGTAGTCCAAGACAACTGGGAGGTGAGCTTAGAAGCAGCCATCCTTAAAAGAAAGCGTAACAGCTCACCAGTCGAGATTATAGGCCCCGAAAATGGACGGGGCTAAACCGAACACCGATATTATTGAGCACCGCAAGGTGATCTGGTAAGGAGGTGACGGGCGTGGGTAGAAGCTAGGCCGTGAGGTCTGGTGGACCGCGTTCGTATAAGGATCATGGCAGGAGTAGCAGCAAAGAACGGTGAGAATCCGTTCCGCCGTAGGGGCCAGGGTTCCTCGGCAATGTTCGTCAGCCGAGGGTTAGCCGATCCTAAATTATTACTTAATCGGAAATAGTGAAAGGGAAACAGGTTAATATTCCTGTGCCGCGTCAGATTTTGCGTCATTCTTGACACATCGGGATAAACAGAACAATCTTGTCTGGTTGTTCAAGCGTATATGCTGAGGAAGAACCGTAATGGTGTGAACTCGGTGAAAGCGCGAGCAGGAGGACGAAAGTCCTCTTTTGTCGATTCCTGGTGTCCGTGAAAATTGAATGACTTACACCTGATGCGATCGTACCAAGAACCGACACAGGTGCCCCTAGATGAGAAGTCCAAGGCGTGTCGGCATAATCGATGCGAGGGAACTCGGCAAATTAGCCCCGTAACTTCGGGAGAAGGGGTGCCAGCCGCGAGAGTGGCTGGTCGCAGTGGCAAGGGAACTCCGACTGTTTAATAAAAACACAGATCGCTGCAAGTCCGAAAGGATGTGTATAGCGGTTGAAGCCTGCCCAGTGACGGTATCTGAAACTCGGGTCCAACCGAACGAAGGACCGTTAAACGGCGGGGGTAACTATGACCCTCTTAAGGTAGCGTAATACCTTGTCGCTTAATTGGCGACTTGCATGAAGGCCCAACGAGAGTTCTACTGTCCCCGCATCGAAGCCGGTGAAACTAACAGTACTGGTGCACAGTCCAGTATCTTCCACCTGAAAGCGAAGACCCCATGGAGCTTTACTGCAACCTGTTGTTGTGATATGAATTTTGATGTGTAGGGTAGGCGGGAGGCGTTACCCAGGAAATGCCGCTAGGTATTCTCCGAGCCAACGATGAAACACCGCCCTTCAGACTTCGTACCACTAACTTCGTCAGAAGGACACCAATAGGTAGGCAGTTTGGGTGGGGCGCCACGCGCTCAAAAAGATAACAAGCGCGCCCAATGGTCAGCTCAGGCAGGTCAGAAATCTGCCGGTGAATGTAAGGGTAAAAGCTGGCTTGACGCGGATCCGGATAACAAGGATCGGCGATACGAAAGTAGGGCCTAGCGAACCAATCGACCTTCTGAATGGGGGTGATTGATGACAGAAAAGTTACCCTGGGGATAATTGAGTTGTCGCCAGCAAGAGTTCATATCGACCTGGCGGCTTGCTACTTCGCTGTCGGCTCTCCCTATCCTGGCGGTGCAGCAGCTGCCAAGGGTGGGGTTGTTCGCCCATTAAAAGGGATCGTGAGCTGGGTTTAGACCGTCGTGAGACAGGTTTGTTGCTTTTTGGTGGAAGTGTATTGATGCCTGACGAGAAGGACCCTTGAGTACGAGAGGAACGGGGGTTCGGTGCCTCTAGTCAATCAGTTGTCCGACAGGGCATGCTGAGCAGCCACGCACTACTGGATAAGAGCTGAAAGCATCTAAGCTCGAAGCCACCTTGAAAAAGAGGCATCTTAAGACACTCATAATTGATGAGTTTGATAGAACCGGGATGTAAGCATCGAGGTCCTCCGAGATGTTCAGTCCGCGGTTACTAACGTCTGTTGCCGCAAAACACTGAAGGCTTGCCTTAATGGTAGGCTTTGGCTTAACCGTTAAACGGGTTGCGTATGTACCCTCTTCCAGAATCATTATTTTTATTTTCTATTGTTCAGGTGGAAGTTAGTTGCGTATGATCGTTATGTCATTGACAATAGCGATAGCTATGGAAAGGGTCAGTAAGAGAAGACCGCGTTGGTGGAGGTCGGCAGTTTGTCCCTGATCTCCTTGAAGTACGGATAGAAGACGCGCATCTCGTCATCTTTCTCCGGCTCGCGCCTAATGAGCTTTGAGAGCGCTTTGACCTCCATCTTCCCCATGACCTTCCAATATCCGTCGCCGTAGGAGGTGTCGGTCATTATCAGGATCGGAAGCTTCAATCTTGGAATGTCCTCGTCATCCAGAAGGCCTGCAAGAAGCTGAAGCTCTTGGTGGTCAAGTTTGTAAACCGTTCCATCCTTGCCTTGGTAGGAAGGACATGGGTCGGCGAGCAGAGCTTCGAGAGAGCGCCTTTTGGTCGGCACGTGCTGGTTCATGTTGGAGAACAAACCCTGCATCGTCCTTTCGTTGAATATATCGTTCATCTCGAACGAACATTCACCCACTGGCCTGAATATATTTCTTTCCCATGGCCGCCGCGACACGGGACAATCTATAATAACGAAGTGCTGGATATTCAACGGTCGATGTTCGATTCAATTGAATGGAGGGAGCTGGCCTGAACGAGATACCTCTCTATGTCCAGCAGATGCTCGAGACGCATCCGTGCTATAATGAGAAGGCACACAAGAGCTTTGCCCGCATGCACCTTCCGATCGCGCCCAGGTGCAACATCCAGTGCAACTATTGCAGCCGAAAGTATGATTGCATGAACGAATCTCGCCCTGGCGTTACCAGCGAGCTGCTCTCGCCCGAGGACGCGATAAACAAGATTCGCATAGTGAAGAAGAAGATACCCCAGCTGAGTGTGATCGGCATCGCTGGACCGGGGGACCCCCTGGCCAACGAGGAGACATTCACCACGCTGGAGATAGTGAAGCAGGAATTCCCGGAGCTGACGCTCTGCTTGAGCACCAATGGCTTGAACCTGCCGCGTTCCGTGGAGAGGCTGAAGGCATTGGGGGTCAAGTTCGTGACCGTTACCATAAACGCCGTGGACCCAGCGGTCGGCGAGAAGATGTATGATTTCGTCATCTGGGACGGTAAGGTCTTGCGAGGAAGGGAGGCCGCGGAAAGATTGCTCACCAATCAGCTGGAGGGCATTAAGATGTGCACCGACGCCGGCATCCTGGTGAAGGCGAACATCGTCATGGTCCCGACGATTAATGCGGACCACATCCCTGAGATCGCGAAGAAGGTCAAAGAACTGGGAGCGTACATCGTAAACATCATTCCGCTGATACCGGTCCCTGGCACCAGGTTCGAGAAGATGCTGGCACCGACACCGGAACAAAGGAAGAACCTTCAGGACATGTGCGAAGGCGATATCCGCCAGATGCGCCACTGCCGCTTCTGCAGGGCCGATGCCATCGGGATGCTGGACATTGACCGTTCCGCCGAGTTCGCCCACATAACTTGTGGTGCTCGAGAGGCTCCGGAGGGCGGACCTATCGGCATACAGATGGAAGGGCGGACAAAATACCGTGTGGCCGTGGCCTCATCTGACGGTAAGAACGTGGACCAGCACTTTGGCCAGGCCCGGGAGTTCCATCTCTATGACGTTGAAGAGGGAAAGATGATCCTAGTGGGAAGGGTGCACACCAACCCATTCCTGGAGGAATCCATGTTCGGCGAGAAGCACCGCACCAAGATCGAGCGGATGGTCACCGCCCTGAAGGGCGCGGACATCGTTCTCACCTCCGGTTTCGGGGAAAGAGCGGAAGCGGAGATCAGGGCCAGAGGTATGCAGCCCTACCTGAAGGATGGTCCATTGGAGGATGCCGTACGCTGTGCCGTCTCCGACCTTTTCGAGCGGAGGGCACAGGTGTTCGAGTGATCACATGAAGGCGGCCAGGTTGCTCATCGATTGCCTTAGGAACGAGGGCGTCGACCGTATTTTCGGAATTCCCGGAGAGGAGAACCTGGACGTTATGGACGAGATCCATTCCTCCGGAATGGAGTTCGTGCTGACCCGTCATGAGCAGGCCGCGGCCTTTATGGCCGGGACGGTGGGACGCCTGACCGGACGCCCGGGGGTCTGCCTGAGCACTTTAGGGCCCGGCGCCACAAACCTGGTGAGCGGCGTGGCTGACGCCTACCTGAGCAATATTCCTCTTATCGCTTTGGTCGCTCAGGCCGGAGAGACACGGCGCAATCCGCCGCAGAAGCAGGTGCTTGACCTGCTGTCCATCTACCGGCCTATGACCAAATTGTCGGTCAGCATCGACCGTCCCGACGACGTCCCTAAGGTCGTGGACCGGGCCTTTAAAACGGCGGTAAAGGAGAGGTCCGGACCGGTCATGGTGCAGCTACCGGAGGACGTCATGAAGATGTCGACGGACGCAACCCCTCGTAGATCAGGACCACTGAAACCGAGGAAGGCTGAGGAACGGGAACTAGAGGTCGTGGTAAATAACCTGCGTACCGCCAAAAAACCGCTCATGATCGTAGGGCACGGGGCACTTCGTAGTCAGGCTACGCATGAGATCAAGGAGCTATGCCATGCCTGGAACATTCCCGTCGCCTGCACCTGGATGGCAGCCGGGGCCGTTCCTTTCGACGACCTCCTATCGCTGGGAACCATCGGCATGCGCAACAGCGATCTGGTCAAGGAAAGTTATGATGAGGCAGACCTGGTGCTCTCTGTGGGATATGACGTCACCGAGTTCCAGCCTCAATTCTGGAACAAGGGGACGAAGAAGAGGGTGCTGCACTTGGGGGATGGCAGTGCGGGACGGGCCAAGGATTTCTTCATGGACATCGAGGTCATCGGCGATCTGCGTTCCTCCCTCCAGGCTTTGACCGATGTGGCTTTTAGAAAAGAGGATTGGGCCTCGGCTCATCGCGATAAGCTGTTGATCGAACTGGAGAGGCCGGGAGAGGGGGCAAAGGGATTGGTACAAGCCTTGAGACGCCAACTGGGCCGGGGCGACGTCCTGGTCAGCGACGTGGGCGCCCACCTGATATGGCTGGCCAAGTATTACCCTGCCTACGCGGAGAATACCCTTCTACTGCAGAACGGGCTCATCTGCATGGGAGCGGCGCTCCCTTCGGCCATCGCTGCCAAGCTGGTCCACCCGGACCACAAGGTGGTGGCGGTGGTCGGGGACGGCGGCTTCCTCATGTCCTCGGCCGAACTGGAGACGGCCAGGAGACTGGGCTTGAAATTCGTCACCGTCATTTTCAACGATGGCGGACTGGGGCTCATCCGGGAGAAGATGCAGCGCAATCTGGGTCGCGTGTCCAACGTCGACCTCGGTTCGCCAGACATTCCCACCTATGCCCGCTCCTTCGGGGCGGAAGGATATACAGTGGCGGAGAAGGACTTCGAACCGGTCCTCCAGGATTGCCTGGAGCGGGACGTGCTTGCGGTCATCGATGTAAAGGTCGATTATTCGCACAATTGTCTCCTGTTCTGACGGATATGGATTAAATATCGGGCGCTGCCTGAATGGACCGAGGATACAGATGCCGATCAAGAAGGCCACGTTCGCTGCCGGTTGCTTCTGGGGGGTGGAGGCGACCTTCCAGAAGGTTAAAGGAGTAGTGCAGACCGAGGTTGGGTACATGGGCGGGCACACTGAGGCCCCGACCTACCAGGACGTGTGCACGGACAGCACCGGGCACGCCGAGATGGTCCAAGTGACCTACGATGACGAGCTGGTGAGCTACGCTCAGCTATTGGACATGTTCTGGGGCAGCCATGACCCCACACAAACGAATCACCAGGGACCGGACGTTGGTAAGCAATACCGCACGGCCATATTCTATCACGATGAGGCCCAGCGGAAGGAGGCGGAGGCCTCGAAGGCCGCCCTGGACGGTTCCGGTCGCTTCAAGCGGCCGATCGCCACCAACCTGGAGAAGGCCGGGACGTTCTGGAGGGCCGAGGAGTACCATCAGAAATATTTGCAGAAGAAGGGGCTGGGCTCCTGCCACCTATGATCCATGAGGTGTCCAGATACGCCTTCGTTCTCATAAATGACAATATTCTTATAACGACCTCTGAATAACGCCAGTCATGAGCGGCTCGGAGTTCGACCTAGCCTACTTTAAGGAGAAGGGCTTCCATCGCAGACAGTGCCCCAAGTGCCAAAGGTACTTCTGGAGCTTGGGTGACTGGGAGACCTGCGGAGAGCCCCCGTGCGAGGAGTACACCTTCATCGGCCATTCCCCGATGAACCAGAAACTTAACCTGCACCAGATGCGCGAGGCCTACTTGGGCTTCTTCGAGGAGAACGGGCACGGCCGCGTGAAACGCTACCCTATCGTGGCCCGCTGGAGGGACGACGTCTTCTTCACTCAGGCATCCATATACGACTTCCAGCCCTGGGTGCTCAACGGCGTGATAGAACCGCCCTTCAATCCCCTGACCATATCCCAGACCTGCGTGCGCTTCAACGACATCGACAACGTCGGGAAGACCGGCAGGCACTTCACCTTCTTTGAGATGTGCGCTCACCACGCCTTCAACAAGAAGGACGGCAAGTTCATCTACTTCAAGGACCGCACAGTGGAGCTGTGCCACCGCTTCTTCAGCGAGCGCTTGGGAACGGACCCTAACAAGATGCGCTACATCGAGGAGTGGTGGGAGGGCGGCGGTAACGCCGGTCCCTGCGTGGAGGTCATCCTGGACGGGGTGGAGGTAGCTACGCTCGTCTTCATGATGTACCGCGAGACCCCGGAGGGACGCAAGCCCATGGAGATGACCGTGGTGGACACCGGCTACGGACTGGAGCGCATGACCTGGGTGTCCCAGGGTGTTTCCTCTGCATACGAAGCGGTGTTCGGGCCTGTGGTGGATTGGCTCAAGGAGCTGGCGGCGGTCACGCCGGACCAGACCGTGCTCACCGAGTACAGCAAGGTGGCCGGGGCCACCAACATGAAGACCGCGGCCGATGTGCGGCGCATCCGGGAAACGACGGCGGAACGCATCGGCATCAGTTATGACGAGCTGATGCGAACGGTCGCTCCCCTTGAAGATATCTACGTCATCTGCGACCATTCCCGGGCGCTGATGCTCATGCTCAACGACGGCGTCGTACCGTCCAACGTGCGCGAGGGCTACTTCGCCCGCATGCTGGTGCGGAGGGCGCTACGCTCCATACGCTCCTTGAACCTGGACATAAGGCTGTCCGAGGCGGTGAGCCGGCAGATCGACCACTTCCAGGACATCTTCCTGGAGCTCAAGGAGAATCGGGAGGACATTCTGAACTTAGTGCAGGTGGAGGAGGACCGCTACTTCGAGACGCTAGGACGCGGAAAGCAGCTGGTGGGACGCCTGGTCAAGGACCTGAAGAAGGGCGATAAGCTGTCGGTGGAGAAGCTCATAGAGCTTTACGACTCCCACGGACTTAACCCGGAGATAGCCAAGGAGTACGCCCCGGAGCAAATCGACGTTCCAGACAACTTCTATATGCAGGTGGCCGCGCGCCACGAGAAACCGGAGACGGCGGCCGCGGCGGTGAAGGATCGGCCAGAGAGGATGCCGGAGACGCGCATGCTCTACTATGAGGACGCGGAGCTCACCGAGTTCGACGCCAAGGTCATTGCGGAGATCGACGGCGGCATCGTCCTGGATCAGACGGCCTTTTATCCCGAGGGAGGAGGGCAGGAGTGGGACCTGGGCCTCTTGAACGGCAAGAGGGTCTGCAAGGTCATCAAGATCAAGACCACCATCGTGCACTTCGTGGAGGGCGGCAACCCCAAGATCGGGGCCACGGTCCACGGGAGCATCGACCTGGAAAGAAGACAGCAGCTTATGCGCCATCACACCGCGGCGCACCTGATCAACGGCGTCGCCAGGAACCTCTTCGGCAACCACGTGTGGCAGGCCGGGGCGCACAAGGCCGTGGACCAGGCCCGGCTGGATGTCACCCACTTCGAGAACCTCACCACCGAACAGCGGGACCTGCTGGAGAAGGAGGTCAACCGGGTGGTGCTGAAGGACCTCCCCATCAACATCCAGTTCAAGCAGCGGGACGAGGCGGAGAAGCTGCACGGATACCGCCTGTACCAGGGCGGGGCCGTGCCTGGCAAGATCATCCGCGTGGTCGAAGTGCTCGGCCTGGACGCAGAGGCCTGCGGAGGGTTGCACTGCTCCCACACGGGAATGGTGGGTCTGGTACGCATCACGCGCACCAAGCGCATACAGGACGGAGTGGTGCGCATCGAGTACACCGCGGGAATGGCCGCCATCAATGGCATGCAGGCGGACAAGGGGCTGGTCGAGGAGCTGGGAGACCACCTGAACGTACCGGGAGAAAGGCTTCCCGGGGCGGTCCAGAAGCTGGAGGAGGAGCTCAAGGAGCAGCGCAAGAGGCTGGAACAGCTCTCGACCGTCATCAGCGAGCTGAGCGTGCGCGAGCTGGTGGCTTCCGCGCCAAAGGTCGGGGAGGTGCGCGTGGTGGTGCACGAGGCCCTGGCAGGCGAGGACCCCGAGGAGATGTCCAGGAAACTTGCTTCCATGCCCAAGACCGTGGCGGTCATCGGCGTGCGGGGCGAGAAGGCCAAGCTGCTGGTGGCCCGTTCCAACGATGTCGGGCTGGATTGCCGCAAATCCCTGAAGACCATAATGACCATCATGGGGGGCGGCGGCGGTGGAAAGCCCGACTACGCCCAGGGAGGCGGCGGGGACCCGGAGCTTCTACAGAAGGCCCTGGAGCAGGCCTTGGACCTCGTACGGCGGGACATGCAGGACTGAAACCCCTTCCAACATCCCTTTTTCCGAGATAATACTTATATACAGGCTTAGGATTGGCTTGCTTGACAGAATCGATACTGTTGAAGGGATCCCTCTTAAGAGGGACCTGTTCCCGGACCGGTAGCCCTATCCGGAGATGGGAACTGCAAGACACGCGGTTTGGCGTGTGGCGCACTTCGCGAGGGCGAGACTCGATTCGCGATCATCAGCGAGGGATTGACTTTGGCTGAAGCGAAGAAGACTACCAGTACAGAAGAGAAGGACGACTTCCGGTACATTGTCCGTATAGTAAACACGGACATTGACGGCAAAAAGCCCACCGTGGTCGGCCTGCAGAGCATAAAAGGCGTGGGAAAGAGAGTGGCCGAGGTCGTGGTCCGGAAGGCCGGGGTAGACCGTTCAGTTAAGATCGGTTCCTTGGACGAGGCCGCCACTGACGAGCTGGCCAACCTTATCGCAACCTATTCCGATTACGCCCCCACCTGGGCCATCAACCGCCAGAACGACTACGAGACCGGAGAGGACCAGCACATCGTCGGTACCGATCTGGACATGGTTCTCAAAGACGACATCAACCGTCTGAAGATGATCAGGTGCTACCGCGGTGTGCGCCACGAGTCCGGACACAAGGTCCGCGGCCAGCGCACCCGGTCCAACGGCAGGAAGGGATTGACCCTGGGCGTTTCCAAGGTCAGGCAAGCCCCCGCCGCCCCTGAAAAGAAGGAGGACTGAAGATGGGAGATCCTAAGTTCCCGAGAAGGAGCTTCGACACTCCTTCCCACCCCTGGCAGGGCGAGCGCATAAAGGAGGAGGCCATATTGGTCAAGCAGTACGGCCTCAAGAACAAGAAGGAGCTGTGGAAGGCCAAGACCATCCTGCGGAACCTGCGCAAGCAGTCCCGTGACCTCCAGGCCCGCCTGAGGACCGGGGAGGAACAGGCCACGATGGAGGCCGAGAACCTGCTGCACAAGTGCGCTAGGATCGGACTGCTCCCGGCAGATGGGACCAAGCTGGACGATGTCCTGGGCCTTTCCGACCTGGCCTTGCTGGAACGCCGGCTGCAGACCATGGTCTTCGCCAAGGGACTGGCCTCCACCGTGGGCCAGGCCCGCCAGTTCATCGTTCACGGACACGTTTGCATCGATGAGCAGAAGATCACCATTCCCGGTTACATCGTCACCCGCGAGGACGAGGACAAGATCATGCTGAACCCGAGGTCCCCCATAGCCGACGAGATGCACCCGCTTAAGCAAGCCCAGAAGGAGGCCGCCAAGGAGAGGGAGAACAAGAAGGAGGCTGCCGAGTTCAAGAAGGACATGGCTCAGACGAAGTTCGTTAAGCACGTGCCCAAGGACGTCAAGGAAGCCGTCCAGGACGTTGAGGACGTCCCGGCCGAGCTGCCGACCGAGGAGGTGAACTGATGGGTAAGTGGGGTATCGCCAACGTATTCGCCAGCTACAACAACATCATCATCACTTTGACCGATGTCACCGGTGCCGAGACCATAACCAAGTGCACTGGTGGAATGGTGGTCAAGGCGGCCAAGGATGAGTCGTCCCCCTACGCAGCCATGAGGGCTGCGGAGAAGGTGGCCGAGATCGCCAAGGAAAAGGGTATCGAGGGCATCCACGTCAAGGTGCGCGCACCGGGCGGTAATCGCGCCACCTCCCCTGGACCGGGCGCTCAGGCCGCCATAAGGGCCTTGGCCCGTGCCGGCCTCAGGATCGGTCGCATTGAAGATGTTACCCCTATCCCCCACGACGGAACCAAGAAGAAGGGTGGACGCCGGGGCAGAAGGGTGTAAAGGGGCGCCTTTATGCACATAAAGCTGATGAAGGACCAGGAGACCGAGACCAGCATCAAGTTCGTGGTGAGCGATGCCAGTCCGGAGAAGGTCAACGCCCTGCGCCGGGCTCTCATCATGGACATCCCCAAGATGGCCATCGATGACGTCGAGTTCCTGCTCGGCTCGATAAGGGATGAGGAAGGAAACGAGTACGAGAGCATCAGCCCGGTGTTCGACGAGATCGTGGCCCACCGCCTCGGCCTCGTTCCCATACCCACCGACCTTGAGCTTTTCGGTTTCCGTAAGAAGTGCTCCTGCGGCGGCGAGGGCTGCCCTAGCTGCACCATCTTGTACAAGCTGGAGAAACGCGGACCCTGTGAGGTCTATTCCGGGGACCTGGATTCCCTGGGCGGAGACGCTTATCGGCCCAAGGACGAGCTCATCCCCATCGTGCGCCTGGGCGATCGGCAGGGCATACTGGCCTACGCCACCGCCGAGCTGGGCACGGGAAGGATTCACGCCAAATGGCAGGCCACCCACGGAGTGGGCTACAAGTACATGCCCACGGTCACCATCGACCCGAAGAAGTGCGATAACGGCGGAAGCTGCATCGCGATCTGCCCCAAGCACGTCATGGCCTTCAAGGACAAGAAGGTGCAGGTAGTGGACAACAATGCCTGCATCCTCTGCAAGGATTGCGTGAAGGTCTGCCGCATCGGTGCCATATCCATCAAGGGCTCCGAGAACACCTTCATCTTCGAGTTCGAGACCGACGGCTCCCTGAGCGCCAGGGTCGCCCTGGTCAAGGCCCTCGAATCTTTGGAGCAGACCTTCGACGAGTTCCGCGAGAAGATCGCCTCCCTCGAAGGTTGAAACGTTAGCAAGGCGGCAGTGCCCGCCATCCTTTCCATTTTTTCATTTGTCAATAGCGGACGGCATGCTCAGAAATCGTCCAGGCAGATGGTCTTCTTGACCGGGGCGGCCGTTTCCTCCGTTAGCTCCTGGTCCTCCTCCGGGGCGTCGGGGTCCGATCTCGGCCAGATCTCCTCTGGACCCTCCTCCCCGCCTTCATCGAAGGAGTCCAATGTGGCCGCGCTCTCCTCCTTGCCGAATATGGAGATGATGGATTCCTCAATGAGACGGATGCGCTGCTGGGTGTAGTCGGAGACGGCGAAGTCCCGGCCTATCCTGCTGGTTACCTCGAGGTACTTCTTGACGCTGGCCTCGTAAACCGTCAGGTTCAGCTTGTGCCCGCAGTAGCAGTGGCCGCTGAGGGGCACCCGGCGATAGCTCTCACCGCACTTGGTGCAGCGGAACTTCTGCCCGGAGAAGCTGTTGAGGTTGCCGATAAGGTCAGGAAGGAAGTGCTTGGTGATGACCCTGGAAACGACATCCCCCTCGTCCACCGCCCTTATGCGCTTGGCCAGCTCCACCTGGGCTGTCATCTTGTCCATCATGGTCTCGAGGGTCTTGTAGGCCGATTCCGGCGGCCCTTCGGCGATGTCGTTGGTATCGTGGGTGATGCCGAAGCCCTCGTATTGCAGCAGGGACTTGATGCGCTCGGAGACCAGGTCCATGCGCCCTTGCACTTCCTTGGGATGTTTCATCTCCACGCTGGCCCGGTAGAACTCGAGGGGGTATTCCCAGAGCACGTCGATGTTCTGGGCCTCCTTGTCCACCTCGTTGGGGTCCAAGCGAATGCCCAGCACCAGAGGGGCGTCCATGAGCCCGCCCCGGCTGTCCGGAAGGTAGGAACGGGAGAAGTTGAGCAGACCGTCCAACAAAAGCACTACGCTGTCCTCGTCCCCGTCGGCGTTCCGCCTCTTGGCCGCGTGGAAGAAAGGGTGCCCGAAGCACACACTGGCCCGAGTGAACCCGATCATGCGGCAAAGTATGCCGCCAGAGGTGTGGGGCGCCAGACCCATGGTCAGTTGTCCGATAAGGTCCTCCTTACTCTTGGCGTTGTAATATCTGGGCAGACCGTAGAACTTGTCCAGCAGGTCATCCACGAAATTGGAAACCCGCACCATGAAGTCCCCGCAGGAGATCGACGGAACGATGTCCTGGACCTTCAGCTCGCACAGCTGTTCGGGGTCGGTCAGGGGCTGGTCGTGCACGTCGAACTCGTATCCCAGCTCACGCGCTCTCTCCACGCTTAGTCCGATCTCCCGGGGCCGGAAATGGGTGAGCGGGACGTCGGTCAGGTCGAAGCGGATGGTGCCGTCCTTGTTGACGTAGATCTCGTGCTTGCGACGTAGGATGCCCTTTTCCAGGGGCTCGGGGTTGAGGTCCTTGGACTTCAGCTCCTTCTCCCCTTTGAGCTTTGTTAATAGGCTCTTCTCACCCAAAGAGATGCGGGCCTGCTCCAGCATGTCCTTGACATCGAGGGATATCTCCTGGGCCTCGCCGATCGGTATCGTGTGCCCTCCACACGAGCAATTGTAATAGAGGTAAGGTTTGTTACCGCACTGTTCGCACTTCCTCACTCCCATCTTGACACTGATGGTCCCTTTCTCTGCGGCCTTCTCCATCAACCTCTGAGGACCGCCGGCCATGCCGATGGGGAATATGGTGTGGGAGGGAGCCTTCATGCTACGGTCCTTGGCCTTCTCCGGACGGGCCATGCGCGAGCCTATCCTGGTCACCGAGCGAGGATTGACCCTGACCCCGGTGCACTTCGATACGACATCCATCACTGGAAGGTCTTCCATCTGGACCGAATCGATGATCTGGCCGTCGTGCAAAAGTCCTAGCCCGGCCAACAATGGCAGGGAATATCTCTCCAGCACCACCTCTCCCTCGGTGACGGTGTGCAAGGCTCCCAGCAGTTCAAGGGTGCGCTTGGTCGCCACGTCGGCTGGTATGATGAGGTGTCCTCCTTCGAGCCGTCCGTTGGCCAGGACGAAGGCCCTCAGAGCCCTGAGCTCTGTGAGCGGAAGGTCGTACCAGAACAGGTTGTACTTGGGATGGAGGGGGACGTTGTGCTTTTGGGACATGAGCCAGGCCGCCTGGAAGTCCCCAGGGTCCTCCCAGCCATCCGGAAGCTCGTCACCGCAGACCGCCCGCAGTTCCGCCCGGTGCCATTCCAGATCGTAATCCCCGGGCACCAGGATGTGATTGTTCTCCACGAACTCGCCGAATGGCAGCAGTATCTGCCCCACGTCCACGATCTCCCTGACCTTTCCCTTGCAGGGGAGGAACTCCTCGACAGTGTTGGTCTGCACCAGATTGCCGTTCTCCAGCAGCAGTATCGGTCCCTCTAGACGGTCGCAGGGGGTCACCGCTCCAGCCTTGCCAGGCCTCTCCAGCTTGATCTGGGTGCCGATGGCCAGGAAGTTGTCCAGGGCATACATGGTGGCCGGGTTCAGGGCGATAGCTGCCAGGCCGGTGGTCCTCCCCCGTCCGTAGCGGAGGCGGAGGCCGCCGGGGCGGGAGGGGTGGCCGATGACCGGCCGTCCGGCCACGATGTCCTTGAGGTACTTGTAGTCCGGGACCACCTTGGGACCCTTGTCGTCCTTGCTGTCGCCCTTCTTCAGGCGCAAGTACTCGGTTATGAACTCCCAACCCTCCAGGCCGAGCTTCTTGACGTGCTTCTCAATCTTGGGGGCCTTGAGACATAGTCCTTCGGCGATGACCAGGCACACGCCCCCGCGCACGGAGTTGGTCTTGATCCGGGGCAGGTCGCGGAACCCGGATATCTCCTTGTCCTCGGTCTTCTCCCCGTCCACGCAGACCGGGCAATGGCTGTAGATGAGGTCGATCTCCTCGTTGCTGGGGGTGTATTGAAGATGCTGGCATTGCTTGTACAGAGGTATCTCTTCTTTGAGACGCTCCACCTCTCCGCGGGTGGGCTGATAGGCCCCGATCCCGAACTCCCGGCGCACCACGTCAGCGATGAGCACGCTCATGGCCTGCGCAGTTCCCCCTGCGGACCGGATGGGGCCGTTGAAGAAAAGTGAGAGATACTCGGTGCCGTCCGTGTTCTGGTTGATCTTAACTCCGGCGATTCCCACGATCGGTGCGACCAGTATCCCTTCGGTGAGGACCGATAGACCCACGCGCACCGCCCTCTCGATAGCCAGTTCCCGGCCTTCCTGGTCGCCGATCGCCTCCAAGACCAGCTCCTTGGCGATGAGCAGGGAGACCTCCTCGCGGCTCTCGATCCGCCGGGATATCTCCCTGATGCGCTCGGCCACGCCATCGACATGCCAGTCGGAGAGCTGCTTCTCCACCCGGTCCGCCAGGTCCTCGGCCGGTGGTATCTCCACCTTCAGGCTGGGGTCCAACCCCCGGGAGCGCGCCTCAGTGGCCACGGCGTAGCAGCGCTCGTTCTCTCTGAACAGCTCAGAGAAATATCGGCGCATGGAATCGCTACAGGCCAGTTCTTGCAAAGAGCACCCCTTCTGGACTAAGGGAGGGGTGAATAAAAAACGTTTGCCTCAGAACAGCGCATCCGATTTCTCCAGAGGTTTGACCAATTGCAGCAAGGCGGTCATTACTTCGGGAACGCCCTCCCCGCTGGCCGCGCACATCTTGAGACGTTCGGAACCGGTGTTGATCAGGTCGACCTTGTTCTCCACTACCAGTATGGGCACGGCGGGGAACAGCTCACGGACGGCGTCCAGCAACCGGAGCTGCCCGTCCATGCCGTAACCGCAGGTCTCCGAGGGGTCCAAAATGAACAGAACGGCGTTGGCCAGGTGCTTGAGGGCGGTGACCGCCTGCATCTCGATGCGGTTGCGGTCGCTCAGCTCGCGGTCCAGCAGGCCGGGGGTGTCGATCACTTGGTAGCGGCGATAGCCCGCTTGGTGTATGCCCACCTCGATGCCCTTGGTGGTGAACGGATAGGCGGCCACGATCGGTTCGGCCGATGACACCTTCCTTAGGAACTGGCTCTTGCCGACGTTGGGAAAGCCGGCGATGACCATGGTGATCATGTTGTCGTCGAAATCGGGCACTTTCCGGAACTCGTCGCGGGCGTAGGCCAAGAACTTGAGGTCCGGAGCGACCTTTTTGACCACGGACGAGGCGCGACCGTAGAAGGCCTTGCGGGCGGTGTCGGCCGACTGCACCGACGAGGAGGTCATGACCTTGCTGGTGTACTGCTTCTGTAGCTCCTTGACCTTGTGGCCAGCCCAGTCCAGGTTGGAAAGCGCCTTCTTTAGCGGGTCGACGCCCACGGTGACCTCGATCATCTCGGCCAGGAAATCGTCGCGCTCGTTGATGCTGGGAAAAGCCTTGACGTACTTCTGTAAGGTGGAGGATATGACATCAGTGGCCGAAGCGATGCGAGCCATGGACTTGCGCTTGACCATGTCGGACTTCACCTGCCCCTCCTTATCTATCTTGTTTACCTTGCGGAAGGCCTTGTCAAGTATCTCCTCCGAGGTGAGAATGGTGGGAATGCGTTTCCTGAGATTGTGCACGGACCGTCACAAAGTAGAGGTACTTTATAAAACATGGCCAAGTCCATGGGATACGGCCTTCGGGCGGAAGCGGTGCTGACCCGCGGTGGGTTTGATGTCGCCGATCAGACCGCCTATCGTACCTTGCGTTCCGTCGGTTTACATGGGATCGAAGGGGCGGCCGAGGAACTATGCGTTTCCCCTTCCACCGTCCGCCGCCGCTTGCGGGACCTGGGAAGGCGCCTTAACGGTCAGGTCTTTCGTAACGGGGAACTAACCTCGCTGGGCCAGGAGATTTTGGAGCAGATGGAACGGCATAGCCGTCTTCTGCAG
The DNA here is from genome assembly GCA_026394395.1 of Methanomassiliicoccales archaeon. Lineage (NCBI taxonomy): Archaea > Methanobacteriati > Thermoplasmatota > Thermoplasmata > Methanomassiliicoccales > Methanomassiliicoccales archaeon. The sequence goes on from JAPKYK010000003.1 coordinate 343,324, forward strand.
GAGCAGATGGAGCACCTCTGGAAGAAGCCCACCCTGACCTGCGACGGTCTCGTTAGGCGGGGGAAGGAGGTCCTGCTGGTCAGAAGGGGGAGGGACCCGTTCAAGGGCCGCTACGCCTTGCCAGGAGGGATCGTCGAATACGGCGAGAGCACCGAAGAATGCGTGGTGCGGGAGGTCATGGAGGAGACCGGGTTGAGGACCAGGGTGATACGGCTGTTGGGCGTGCTATCCTCCCCGGACCGTGACCCGCGAGGGCATTTCGTGACCCTGATCTATGAGCTCGAAGTACTGGGTGGCGAGGTCGTAGATAGTGATGATGCGGAATCGGCGGGGTTCTTCCCTCTTGACGACCTACCGCCCCTGGCCTTTGACCATTCGCTGCTCATAAAGAAGGCTGTTGACCTCTCTCCGGAAGATGATTTATAGTCCGGGGGAAGGATACCGGTGGCGATGGGGCAGGACGACCTGGACCAGAACATCCTTCGCATCCTTCAGGGGAACGGCAAGATCAGCATCGAGGAGATAGCCGCCATGCTGGACCGCTCCCCGTCCACCATCAGGGACCGTGTACGACGCATGGAGGAGGAGAGGCTGATCCTGGGCTATTCGACCATCGTGGACCAGGAGCGGCTTGACGTGGACGCCGAGGCCGTGGTTCTCGCGGAGATAGACGCTGAGCACGAGGGGAAGGCCATCAGCGCCCTCATGGCCTTGGAGAGCGTCAGCGAGGTCATGAAGGTCACCGGGGAACCGCGTTTGATGTTCCGGGTGCAGGCCGCGGACCACAAGGAGCTCCTCAGGTACCTGGACAAGAACGTCCGTCCTCTGGGGTTCCGGCGCTTGGACGTCCGGCTGGTGCTCGACCGCACCGTCAGGTACCCCGGTTTCGTTTGATGGCGCTGCCTTAATTATACCATATTTTCTTTACTATCAGAATGCAGACCGCCACTTTGTTGGCATTGTTGGTGTTCCTTCTAACCTACGCCCTGATCTCGGTTCGCAGGGTGCGTAGCGTGAGCATCGACCGCCCGGCGGCGGCCCTGTTTGGTGCGGTCCTGATGATTGTCCTCGGACTGCTACCGGTAGACCAGGTCTTCTCCGCCATCAATCTGGACATCATCGGCCTGCTGTTGGGCATGATGATCATCGTTTCCTGCCTGGAGATAACCGGACTGTTCGACCGGGTCTCCTACCTGCTGGTGGAGAAATGCGGGGACCTCTTCACCTTCCTCTGGGTCAGCATGGGGGTGACGGCGCTTCTATCAGCGCTCATCCTCAACGACACCGTGGTGCTGATGTTCACCCCCATCATCATCAAGGTCTGTCGCTCCATGGACGCCAACCCCGTTCCTTTCCTGGTGGGGGAGGCCCTGGCGGCCAACATCGGCAGCGTAGCCACCGGCGTAGGAAATCCCCAGAACGCTTACATCGTCATCCAGTCCGGAATATCCTTCCCCGACTTTGCCCTAGTGCTAACACCTCTGGCCTTGGCATCCCTGTTGGTGGCGGTGGTCATCGTGGCCCTGGTGTTCAAGAAGGACCTTTTCGACGGGAACCTGGGCAATCCCAAGGTCATCGACCGGAAGCTAGTCATGAACGGCATGCACCGTACCAAGATGGAGGCGCCCTTCTTCCTGGTCATCGCCGTGCTGCTGACGGTGTTCATCGGCTTCATCGCCTCCCCCTGGCTGGACGCGCCCATCTCCCTCATCGCCTTCCTTGGCGGCTGCTTTCTGCTTTTAGTTCTTCCCCTTATCAAGAGGGACACCGGGACCCAGCCCATACTACGGGGGGTCGATTGGACCTTGCTGCTGTTCTTCGTCGGGCTGTTCATCGTGCTGAAGGGGGTGGAGACCTCCGGGCTCATGGAGCTGATGCTGAATTCGTTCGAAGGCCTGGGGGCGGGGGTCGCTGGGGTCGCTGGCCTTTCGACCATCTCCGCCGTGCTCTCGAACTTGATCAGCAACGTCCCGGCCGTCATGCTGTTAGCCCCGGCGATACCCGCCGGCAGCAACACGCTCTGGCTGGCCTTGGCCTCCAGCTCCACCCTGGCTGGGAACGCCACCATACTGGGGGCGGCGGCCAACATAATCGTGGTGGAGAAGGGACTGGGCATGGGGGTGGAGGTACGCCTGCGCGATTTCGTGAAGGCCGGACTGCCGGTGACCCTGGTTACCCTACTAATGTCCGTCCTGTATCTGGGAATATAAAAAAAATGAAAAAGTAAAGGGTTTGGAGGTTAGGTTTTTAGGCCTTCTTGGTGCAGAACCACCAGTCGTAGCAATGCTCTTCCTTGCCGACCAGCTTCTTCCTCTCCGCAGCCGTCTTAAGGTCCCTTGGCGGGTGCAGGATGACCCGGTCCTTCAAGAAGGCGTTGTTCGGCCAGTTCTCGGGAGTGGCCGCGTCGTTCTTGTCGCTGTACTGCAGCGCCTTGAGAGCGCGCATGATCTCATCGACGCTGCGACCAATCTCTTGCGGGTAGTAGATTATCAACCGGATCGTGGCCTCGGGGTCCACGATGAACACGGCCCTGACGGTGTTGTTGCCTTTGTTCGGGTGTATCATTCCCAGTTGCATGGCCACTGCACCGTTGTCGGCGATAATGGGGAATGGGACCTTGACCTTCAGGTTGTCCTCTATCCACTCTACCCACTTCATGTGGGAGAAGACCTGATCGACGGACAGCCCGATCAGCTTGGTGTTCATCTTTTCGAACTCCGCGGCCCTCTTCGAAAATCCGATGAACTCAGTGGTGCAGGTCGGAGTGAAGTCCGCTGGATGGCTGAACAGGACCATCCACTTGCCCGCCACGTCCTTCGGGAGCTCCATCTTACCGTGAGTGGTATTTACCACCATTTCCGGGAATCTGTCCCCTATCAGGGGCAACCCCATGCTATCATCCATGTCGTCGCACATTGATATCACTAAGTGAAGAACATACCCTGCATTATTTAATGTTTTTTTTAATTAGGGCGAACCGTCGTACTACTGGCCTGCAAGTTCGCAGGGGGGTACTTTTCGGCAACTTGGGACCCTAACTAACCTATTTGTGTCACTATAATCCCTTAAGGAAAATAAATGCTAAATATGCAAACGAACATTGTAGCAATCATGACATTAGCCACTGACCTTTCGTTGGCGTTCATCGTCTTCGGAGTGATGATGCTCTTGTTTGAGCTTCACGCCCCGGGGTCGTTCCTATTGGTACCGGCCACGGTGCTCTTGGCCTTGGGCGGTATCGGATTGATCTTCCCAGATCTGCTGTTGAGCATATGGTCCCCAATAATTGCGGTGATCATCCTGGTCCCGACCACCTTGCTCACTATCAAGATGTACCAGAAACTGGCCCCACCGGGTCCACCCGAGACCACTGTGGCCACGTCGCTGATAGGCAAGGAGGGCGTGGTCGAGGTCGAGGTGGTCGCGGGCACCATGAGGGGGAAGGTCAGGATATCCAATGTTATCTGGAGCGCCACATCGGAGCAGACAATTCCAGTGGGGAAGAAGGTCAAGGTTATGCATAGCGAAGGCGTCCACGTGATCGTGAAGGAGATCTGAGGCTCGATTCAAGGAGAAGGTAATCATGGCAATAGGAGTCGAAGTGTTGGGCTTGTTGATGCTGGCCATCATCGCGGCTGTCGTCATATTGGTCAATGGAGTGAAGATCATCAGACCATACGAGCAGGCGGTCTACATCCGTCTGGGTATGTTCATCAGGATCCTTAATCCGGGTTTCAACTACGTCGCCCCGCTGATCAACGAGACCGTTAAGATAGATCTAAGAACACAGGTATTGGACATTCCCCGACAGGAGGTCATCACCAAGGACAACTCCCCGGTAAATGTTGACGCCATCATCTACATCAAGGTGATCGACCCCAAGAAGGCCTTCTTCGAAGTGACCGACTTCCGAGCGGCGACTATATATCTGGCCCAGACGACGCTCAGGTCTATCATCGGTGACATGGAGCTGGACGAGATCCTTTCCAACCGTGAGAAGATCAACCTCAAACTGCGGGACATACTCGATGAGGCCACCGACCAGTGGGGCGTCAAGGTGGAAGCGGTCGAAATCAGGGAGATAGACCCGGCCCCCAAGGTCAAACAGGCCATGGAAGAGCAGACCTCGGCCGAGAGGTTGAGGCGCGCGGCCATCCTGAAGGCCGACGGCGCCAAGACCGCGGCCATCCTGAACGCCGAGGGTGAGAAGAGGTCCCGTATCCTTCAGGCCGAAGGATTGAGGCAAGCCAAGATCCTGGAGGCCGAGGGTGAACGGCTGGCCATCATCCTAGAGAGTCAAGGTGAGTCCCAGAAGTTGAGGATCCTGAGCGTGGGCGCCAGCACCCTGGACGCCAAGGCCTTGACCGTCCTTTCCTTGAATGCGGTCAAGCAGCTGGGAGCGGGAGCGGCGACCAAGATCGTGCTGCCGTTCGAGATCACCAGGTTGATGGAGGGCATCACTGAATACGTCGGTGGCACCCGTTCGATCCCGGAAAGGGAGATCTCCAAACCCGAGGACATCGAGAGAATCGTCGGCACGGCCGATATCATTCTCGGTCCAATCCCCACACAGGAAGAGCTCCGTCGGGACATGAAGGAACTGGAAGCGACCATGGCCGCGGAGAGAAAGGAGGCCGAGGCCGTCAAGGCCCACACCAAGGTCTCCTTGGATGCTTCGGAACGCAACTGAAACCTGTTCCATCAAACCTTTTCCCATTCTTTTCTATAAACGACCACCTTGGAATCGGGTATCGTTTTGTATGGACGCCAGCTGCGGTCAAATAACATCTTCATTACCTTGATGTGAATTCATGTACGGGCGGTAATGTGGATTTGACAAATGAGAGCTATCTGATCGCGATCAGTACCAAGAACTTCACCGAATATTATTTTCGAGATGAGAACGGCTGGTTGAAGGTGAGCGCACACGGCCGAAGGTTCCGGGCCACCGCCGAGCAGGTCCTGAATCACGTCCTGCCTGCACTGGCTGGCATCAAACCAAATTTATCCATCAAGGTGGAGCATTGCCAGGAACCATGGACACGCATCCCATCAGACCGCTCTGAGTGAGATCGTTTGCGTTTATATTCTATGAACGAAGCGGTGAAGCCCTGTATGCCCATGAGGATATTGACTGATTAAAACGAAAGCTGGACCTATTGACGATAATCGAAAGAAGGATGGACGGGCCGGGATTTGAACCCGGGGCTTCCTGCTTGCAAAGCAGGCAATCTTCCGAGCTGATTTACCCGCCCAGTGTGGCCGCATAAAAGAAGTTTGAATAAAAAGGTTTCGCGCTCAACGGCAGATGGCGCCGGTTGACGCCTCCCCCACTTGGTGGCGGTACTTCGCCAGGACCCCGGTTGGTTTTCTGTCGACCGGCTTGACCTTGGCCAAGCGCTTTTTTATCTCCGCTTCCGGCACCAGCAGTTCCAACTTCCGACCAGGGATATCGATGGATATCCGGTCGCCGTTGACTATGGCGGCGATAGGACCTTTGTCGAACGCTTCCGGGGAGACATGACCGATGCAAGGCCCCCTGGTGGCTCCGGAGAATCTTCCGTCGGTGATCAGTGCCACGCTGTTGGAGAGGCCCATGCCAGCTATGAGGCTGGTGGGAGAGAGCATCTCCGGCATGCCGGGACCGCCCTTGGGCCCTTCGTACCGGATGACCACCACGTCGCCGGCCACGATCTTCCTGGCGGATATGGCCTCGAAGGCCTCCTGCTCGGAGTCGAACACCTTGGCCGTTCCCACGAACTTCATCATCTCCGGCGATACCGCCGCCTGCTTGACCACCGACCCCTTGGGGGCCAGGTTGCCATACAGCACGGCTATCCCGCCCTCCTGGTGGAACGGCCGTGATCTGGGCCGGATTATCTCCTCGTTCTTCACCTTGGCCTTCTTGGCCACGGCCTTGATGCTTATTCCGTTCACGGTCATCTCGTCGAACAGGTCGTCCTGCAACCTATTCAACATACCTGGAACTCCGCCAGCTGCGTCGAAGTCCTTCATGTAATAGGGTCCGCTAGGCTTGATGCTGGTGAGGTGTGGCACCTTCTTGGATATCTCATCGAAGGTCCCCAGGTCCACCTCGATGCCGAAGTCAGCGGCGATGGCCGGTATGTGCAGGGCGGTGTTGCTGGAGCCGCCGATGGCCATGTCCAGGGTGATGGCGTTCAATATCGAACCCTTCTTCACGATCTTGCGGGCGGTCATCCCCTCTTTGACCAGTTCCACGACGCGGCGTCCGGTGGCCCGGGCCAGCTCCTTCTTCTTGGGATCGGTGGCCAGCATGGACCCGCAGCCGGTGAGGCTCAGCCCCAACGCCTCGGTGAGGCAGGCCATGGTGTTGGCGGTGAACAGACCGGAGCAGGCTCCTTGACCGGGGCAGGCGCATTTCTCGATCTCCAGCACCTCATCCTCGGTCATCTTACCGGCCTTGTTGGCCCCCAGCGCCTCGAACACGCTCTGCAGGTCCAGGCCATCGTTGCCTCTCTTTCCCGGCTCCATCGGACCGCCGGTCAAAATTATCGTCGGGATGTCCAGCCTTCCGGCGGCCATGAGCATCCCGGGGGTGATCTTGTCGCAATTGGTGACCCCGACCCAACCGTCCATGCAGTGGGCCTGGACCATGATCTCCACGCAATCGGAGATGACGTCCCGGGAGACCAGCGAGTAGCGCATGCCCGCATGCCCCATGGCCACGCCGTCGCACACACCTGGCACACCGAACATCAGCGGTACTCCACCCGCCTCGATTATGCCCTTCCGCACCTCCTCGGCCAAAATGTTCAGATGGATGTGCCCTGGGACCACGTCGTTCCAGGAATTGGCTATGCCTATCAGCGGCTTCTCCATGTCCGCATCGGTCAGGCCGGTGGCGCGCAGCAGGCTGCGCTGGGGGGCCCGGTCCACCCCTTTCTTCACTGCGTCGCTTCGCATCAGGACCGGTTATGCTCAATCCCTTAAAATAAGTTCTTTGCCCGACAGGTGACAGATAGAACGCGAACGTTCACATCAGTTCGGTTTGAATCCCAAGGCCTCAAATCTGTCCAGCATCTCGTTCAGGACCTCAGAGACTGTGTGGTCCCGGTACTGCAATTCGCATATCCAGATCTTCGCGTTCAAGGTGGTTCGGTGGGTAGTGATCTCGTTGACCAGCATCTTTGGTTTAAACTGGCCCGTGTCCAATTTGATATAAAAAAGCATTACAAAAATCCTGAAATCAAAAAATGAAAGATGCTGGGTAAGAGATTTCCGTTCAGGACCTGAGAACGATCTCGATGTTGACCCCGTCAGGGACCTGGATCCTCATCAATTGTCTCAAAGCCCTCTCGTCCGCGTCCAGGTCGATGAGGCGCTTGTGTATGCGCATCTCCCACCTGTCCCAGGTCTCGGAGCCTTCTCCGTCCGGGCTTTTACGGCAGGGTACATGCAACCTCTTGGTGGGCAGCGGGATCGGTCCGCGGATGGCCACACCAGTTCGGGTGGATATCTGCTTTATCTGGGTGCAGACGCTGTCCACCTTCTCCGGGTCGGTCCCGCTCAATGATATCCTTGCTCTCTGTGCCATGTGTCAGTCCCCAAAAAATGGAAAGGGAAGGGGTTTACATCTCCTTCTTTTCGACGTCGATGCACATGCCGGCCGCCACGGTCTGACCCATATCGCGGATGGCGAACCTTCCCAACTGCGGGAAGTCCTTGGCCCTTTCTACGACGAAGGGCTTGGTGGGCATGATCTTGACGATAGCGACGTCACCGGTCTTCAGGAAGGTTGGATTCTCTTCCTTCGTCTGTCCGGTCTTGGGGTCAATCTTCTTCTGCAGCTCGATGAAGGTGCAGGCGACCTGAGCGGTGTGGCAGTGGAAGACCGGGGTGTAACCGACGGGTATGGCGGTGGGGTGGTTCAGCACGACGATCTGGGCGATGAAGGTCTTGGCCACGGTGGGCGGGTTGTCGACGGGTCCGGCGACATCTCCCCGGTGAATATCGTTCTTGGCGATGCCCCTGACGTTGAAGCCGACGTTGTCGCCGGGCTTGGCCATGGGCAGGTTCTCGTGGTGCATCTCGATGCTCTTCACCTCTCCGATCTTGTTGGAGGGCATGAATATGATCTTCATGTCCGGCCTCAGGATACCGGTCTCGACACGGCCGACCGGGACGGTCCCGATGCCGGTGATGGTATAGACGTCCTGGATGGGCAGGCGCAGGGCCAGTCCCTCGGTGGAGGCGGGCACTTTCAGCTTGTTCAGGGCCTCGAGCAGGTTGTCTCCCTTGTACCAGGGCATGTTGGTGGACTTCTTACCGCAGTTGTCGCCCTTGTAGGCGCTGATGGGTATGAAGGGTACATCCTCGAGCTTGAAGCCGACGGCCTTCAACAGGGCACTGACCTCGGTCACGGTCTTCTTGTAGGCGGCCTCGTCGTAGGCCGGCTTGACGGCGTCCATCTTGTTGACGGCGATGATGATCTGCTTGACACCCAAGGTCTTGGCCAGGAAGATGTGCTCCTTGGTCTGGGCCTGGGGGCCCTCGATACCAGAGACGACGACGACAGCGGCGTCGGCCTGGCTGGTACCGGTGATCATGTTCTTGACGAAGTCCCTGTGGCCAGGGGCGTCAATGACGGTGAAGTAGTACTTGTCGGTGTCGAACCGCTTGTGGGAAACGTCGATGGTCACACCGCGCTCCCTCTCTTCTTTCAGGTTATCCATTACCCAGGCGAACTCGAAGGTAGCCTTCCCCTTCTCCTCGGCCTGCTTCTTGAACTTTTCAATCACATAGGCGTCGATGGCGCCAGTGTCGAGCAGCATTCTGCCGACGGTAGTGGACTTGCCGTGATCGACGTGACCTATGAACACTAGATTCATGTGAGGTTTGTCAGCCATTTTTTTCCCTCCAATTTTTCCTTAAATATGAGTTGATTGCCTCTCGATATTATTTGTTCTATATAACGGTTTTTCATGTTCAGCCGGAGTAGTATCCTGCGTCGTAAGGCTGGGGGTTCAGTCCCTTCCTCTTCCTTATGTCACCTACTACTTTCTCCTGAATTTCCCTCGGCAGTATAACAAAGCCGGAGTTCTCAGTGGACCACAGTGCGCGGCCCTGAGTAGCTCCGCGGATCGCGCTTGCGAAGCCGAACATCTCGGCCACCGGGGCCTTCGCCGATATGACCGTGGCGTCGTGGTCCTGGTGGATTTCCTCGATGGTGGACCGGCGTCCCTGCAGCTCGCGGGTGACGTCGCCCATCATGTCCTGGGGGCAGTTGATGTAGACCTTCGTCAAGGGCTCCAGCAGCACCCTTCCGGCCTGGCACATGGCGCCGTATATGCCGGAGCGGGTGGCCGGGATTACCTGGCCGGGCCCGCGGTGTATGGAGTCCTCGTGAAGCTTGGCATCGACGAGCATGACCTTGACACCGGCCACGCGCTCGCCGGCCAGAGGACCGATGTCCATGGCCTCGTCGAAGGCCTGCTTGCACAGGTCCATGGTCTCGTGCAGGTTCTGGATACCTTTGGTGGTGTCGATTAGGATGTTGTTGTACTTGAAGGACACCACGCCCTTGGCCTGGTCCTTGTCCATGCCCAGGTCGCTCAGCTGCTTGGCCAAGGCCTTGGGGTCCTTGATCTTCCCTTCGGTCTTGATCTCGTTATTCTTGATAGCATCAACTATCGCCTGTTCCAGGGGCTCGACGATAAAGTAGAACTTGTTGTGCTTGTTGGGGGACTTGCCCTCGAACGGACCGCCCCTGTCCTTTATGCACTCGCGGTATACGACGATAGGGGCGGAAGACTTTATCTCCACCTTGTGGTCGTTCACGATGCGGTAGATGGTGATCTCCAGGTGGAGCTCGCCCATGCCGGAAAGCAGGTTCTCCCCGGTCTCCTGGTTGATCTGTACCACGATGGATGGGTCGGCCTTCCCGATGGACCTCAGCACCTCGACCAGCTTGGGCAGGTCCTTCATGTGCTTGGCCTCGATGGCCACGGTGACCACCGGTTCAGTGTAGTGGGATATCTTCTCAAAGGGCTCCATGTCCTTTTCGGAGGAGCAGGTGGCCCCGGAGATGGCGTCCTTCAGTCCGGTCAGAGCGACGATGTTGCCCGCCTCGACCTCTTCCACGGCGATGCGGTCAGCGCCGACGCTCATGGCCACGGTCTGCACGCGGTTGGGGTTGGGCATGCCCAGGATGAACATTTCTTGGCCACGAATGACCTTACCGGAGAACAGCCTGCCCACGGCAACCTCGCCCGCGTGGGGGTCCATGATGATCTTCGTGCACATGAAAGTGGTCGGGCCCTGCCGGTCGCAGGTCATCATGGCCTTGCCGACCTCGGATTGCAGGTCTCCCTTCCAGATGACCGGGATACGGATCTTCTGTGCTTCCAATGGGTTGGGGACATGGTTGATGACCATGTCCAGAAGGACCTCGTGCACCGGGGACATCTTGGCCAGGGTCTTCTGGTCTCCGTTCTTGCAATAATTGTAGACGTCCTTGAAGGAGATACCGCTCTTCTTCATGTAGGGAGCGGAGATAGCCCAGTTATTGAAGGCGGAGCCGAAGGCGACCGAGCCGTCCTCGACCCTGACCTGCCATTTCTTCCTAAGGTCCTCGGGCAGATTGGCCGCGATCCTCTTGTTGACCTCGGTGATGATCTGGATGAAGCGCTGCTGCATCTCCTGCTCAGTGACCTTCAGCTCGTTGACCAGGCGGTCCACCTTGTTGACGAAAAGCACTGGCCTGACCCTTTCCTTCAGGGCCTGGCGGATGACGGTCTCGGTCTGGGGCATGATGCCCTCGACCGCGCAGACCAGGATGATGCAGCCGTCCAGGGCTCTCATGGCCCTGGTGACGTCCCCGCCGAAATCGACGTGGCCGGGAGTGTCGATGAGGTTGATCAGGTAGTCCTTACCGTCTCCATGCCAGGTGTGCACCATCGAGGCGTTGGCCGCGTTGATGGTGATGCCGCGGGCTTGCTCCTGCTCGTCGTAGTCCAGCATCAGCTGCTTGCCGGCCAGGTTCTCCGACATCATTCCCGCCCCGGCGATGAGATTGTCGCTCAGGGTGGTCTTCCCGTGGTCGATATGTGCGGCGGTCCCGATGTTCCTGATGAACTCGGGCGTCATCATTATAGACTGAGCCCTCTTGATGTTGTCCTCTTTTCTGCCCATGGTCCCCACCTTTTATCTAACGAGCGGAGGAAGCAACCCTCTCGATCTCTTCCTTCTTGGCCACGGAGAAGCTGTTCATGTCCCCCTTGGAGGCCAGAATGAGCTCCTCGGCCAGACATTGCTCTATGGGCTTGGTGTTCTTGAAGGAGGCGTTGATCGTTCCCTTGGATATGTTGCGCAGGGCGATGTCCAGCCGGCGCGAGGGGGCAACGTCCACGGCCTTGGGTACGGATATACCTCCGAACTGCAGGCGGGTGATCTCCTCCCGAGGAGCGGCGTTCTCGAGAGCCTCCACCAGAACCTGTATGGGGTTCTTCTTTGTGCGCTGCTCGATTATGTCGAAAGCCTTCTTGGTGACGTTGTAGGCCTTGAGCTTCTTGCCGGTGAAGACCTCGGTCCTCATCATGTTGTTGATCAAGCGCTCGACGATGTTGACCTTAGACTTTCCGAACCATTTGTTAGCGTGGCGGGCGTTGGTGTGCGGCACGGCGGTGGGGGTCAAGTTGATGTACTTGGCCAATCCCCCGTCCTTCACTATTACTTCGCCGCTCGCATACTTGCCGAAAAGCAGGATATTGTCAAATTTGAAACTGCCTTCTTCCATTGGAATCACCTGACCGGCTTCTCTTTTCTGCCCCTGACCAGTTCGTTCAGGGAGACGCTGTTCACTTGGATGACCTTGTACCTGACACCGGGAATGTCACCGTATGAACGACCCATCCTACCGCCAATTCCTTCCACCAGTACCTCGTCGTGCTCGTCAATGAAGTTGATAGCACCGTCGCCCACCGCGAAGGCGGTGATCTGGCGGCCGTTCTTTATCAATTGGACCTTGACGCACTTTCTGATGGCGGAGTTGGGCTGTTTAGCCTCAATACCTACCTTCTCCAGGACGATGCCCTTTGCTTGGGGGGCGCCCTCGAGCGGGTCGGACCTTTCTTTGAGCTTCAACAGCCTTTTCTTGTAAGACCTGTCGCTCCACCGAGACTTCTGCCGATCGTTCCTCAGCTTTCTGGCAGTGTATAATCCTCTAGCCAAATTAATTCACCTCAAATTCTGGAGCAGGCCCTCTATTACCGATTTTGTATATAAGAATATGGGATTGTGAGGCAGAGTCAAATAGTATACTGGACATGGCACGGCCGCAGGCTCGATTGCCTTGTTCGAGGTCAGATGACATATGGCACGTCCCGTTCCGGCGGTGATGGCCTCAGGACCCGTACCAATCGGCCTTGGGAATCGTATCCATAGACCATATAGTAGAATAGCCACCAGTTGTTGAGCTCTAGCATCATCATCCGGACCTTCATGGCGTCGGCCCGGGGGGCCATGACCACCAGGCGGATCTTCTTTCTTAGCACTTCCCGGTAGGTAAAAAGGCGGTCTTTCTCTCTCCATGAGCTCGGCGTCTCTATGATCTCCTGCCCGATGAGCTCTCCCCGATAGAAGACGTCAATCAGCCCCCTCCCTTCCTTATCTATCGAGAAGTGCGTGGCGATGTCGGGGTGCGGCAGCTCCTCAGCGATCTCCCGCATCCTCCGCTTCGCCACTTTAAAGACGAGGTCCTTGACCATGCGAGAAGGAAGAGCAGGAACGGGATTATAACGTTTCCCAGGCCACCTCAGGCCTTGCCCTTGGACTCCCCGCGCACCAGGGCAGTGGCCGTTAGATGCGCCAGACGTACTGGCTCCGGCAGGCATCCGCGCACCGTGCACCTCCTGACCAGGGCATCGGCGTCCCTCTCCTCGAGGCCGGCGGAGGCGATGAACACCCGGCCTTCAGGTAGCTCGACCGCCCTCACTTTGTTCTCCTCTATAATCTTGAACCGCCTCTCCCAATCGGGAAAGTGAGCTTTGAGGGCGGAGGCGATGGATGTCATGTCTGGATCGTCCCGCGAGACGGTCATGACCGGCATGCCCAGGGTTTTGCTCAAAGCTTTAATGTCCACTACGTTGAAACCGCCCAGGGCCGCCCCGTCGATCATGATGGCCCGGACCTGTTCGCGAAACCTTGACCCGTTGACCATGCCGATGATGGCACGGTCGGCATCATCCCCATCCACGTTGCATTCGGATAATATCACGCCCTCCACGTAGTTCGGGGGGCAGACCAGCACGCCCACCAACGGAACGGTGCTCTGCCCTTTGACGAACGGACCATCGTCGATGCCGAGCACGCGGGCCTGGTCCTTCACTCACATCAGCCCCAGGTGTCCGGTTACCCGGTCCACCTCGGCGTTGGGGGCCGGGCCGATGCCCAGGCAGGTGGTGGTGTTCGGCGGCAGCTCGGTCATCCCGGCGTCGGTTATCAGCGAGGTGACCAGACCGGCGTCCTCGGCCGCCTGCTTGATGACATAGAGCTCGTTCAGGTCCTGCACCTTGACCACCACCTTCTTCTGTCCTTCGTTGTACCAGCGGTCGAACTGCACCGGTTTGCGCTTCTTGCTCGCCAACGCACAGTTCACCGCGGCGTGGGCCACCTGGGCGGCCAATTTCCCCGGGGAGAGCTTCAGGTCCTTGCGCACCACGATGACCATCTTGTTGTCGAATTCCATGATAAGGGCCTCACACATCCCCGAACGCCATGGGGAACTGCCGGCGGAACGCCCGCTCTTGGTTCTTCTTGGCTATGTCGATCAACCTCTCCAATTCCTCAGGGGTGAACTTGAAGCAGATCTCTTTTCCGCATATGGGGCAGGGGAACTCCCTTCCCTCGGCGCATTCCTGCACCTTGACCGTTATGAGTATTTCGCAGAGCGGGCAACACATGATAAGTGATTCCATGGGAACAGCGTTCCACCATTTCCTGTCGGCAATATATCCCTTTCCCGTCGCCTGCGCATATCACCTTTAATATAGCGAGAGGAAATGAGGCGATTATGTTGGAACTCGTACGCCGGGACGGCCTGGCACGAATCTGCCGTCTGCATACCCGTCGAGGAGAGCTGGAGACCCCCTGCCTCCTGCCAGTGATCAACCCCCGCCTGGTGACCATCAGGCCGCGGGAGCTCTATGACGTGTTCGGGTTCCGCGCTCTCATCACCAATTCATACATCATCCGCAACGACCCGAAGATAAAGGAGATGGCCTTGAGCAAGGGGTTGCACGAGCTTTTGGATTTCCCCGGGGTCATCATGACCGACTCCGGGACCTTCCAGTCGCACATGTACGGCGAGGTGGACCTGGTCAACCGGGAGATAGTGGAGTTCCAGCGGGACATCGGTTCCGATATTGGCACCGTGCTGGACATATTCGCCGAGCCGGACTGGAGCAAGGAGCGCACCGCGGAGTCCATCGAAGTTACTTTAAGCCGGACGGAGGAGGCTGCCTCGCTCAAGGGCGAGATGCTGCTGGCCGGTGTGGTGCAAGGGTCCATCTACCCCGATCTCCGGGAGAACTGCGCCCGCCGCCTATCCGAGATGGGCGTGGACGTGAGCCCCGTCGGAGGCGTGGTGCCGCTGATGGAGACGTATCGTTTCGCTGAGCTGGTGGACGTGATCGTGGCGGTCAAGAAAGGGCTGAGACCGGACCGGCCAGTGCACCTGTTCGGCGCCGGCCATCCCATGCTCTTCGCCCTGGCGGTGCTGTTGGGGTGCGACATGTTCGATTCCGCCTCCTATGCCAAGTTCGCCCGGGACGACCGCTTCATGTTCCTGGAAGGGACGTTTCGCCTGCAGGACATGAAGGCCTTGGAATGCAACTGCCCCGCCTGCCTGGGGCATGATCTGGAGGAGATACGCAAGATGCCGGACGGCCAGAGGACCGAGCTCATCGCCCGGCACAACCTCTGGATATCCAAGATGGAGCTGGAGCGAGTCAAGCGGGCCATACTGGAGGGCGACCTCTGGGAGCTAGTGGAGAGGCGCTGCCGTTCCCACCCCGCCCTGCTGGACGCCCTGCGAACCTTGGGCAAGCACCAGGAGTTCCTGGAGAGGTACGAGCCGTTGTCCAGGGAGCACGCCCTGTTCTACACAAGCGCGGAGTCCTTGAACCGTCCGGCCTTCCTGAGGTACCAGAGGCGCCTGGAGGAGCGTTACGTCCACCCGAGTACGGAGGTCGGCATCATCTTCGACGAGCCGGAAAAGCCCTATTCCCGTACGATGCACCCGGCCATGGACGCGGTGCTGGCAGTGAGCGACGCCCACTTCCAAGTGGTTTCCCCCTTCGGCCCGGTGCCCATCGAGTTGGACGAGATCTATCCCATATCCCAATCCCTGTTCCCCAAGGAACGCGACCAGCAGACCAAGGAGAGGACCACCCGATTGATGGAGGACCTGGCCCATCGCCACACCTACAAAATGGGGGCCATGTGGGACGGTGACGAGACCATCGAGTTCCTCAAGATGTTCTCCCAGGGCAAGGGCACGTTCGACATCGACCAGGCCAGGATTAGGGCGGTCGCCGACTACCAGTTCGGCAAGGGTGCCGCCGAGGCTTTGTTCAGCGGGAGCGTCTCCCTGGTCAAGTCCAAGAACGTGGACCGCATCCGCAACGTCCTGGTGGACGGCGAGCACGTCATTTCCGTGAGGGCTGAGGACGGTTTCTTCACCTTGAGGCCGGCCGGGGCGCGGAGATTGCTGAAGGGACTGCCGGCGCCGCGCATGAGGGTGACCGTCAGCGACGATGCAGTGGAGTTCAACAAGCAGGGCAAGAACGTCTTCTGCACCTTTGTCACCGACGCCGACCCGGACATCCGCCTGCATGACGAGGTGATGGTGGTGGACAAGAACGATGCTCTGGTAGCGATCGGCCGCGCCCAGCTGGTCCGTGAGGAGATGCTGGTCTTCAAGAAGGGCATTGCGGTGAAGGTCCGGGAAGGCGCCTAGTCCGATTCCAGATCGGTGATGTCGTTGGCCACCTTCAGGCAGGCCATGAGGTCCTCGATGGTGTGCAATAATGACATCAGGC
The DNA here is from genome assembly GCA_026394395.1 of Methanomassiliicoccales archaeon. Classification (NCBI taxonomy): domain Archaea; kingdom Methanobacteriati; phylum Thermoplasmatota; class Thermoplasmata; order Methanomassiliicoccales; species Methanomassiliicoccales archaeon. The sequence continues at coordinate 359,403 of JAPKYK010000003.1, forward strand.
TCTTGGCCTCGCACTCGACCTTTATGATGGAACCTTCCACCCAGGATTTGGCATGGTCGCCGTGGTCCAGCTCGAGGGAGCGGTTGACGTTCTTGGCCCTATCCGCCGTACCCATGTCCAGCTCAAGAAAGCAGCTAGCTTGCACGAGCGGCCTATGACCGCGGGTGGATAAAACCTCTTTGCTCGTGTTTAATGGATAAAAATGAAAAGAGGGATGGTAGCCCCGTCCAGATTCGAACTGGAGTCACCGGCTCCAAAGGCCAGCATGATTGACCACTACACTACGGGGCTATCGGAAACCTCGATGCGGTATCCCCTATTTAATTTTCCATGTCCTGAGCGATGACTCCGTAGAGATGGGTGCGGGCGGCGGCCGTGATCTTCACGTCCACCCTCTGCCAAAGGGCGTGGTCCCCAATAATTACCACTGGCAGATAATCATCGGTGCGAGCCATGACGCTGTTCCCCTTCCCTTTCTCGTCGATAAGGACCGAGTACTGTCGGCCTATCTTCGACGAGTTGATGTCCGAGGATATCTGGAAGCGCAGGGAAGTGAGCTCGCGGGACCGTTCCTTGGACATCCAGCCCGGAATCTGCTTCTTCATCTTTTCTGCTACCGTCCCCGGGCGGGGAGAGAACCTGGTGACGTTGATTATGTTCGGCCGTAGCTCCTTCATGAGCGCCACGGTGGACATGTGATCATCTATGGTCTCTCCAGGGAAACCGGTGATGACATCCGTGGAGAGCGTTAGCTCTGGAACCGCTTCCCGCATCCTTCCGACCATACGGAGGTAATCCTTGATCGAGTAAGCCCGGCCCATATCACGAATTACGCGGTCGCTGCCGCTCTGCACCGGAAGATGGAGGAAACGGTAGACCTTGGAATGCTGGTACGCTTCTGCCATCCCATCCATTATCTCCTTAAGATTGTCAGGGTTCATCATGCCGACGCGTATGCGGAAATCACCGGGAATATCGCAGATCGCCTTTAGCAGATCGGGAAGGCGGTCCTTGCCATCCATGCCGTAGGCGGCGGTGTCCTGGGAGGTGACCAGTATCTCCTTTACACCTTGCTCAAGGGCCTTCTTGGACCTTTCTATCAGCTCATTGATAGGATAACTGATTAGGTCGCCCCGGGCAAGCTTGGTTATGCAATAGGTGCAGGAACCGTTGCACCCTTGGGCGATCGGCAGGACGAAAGGTACATCCCGTGAGAATGGTACGATTGGAACGGCCTTACCTGGAAATGCCCCATTGAGTATTAGATGGAAGCGTGGATAGTCGGCCGTCCCGCAGACCATGGCCCCGGGAAACTCCTTGATGAGCCGCTCGCGGTCCACCGAGGCCATGCATCCGACGATGATGAGCTTCTTGCCGGAATCGCGAAGGGAGACGAGACGGCGCCAGATCTTCCTTTCTGTAGGGGCGATCACCACGCAAGTGTTTATGAGGGCCACGGTGGCGTCCTTCTCGTCCTCGACCTGTTGATGTCCCATGCGCCTCAGGTACGAGCTCAGCTCAGCTGACTCGCCCTGGTTCATGGTGCAGCCATAGGTCTCGACGAAGAACTTCACGCCGCGTGATAGGTCATCTATTTATTATAGATAGTCAGGAAGGTTTGGGGCCCTGACCCGTTGATGATGGATATGTCGCTAGTGCTTGATGGATCGGCCTATCTCGTATCATGAACAAGCGGGCTCCATGGAGCAAGTATGACCGATCGCTGCTTAGACGGTATCAGGAGCTTTTCTTTGCTTCCTGTTCGGCCAGGGCGTCGATCATCGCCCCGAAGAAGCAGCAGGGCTTGTACTCCTGTTCGGCTGCCTCATTGCTCTTTTCATTGCCGCCCATCAACGTAACGTTCGGGTGACCTTCCATGAGCACCATGAGCAACCAGTCCTTGTCCTGGTTGTTCTCATAATGGATCTCCCCGATCTCCTTCTCGCCGTTCATGTCCACCTTCTTCAGGTGGATGTGCCCGTCTTCGGCTTCGTTCTTGACCGTCAGGGTGATCAGCATTTCATCATTCCACCGTCGATTTCCTTTGAGGCCATTTGTAATAGTTATCAACGAAGCATCCGGTGGGGTAGTCCTTCTCCATGAAGCTGACCTCCGGATGACCTTTCATCAGCATGTCCAATAGGACGTCGCGCTCTTCCTTGTTGTCATACTCGAGCGTTCCCATGATATGCGTGCAAGTGATGGATCCTCTTTTCCAGAGTTCGAGCTTGCCACTGCCACCCTCGTTCTCAAAGACCTTCATGTTGATGTAAAGCGCCATTGTCTCATCTTTGTTGATAGTTTGTAAATCCGTTCGGTCCGCTTGAACGTACATTATGAATTGAGATTCGAAAGTAGAGGGGATTATAAGTTACTTTTTAAGGATATTTTGAGTTATAAAATGGAAATGATCAATGTTCTGACGAATAAAAATTCTAGTAGATCAAAGTGGCTATCGAGCTTGAAATCATCAAATAACATAGGTTCCAGCAAATAGTTCAATATTGAATAAATAAGAGAATGGCGCGAAGGGGGGGATTTGAACCCCCGGGTCCTTGCGGACAATGGATTAGCAATCCATCGCCTTGCCGGGCTGGGCCACCTCCGCTTTTCCGTTGCTTAATGGACAATCTCTATTAAATGTTTCGTAATATGGACGTCAACGCCTATACCAGCATTGGAAAAATGCGATCGGCCCTTGACATTATCTGCTTCGGTGGACGGTAACATGATATGATGTGTCACAGCAAAGGTCATATAGGGGGGTGCCAAATAGAGAGGTAGTCATGTTTTCGGGCAAAGAACCCCCCGAAACGGTTATATATAAGACCGAAGTTAAGGGGATTCTGCGCTGAAACACAGCGACAAAAACGCCAAACTGGATGCTTGCATTCGGCGGCGTTTAGAATGGAGAACCGAGATCTCCGTCGAAAGGCGTCGACGTGCTCTCTTGGTTCTGACGCTCGATGGCAGTTACTGTTTCTAACGAAATGGTACTGCTGGTGAAACTTGGTAACTCTGCCAATTTCTTAAATACACATCCTAGGCGATCAATTAATAATGAGTCGTCGAAGGATCAATTCCGGTTGATCCTGCCGGCGGCCACCGCTATTGGAATTCGATTAAGACATGCGAGTCGAGAGTCGCAAGGACTCGGCGGACCGCTCAGTAACACGCGGATAACATGCCCTTGGGTGGGGGATAACCTCGGGAAACTGAGAATAATACCCCATAGACCTTGAAAGCTGGAATGCTTCGTGGTCGAAAACTCCGGTGCCCAAGGATTGGTCTGCGGCGTATCAGGTTGTAGTGGGTGTAACGTACCCCCTAGCCTATGACGCGTAAGGGCCTTGAGAGAGGGAGCCCTGAGATGGACTCTGAGACATGAGTCCAGGCCCTACGGGGCGCAGCAGTCGCGAAAACTTCACAATGGGGGAAACCCCGATGAGGGAATTCCAAGTGCCAGCACATTGTGTTGGCTGTTCTCTGGTCTAAAAAACCGGAGAAGTAAGGGCCGGGTAAGACGGGTGCCAGCCGCCGCGGTAATACCCGCGGCCCGAGTGGTGGTCGATATTATTGAGCCTAAAACGTCCGTAGCCGGTTTTGTAAATCCTTGGGTAAATCGACCAGCTTAACTGTTCGAAGTCCGGGGAGACTGCAAAACTTGGGATCGGGAGAGGTCAGAGGTACTTCTGGGGTAGGGGTAAAATCCTGTAATCCTAGAAGGACCACCGGTGGCGAAGGCGTCTGACTAGAACGAATCCGACGGTGAGGGACGAAGCCCTGGGGCGCAAACGGGATTAGATACCCCGGTAGTCCAGGGTGTAAACGCTGCGGGCTTGGTGTTGGGGGTCCTTTGAGGGCGCCCAGTGCCGGAGAGAAGTTGTTAAGCCTGCTGCTTGGGGAGTACGTCCGCAAGGATGAAACTTAAAGGAATTGGCGGGGGAGCACCGCAACGGGAGGAGCGTGCGGTTCAATTGGATTCAACACCGGACAACTCACCAGGAGCGACGGTTACATGAAGGCCAGGCTGATGACCTTGCCTGATTTTCCGAGAGGTGGTGCATGGCCGTCGTCAGTTCGTACCGTAAGGCGTTCTCTTAAGTGAGATAACGAACGAGACCCTCACCGCTAATTGCTAGTGTTCTCTCCGGAGGGCACGCACATTAACGGGACCGCTGTCGCTAAGACAGAGGAAGGAGAGGTCAACGGTAGGTCCGTATGCCCCGAATCTCCTGGGCTACACGCGCGCTACAAAGGTTGGGACAATGGGCTCCGACATCGAAAGGTGAAGGTAATCTCGAAACCCAATCGTAGTTCGGATTGAGGGTTGTAACTCACCCTCATGAAGCTGGATTCCGTAGTAATCGCGGATCAACAATCCGCGGTGAATATGCCCCTGCTCCTTGCACACACCGCCCGTCAAACCACCCGAGTTGGGTTTCAGTAAGGATATCTCATTTTGGGGTCTTCGAACTGAGATTCAGCAAGGAGGGTTAAGTCGTAACAAGGTATCTGTAGGGGAACCTGCAGATGGATCACCTCCTACGCAAGGGGAAACACTGTGAAGCTTATGGCATTACGTGTGTTTCCTCCACCAATTCCGGCAGGGTTACCAAGCACTAAAAACAACATCGAGCGCCCCCATTCTAGCTTATATTTTTTTCAATGAACTCTACAAAAGGCGAAAGCTTTCTCTAGCGGACATAATCATAAATCATAAATATCATCCCAGGATATGGAGAGTTCCCGTGAAGGCATGAAATATATTTTTGTCACGGGCGGAGTCATTTCTGGGTTGGGCAAGGGAATAACCGCGTCCTCCATCGGTCGTCTTCTCAAGTCGCGGGGGATCAAGGTCACGGCCATTAAAATCGACCCCTACCTGAACGTCGACGCCGGGACCATGAACCCCTTCGAACATGGGGAAGTTTACGTTCTCGAAGACGGAGGGGAGGTGGACTTGGACCTTGGCAACTACGAGAGGTTCCTGGACATCAGCCTTACCAGCGCCCACAACATCACCACCGGCAAGGTCTACAAGTCGGTCATCGAGAAGGAGCGCACCGGGGAGTACCTCGGTAAGACCGTTCAGATCATCCCCCACATCACCAACGAGATCAAGGCCCACATCGTCAACGTGGCCGAGGCCACCGGGGCCGACGTTTGCATCGTCGAGCTGGGGGGGACCGTCGGTGACATCGAGTCCATGCCCTTCCTCGAAGCGGTTCGTCAGATGAACATGGAGCTGGGAAAAGGGCGTAATTGCCTTTTCGTGCACACTACTCTGGTCCCGGTCATGGGCACGGTGGGGGAGCAGAAGACTAAGCCCACCCAGCACTCGGTCAAGGAGCTCAGGGCCATAGGCATTCAGCCCGATATCATTGTAGCCAGGTCCAAGGACCCGCTTGAGGAGTCGATAAAACGAAAGATCTCCCTGTTCTGCGACGTTCCCATAGAAGCGGTGGTCACGGCCGCGGACGCCCGTTCCATCTACGACGTGCCGATGGCCTTGGAGGCGCAGGGGCTCACCGAATACGTCATGCAGCGTTTGGGATTCACGGAGAAGGCTCACGACCTTGAGGGCTGGAAGGCCTTCGCCAGCCGCATAAACGATCAGGAGCGGACCGTGCGCATCGCCTGCGTGGGCAAGTACACCAACCTGGCCGATTCCTACATCTCCCATTTCGAAGCCTTCCATCATGCCGGGGCCGAGGCCGGCACCAAGGTCCAGTTGGTCTTCGTCGATTCGGAGGTGGTGCAGCAGTATGGCATCACCGAGGAGCTGCTGAACGCCGACGGCATACTCATTCCGGGAGGGTTCGGGGTGCGTGGTATCGAAGGCAAGATAGCCACGGCCAAGTTCGCCCGGGAGAACCACATACCGTTCCTGGGCGTATGCCTGGGATTCCAAATCGCCACCATCGAGTTCGCCAGGAACGTCCTGGGGATGGACAAGGCCAACAGCACTGAGTTCGACCCAGAGACGCCCTTCCCCGTCGTCGATCTGCTGCCGGAACAGAAGACGGTCAAGAAGATGGGCGCCACTATGAGACTGGGAGCACAGCCGGTCATGGTGGAGGAAGGCTCCAAGGCCTTCGAGCTATACGGCAAGGCCCTGATCATGGAAAGGCACCGGCACCGCTACGAGGTCAATCCCAAGCACATCGAAGCGCTGGAGGAGGGCGGCTGGAAGTTTACTGGACGCTCCGCGGACGGCGTGAAGATGGAGATCGGGGAACTGAAAGGATACGAATACTATGTGGCCTCCCAGTTCCATCCGGAGTTCAAGTCCCGGCCCACCAAGCCATCCCCACTGCACCTGGGTCTGGTTAGGGCGGCGGTCAAGCGCAAGTACGGGAGCCAATAAGGTTTATAAGGCATGGTGGACTTGGAGGGCCGATAGACATGTCCAATGACGATTACCTTTCACTCCTGGACCGGGCCAAGATGCAGTTGCCGGAGACCATCGAGAAGCACGAACGTTTCGTGGTCCCCGATCCGGATGTGTTCCAGGAAGGGAAGACCACCGTGTTCCGTAACTTCGGGGACATCGTCGACACCCTGAGGCGAGAACCCGAGCACATCCTGCAGTACATGCTCAGAGAGCTGGGTACACCCGGCACCATGGAGGGCAGGCGCGTGGTGTTCAAGACCAGGCTGACCCCCACCCAGGTCTCTGACAAGCTGCAGAACTACATCGACACCTTCGTCCTGTGCTCGGAGTGCGGCCGCCCTGACACCCACATAAACAAAGAGGGCCGCGTGATGATTCTAGAGTGTGAGGCCTGCGGTGCGCACCGCCCCGTCAATGTTCGCAAGATGCAGAAGCCCTCCGAGGAAGGGTTGCGTGAGGGAAACGTCTATGAGATGATGATTGAGGACGTGGGTAAGAAAGGTGACGGAGTGGCCCGCATGTTTGACTACATCATCTACATCCCGGGGACCGCCAAGGGCTCCCGGGTGAAGGTGAAGGTGGCCAAGATAACCGGTAAGGTGGCCTACGGGAACGTATTCATCGAATCACCTTAATTAGCTCACTTTCCGGGTCCGCTCAGCCCGGCATTTTTTCATTTTTCTTTTGATATCGCTTCCGATGTTCGAATCGGCAACGATTTATGCCCTGGTGCCCATCGACCGGCATGCGCACCGCCCGGCAGTACCTGGTCCTCACGGTCATGTTCCTGGCCGTTCCCCTGGCCGCTCTGACCTTGGTGCCAACGGTCCCCTCTGGTTACCGGGCCTTCTCGGACCAGAACGACCCGACGAACCCTTTGCTGTACGTCGTCCTGGTCCTGGTCACCACCGCCGTGCTGCTGGTGCTCATCAAGCGCTCCCGCCTGGGCCTGCTGAAGGCAGTGATATTCGGGGCCATGGGTTTGGGGCTCTTCTCCGTGGTCTCATTGTTCCTCATGCTCGCCAGCACCGAAGAGCTGGTGTCGATGGTGCTGGGAGCGATTATTTCCGGATCACTTCTCTACCTGCTCGTTAAATATCCTAGATGGTACGTGGTGAACGGCGCGGGGCTGGTGATCGGGGTCGGCGCCGCCCTGATACTGGGCCTGTCCCTAGGCATACTGCCCTCCCTCATACTGCTGACCGCCCTGGCGGTTTATGACGCCCTCTCGGTCTACGTCACCAAGCACATGCTCACCCTGGCCGAAGGGGTCAGCGACCTGGGCCTACCCATAGTGCTGGTGGTCCCCGGAAACAAGGGGGCGGAGAGGAAGAAGCTGGACCTGAAGGACCGCAGCAAGGACCAGGACCGCGAGGTCATGCTGATGGGCCTGGGCGACACCATAATCCCCTCGGTGCTGGTCATCTCCGCCGCCGCCAACCTGCCGGCGCTGAGCTCCACTGGCTGGCCGCAGCCGGCTATGCTGGTGGCGGTGATGACCCTGCTCGCCATACTGATCGGTTTCCTCTCTCTCATGTTCCTCATAGCCAAGGGGCGCCCCCAGGCTGGGCTGCCCTTCCTGAACGGTTCGGCCATAATCGGATTCGCTATGTCCTACTTTCTAGTGTATCAGGACCTGGGGTTCGGTTTCGGTTGAGGGCAAAATAATAGTATCCCTCCCTTCATAATCGCCGGACGTGGGCGCAAAGTACCTTGTGCTATCGGACGTGCATCGCCGCGCATGGGTGGCCGAGCGGGCCAGAGACCTTGTAAAAGAGCATGCCATGGACGGGGTCGTTCTGCTCGGTGACATCACCCACTTTGGCCCCCCGCAGTTCGCCGAGAAGTTCATTGGGGACCTGGGGGTCAAGTGCTACGTCGTTCCTGGCAACTGCGATCCGCCGGGCACTCTGGCCTTCATCGAAAAGAGCGCTGTTTCCCTGCACGGCCGAAAGGTGCAGGTGGACGGTATGACCTGGGCCGGACTGGGCGGTTCGAACCCCACCATCTTCCAGACGCCCTTCGAGATGCCGGAGAAGGATATCGAAAAGATCCTGGCCCCGCTGATGGAACCGGGGATGGTTCTGGTCCTGCACTGCCCACCGCACGGGACCTGGGACGCCACGTACACTGGGCAGCATGTCGGCAGCACCGCCGTGCGGAACCTGATCTTGAGGACGAGACCGCTGGTGGTTCTCTCCGGTCACATCCACGAGGACCGCGGTATATCCCATGTGGACGGGGTCTGGTACATGAATCCGGGGGCGGCCAAGGACCACTACGCCGGGCTCATGGAGCTGGGGGACGGCGTCTCGCTCAGCCTACTGGACCTCTAGGTCTGAAGCTAAGGTTTTTATACACATGGCCAATTAGGTGCCAAAGGATAGCTATGGCATTATGGCAAGGAAGGTCTAAGAGAAAGCCCACTGGCGGAAGGTTGACGCTGTCTAGGAAGAAGCGCAGGTTCGAGATCGGGAAGGAGCCGGTCTACACCTTCGTCGGCAGCGAGAAGCGCCAGGTATCCAGGGTGCGCGGCGCAAACGTCAAGGTGCGCCTGCTTAAGGCCCAGTTCGCCAACGTGGTCGACCCTGCCACCAACAAGGCCCAGAAGGCCAAGATCATCACTGTCAAAGAGAGCCCCTCCAACCCCAACTACGTTCAGCGCAACATCATAACCAAGGGAGCGGTCATCCAGACCGAGCTGGGGCTGGCCAAGGTCACCTCCAGGCCCGGACAGGACGGCGCCATCAACGCCATCCTTATGAAAGAGTAGGCCGGAAGGGCTTGCCATGGCCTTGGATGAGGACACCGCTTGGGTTCTCTGGCCGGAGTATTTTGACCGGGCTAGGCCCCGGTCCCAAGGCCGCAAGGTGAAAAAGGCGCAAACCATAATAGGTCCCGACGTGGACCTCATCTCCAGCATCCTTAAACAGATGGGGCTGGAGCACAAGGTGGAGCGGGACAAGAGCTATCCCGCGAACTGGTCCTCCAAGGGCGGTCGGGTGCTGGTCGCCAAGACCATGCCCAAGACCAAATTGATGCAGACGGTCGGGGACGCCCTGAGCAAGAATCAGCGGTCTTGAGGGGTCTCCACTTCTTCAACCAGCTTCTTGCCGGCGGAGACGCTGTCGACGGAATGGATGACGGCGCCGGATTCGATTATCACTTCTTCGACATCCTCATAGTTGATGGCGACGCCTTCGATGGTTATCTTGATGCTCTCCGTCTCCTGGTCCACCTCGTTTAGGGTGCAGTTGACGCCGGAGACGCCTTCGACCACGCTCAATCGACCTGCCAGGTCGATGATGGAAGGGTGATGGGGCTTGAGCACGTCCAGGACGAGCCTCTTGATCTCGGACATTATAGGTTCCACCGTTAAAATGGACTCCTGGTATAAATTGCTTGTTGGTGCCTGGAAACCATTATTCACATCCAGGGGCATATGGTTTTCATGATGAAATGGGAAGAGGTCCGGGTGCTCGACGTGAACGCGAAATACCTGGGGGTTCCGACCGAGACGCTCATGGAAAATGCCGGCTGGGCGTTGGCCCAGGAGATTACTTCCCGCTATGGAGAGGGGTTGCATGTGGCCATGCTCTGCGGCTCGGGCAACAATGGTGGTGACGGTTTCGTGGCCGCCAGGGTCTTGACCAAGAGCAATCGGGTGAGGATATTATTGGCATCGCCCCCAGCAGACATCAGGACGCCGGAGGCCAGGGTTAATTTCGAAAAGGTGGAGGAGCTGCACCGGGTCTACGCCGAGGACGATCTGAAGACCTATGACCTCCTGGTGGACGCCCTGATCGGCATCGGTTCCCAGGGGGAGCCGAAAGGGCGCTTGGCCGACATGATCGCGGCTATCAACGAGAGCGGCCGTCCCGTGGTATCTGTGGACGTCCCCTCGGGATTGGGTAGCAAGACCGCGGTGCGCCCGATGGTCACCGTCACCTTCCACGCCCTGAAGGCCGGGATGAGCGCGGACAGCTGCGGGGAGATCGTGGTGAAGGACATCGGCATACCGGCGGACGCCGAGAACTATCTGGGCCCCGGTGATCTGTTGCACTATCCCATTCCCGCCCCGGACACCCACAAGGGACAGAACGGCCGGGTGCTGGTGGTCGGCGGAGGCCCTTATACCGGGGCGCCGGCCCTGGCCGGGCTAGCCTCCTATCGCATCGGGGCGGACCTGGTCTTCGTGGCCTGCCCGGAAAGCGTCCGCAGCACCATCGCCTCATACTCCCCCAATCTGATCACCATACCCTACCCGGGCGACCGCCTCACCGAGGCTTCGGTGGAGAGGGTCTTGCCGCTAATGGAGAAGGTGGACACCGTGCTCATCGGACCAGGCCTAGGCGATGACCCTGGAACGCTCCGAGCGGTCCGGGTGTTGATAGAGAGATGCTCCAGACCCATGGTGCTGGACGCCGACGGACTGAAGGCCGTGGCCGGCCGCCTGGACCTGCTGCGGGGAAAGAAGGGAGTGCTGACACCGCATCATCGTGAGATGGAGGTCATCGTGGGCTCGGCGGTCCCTGAGGAGACCAAGGGGCTCAGCGAGGCAGCGGCGAACATGGCCGCGGCCAGCGGCTGGACCGTGGTGGTCAAGGGACGGGTGGACCTGGTGACGGACGGTAACAATATCAAGCTCAACCGCACCGGCAACGCCGGGATGACCGTGGGCGGGACCGGCGATGTCCTGGCCGGCATCACCGCCGGGCTGTTGGCCAAGGGCGCCTCGCCTTACAACGCCGCCAGGATGGCCACCTTCGTGAACGGGGCGGCCGGGGACCTGGCATTCGAGAAGTTCAGCTACGGGCTGATGGCCACCGACCTTCTGGATAGGATACCGCAGGTGTTGAGGAAGAGCCTTTCGCGCACCCGCTGAGGAGAGAAAGATGCTGATCGCGTTCATATCCGATGTGCACTCGAACCTTCCGGCGCTGGAAGCGGTCATGGACGACATGTCCGACCGCGGGGTCCGGACCGTTTTCTGCGCCGGGGACATATTGGGCTACTACACCTTCCCCAACGAGACCGTGGACATGCTCAGGGCGAAGAACGTCAACTGCATCGCCGGGAACCACGACCGGGCGGTGCTGGTAGGGGTAAAGAACATGAACAGCATCGCCGCCGCGGCCATCAGCTGGACGCGGGACGTCCTCTCGCCCTCGGCCTACGAGTACATCAGGGAGCTGCCCAACTCCCTGCACCGGCCGGTGGAAGGGGTGATGACCGCGGTGCATCACGGCTCCCCCCGCTTCGTATCGGAATACGTCTTCGAGGAGCACGTGAGCAGCGAACTGCTGGACATCGCCGGGGCCAAGCTTCTGGTACTGGGTCATACGCACATGCCCTACCTGGTGCAGTTCCCCAGCGGGACGGTCGTCAACCCCGGTTCCGTCGGTCAGCCGAGGGACGGCGACACCAGGGCCTCCTATGCCCTCTTGGACACGTCAGAGCAGAACTTCCATATCGTCCGGGTGAAGTACGATGTCGAGACGGTGATGAAAGGTATCACCAAGAACGGATTGCCGGAGATGCTGGCGCAGCGTCTGCTCCGGGGGTCATGAATGTCCTTTCAGGCCAACCCCATACCAGACCGCCCGGTGCTGCGCCTGGAGGGGGAGGAGACGGTGCTGTGCGTCGGCGACCTGCACATAGGGATCGAGGCGGACCTGCGCTACCGGGGCATCGTCGTACCCTCGCAGACCCATCGCATGGAGAGCGAGCTCCTGGACCTGGCCAAGGGCGTGGACCGCCTGGTCATCGTGGGGGACGTCAAGCATCAGGCCCCTGGCTCCACCAGGCAGGAACACCTGGAGGTCCCTCGCTTCTTCAACAGCCTGCTGAACTTCTATCCCCGTATAGACCTGGTCAAGGGCAACCACGACACGGACATCGAAAGGATGCTGCCCTCCCGGGTGACCGTCCACGAACAGGGGGGAATGACCCTCGGGGACGTGGGATTCGCCCACGGCCATGCCTGGCCGTCCGCGGAGGTCATGGAAGCCCGGTTGCTGGTCATGGGGCACAATCATCCGGCCGTCATATTCGAGGACGGTCTGCACCAGAACCAGGTGGAAAGATGCTGGCTGCGCTGCCGCTTCAAGGGGTCGAGCGCCCGTTATACCAAAATGCCGGAGGAGGCCATCATGCTCCCGGCTTTTAATCGTACGCTGGGCGGAGGCCCGGTGAACCTCGAAGGGCCGCGCATGCTGGGCCCGTTGCTCTCCAACGATCTGCTGGACCTGGAGAACGGACAGGTGTACCTCATGGACGGGCTTTTCCTTGGTACGGTATCTTCTTTACGGGTCAAGAGAAGGGGCTACTTCCGCCTGGAAGACTGATCGTCGCTCGGAAGCCCTCAACTTCGGCAGGGCAGCCCTTCGGCTTGTTTATAAAAATAGAAAATAAAAGGAAAAAGGTTGGACCGAGGGGGTTTAGTAGTTCCGGGACAGGGTCTTGTAGACCGAGCCATCCGGGTTCCTGATGACCGCGTCCATAGGCATCTGGCCAGGCAGGGTGTGCGTGGCGCAGCTGTTGCACGGGTCGTAGGCGCGGTAGGCCATCTCCACGGCGTTGAGCAGACCGTCGGACACCATCCAGTTCTTGATGAGAGCGGTGGCGGCCTTGCGGACGCTGAGGTTCATGGGGGCGTTGTTGTTGGTGGTACCCACGACCAGGTTCACGTCGGTGGTGATGCCGTTCTTGTCCGATCTGTAGTGGTGCACCAGGGTTCCACGAGGAGCCTCCAGTATTCCCACGCCCTCGTCAGGGGTCTGCAGCTTCGGGTTGCGTATGTCCTTGCCGGTTATCTCCGGGTCCTGGGACAGTTCCAGCAGCTTCTCCGAAGCGTACAGCATCTCGATCACCCTGGCCCAGTGAGTGGCCATGGTGAAGTGCACCGGTCCTTTGACACCCAGACTGCGGAATGTGCCGTGGTACTTCTCGAACTCGGCCTGCGCCAGCGGGGTGGTGAAGCCCTTGGAGACGTTCAGCCTGGAAAGCGGGGTGGCGCGGTATATGCCGCTGTCCTTCCCGTCCACCAGTCCCTTCCAGCCGACCGGCTTGAAGTAGCAGAACTTCTCGTAGGACCAGGGCAGGGTGTGCTCGGAGATGTACTTCAGGTAGTCCTTCCCGGTGTACCTGGCGACCTCTTTCCCGGTGGGCGAGATCATCTTCTGGGTTCCGTCGTAGAAGTTTATCTTGTCGTTCTTGTCGACGGTACCGAGGTAGTAGGTCTCGTTGTAGTAGATGTTCTTGTCCACGATCAGGTTCAGGTAGTCCTGGTTCTTCAGCACTACATCGGCGAACAGTTGGTTGGTGAACTTGCTGAACTCCACACAGGACTTGGCCATGGCCTCGATCTTGGCCCTCTCCTCCTCGTTGATGCTCTTGGCGAAACCGCCGGGAATGCCGCACACTGGGTGCGTGGCCTTTCCGCCCAGCATCTCTTGGATCTTCTGGGCGTAGGAGCGGTGCTTTATGACTTCTCCGCCGATCTCCACACCGACTGCGGCGACGACGCCGAGGATGTTCCTCTCGGCCTTCGGGGCACCGGGGCCGAGGACGAAGTCCGCGGCGGCCAGGGCGTAGAAGTGGGCGATGTGGCTGTGTATGTAGTGCGCCATGTAGAAGAGCTCACGGAGCTTCTTGGCGGTCTCTGGCGGTTCGACCCCGAACACACCGTCCAATGCCTTGGTCGAGCAGAGGTGGTGCGCCCCGGGGCAAACGCCGCAGAGCCTGGAGGTCAGCTTGTTGAGCTCGTCGACGGACCTGCCGATGCAGAACTTCTCGAACCCTCTAAGCTCGGGCACCTGCCAATAGGCGTTGGCCACGTTGCCGTTGTCGTCCAGGAAGATTTCGATCTTGCCATGGCCTTCCAAACGGGTGATGGGGTCGATGGGTATGCGCTTCTCGGTGGTCTTTACCAGTTTATCGGCACCTTGACCCATTAATATTGGACACATTTTGTTCAGGCCTCCTTGGAAGCAGTGGTAGCTTTCTTCTCTTTAACCTTCCGCTTGATGATCGAGGAAGGCATGGTGAACGCATAGAAGGTTCCAAGGGGGTCCTTGACCTGCGCCATCAGCTCCAATATGTTATCTTCGGACAGTTGGCTTTCACCAGTGCCAATGGAGAATATCGAAGCCAGCGCGCTCAGCATGCTGCCGCCTTGGTCCAGCACCTCGGCGGTCGGTCCCATGCATCCGCGGCAAGGCTGGTTACCTTCCAAGCACTTGGCGCCGCAGCCCGCCCTGGTGGACGGTCCGAGGCATATGACTCCCTGTTCCAGCATGCACTTCTTGGGGTCGATGTCGATCTCGTAAGGCATGTATATCCTGTCCACCTTCTTGACGGCCCTGGTCCTGGGGCACTCGTCGCAGAGGGCCTTGTTGGAGGCGATCACGGAGCCCTTGGGGGGCAGCGGGGCGCCTTCCTTGACATGCTTCTCGACTATGCCGAGGAACTCGTTGATCAGGTTGGTGGTGGGCGGGCATCCGGGCATGTAGTAGTCGACGTCGACGACCTGGTCCAAGGTGAACACCTGGTCATATAGCACTGGCAGATCTATGAGCCCTTCGGGTGCCTGGTAGTGCGGGGTGGGGAAGACCCTCTCCACGTTGTCCGAGGTGGGGGTCTTGATGTAGACATATTCCAATATGTCCTTCCTGTTGGTCATGTTGGCCAGTCCGGGAATTCCCCCGAAGCAGGCGCAAGAACCGAAAGAGACCAGAATCTGGGACTTCTGCCTCAGCAGCTTGGCCACGTGTTCGTTCTCGCTGTTCCTCACGGCACCGTTGAACAGGGTGGCGGTGATATATCCGTCGGGCATGGCCTCGACGTCCTTGAGCTTGACGTCCACGGCGATGGGCCAGAAGACGATGTCGGCCATTTCGGCCACCCCGAGGATCTTCTCGTCGATGTCCAATAGGGCAACGTCACAGCCTCCGCATCCGGCACCCCAATATTGTGCGATTTTTATCTTTGACATTTCTTTACCTCCAATGGGGACGGGGATTTTACTCCTCCTTGATCGGGTTCGGTCCAAGCTCCCTTACGGTGCGGTCGAATCCCTTTATCGTTTCCTGGAATTTCATACCCTCAGATGCGGAAACCCATTCCAATCGAAGGCGGTCCGGGTTAAAGCCGTATTGCTCCAACAGCACGCGGAGCAGGGCGATTCTTCTCCTGGTGCGGTAGTTGCCACCGATATAATGGCAGTCAGCGGGGTGGCAGCCCAGGACGAGCACTCCATCGGCCCCCTTGGCGAAGGCCCTCAGGACGAACTCGGGGTCCACCCTGGCGGAGCACATGGTCCTGATGACCCGGAAATTGGTAGGCATCTGCAAGCGGGACACTCCGGCCAGGTCAGCCCCGGCATAGGAGCACCAGTTGCAGCAGAACACCAGCAGGCTGGGTTCCCAGACCCCTGCCTCTGTGGCAGGAGCGCTCTCGGCATGCGCTTGGTTGGACATCACTTACCACCTCCGACCAGAAGAGCGGCATCGATCTGCGCCAGGATCTGGTTGTTCTTGAAGCCTTTCTGTTCTAGCGCGCCGGACGGGCAAGCGGCCACACAGGTTCCGCAACCCATGCACAGGCCCTCGTTGATGACGGCCTTGCGCTTCTCGGCGTTGGCTGGGTCACCGACGATGGTGATGGCCTTGTACTCACAGACCGGCTCGCATATGCCGCAGCCGTTGCACACCATCTCGTTCACCGCGGCGATGATGCCCTGGGTCTCGAGGTACTGCTTCGATATTATGGTCATGGCCCGGGCCGCAGCACCGGAGGCCTGCCCGATGGTCTCGTCGATGAACTTTGGCCAGTGAGCCAGTCCGGCCAGGTATATTCCGCTGGTGGCGAAGTCCACCGGCCGCAGCTTCATGTGCGCCTCCAGGAAGTACTTGTCCTTGCTCAGGGGCACCTTGCACATCTTGGCCAATTCTTCGTTGTCCTCGTTGGGGCGTATGCCCACGCTGAGCACCAGCAGGTCCGGCGATAGTTGCACCGGGGCGTTCAGCACCGTGTCGTCCACCAGGACCTTCATGGCGCTGCCGTCCATGGTCATCTCGGGCATCTTGTTCTCCGGGAAGCGGATGAACTTGACGCCCAGCTCGCCGGCCTCTTTATACAAGGTCTCCCGGAAGCCGTAGGTCCTGATATCCTTGTGCAGGATGTAGACCTGGGTTTTGGGGTCCTTCTTCTTGATCTCGATGGCGTTCTTGACCGCCTTGGCGCAGCACACCCTGCTGCAGTAGGGCGCCTCGTCGTTCCTTGACCCGACGCACTGTATCATGACCACGGTCTTGGCGTGGACGTGTCCCTCGACCAAGGCCTTCTCCAGCTCGTTCTGGGTGACGACGCCCTTGGCCTTGCCGTACATGTACTCCTTGGGCTCGTAGGGCTTGGCCCCGGTGGCCACCACGATGACGCCGGTCTCTATCTCCTTGCCGCCGGTCACCTTCACCTTGAAGTTGCCGACGAAGCCGGAAACGTCCTCCACCTTGGTGTTCATGTGCACGGTGATCTTGTCGTTGGCGCGCACCTTGGCCTCTAGGTCTTTGATGAACTGCCTTGGGGACTTACCTCCCTCGTCGGTGTACAGGTTGTTCATCTGTCCGCCCATGGCCCCGGTTACCTCTAACAGGTCTACCTTGAACCCTTGCAAGGCTATGTCCAGGGCGGCGGTCATCCCGGCCAGCCCGCCACCTATGACAGTGGCAGTATGATTGACGTTGAGCTGTGCCTTGGTCAGTGGCTCCAGGAACCTGGACTTGGCGACGGCCATGCGGGTCAGGTCCTTGGCCTTCACGGTAGCCTTCTCCGGCTCGTGCATGTGGATCCAAGAGCACTGGTCCCGGATGTTGGCCAGCTCGAAGAGGAAGGGGTTCAGCCCGGCTTCCCTGATGGTGTTCTGGAACAGAGGCTCATGGGTCCTGGGAGTGCAGGAAGCTACGACCACGCGGTTCAGGTTGTGCTCCTTGATCATCTTCTTGATCCGTTCCTGGGTATCGGCGGAGCAGGTGTACTTGTTATCCTCGGAATACACCACGTTGGGCAAGGTCTTGACGTACTCCACCACGGATGGTACGTCGACTATACCTCCTATATTGATGCCGCAGTGGCAGACGAAGACTCCGATGCGCGGCTCCTGTCCTAAAACCTCCAGCTCCTTGGGATAATCTTCCTTAGTGACCAGGGTGTTCCTCGCGGTAGCTATAATCGTTCCGGCCTTCGAGGCTACTCCGGAGGCCTCCGCCACCGACGTGGGAATGTCCTTGGGGGCAGCAAAGGCGCCGCTCACGAATATGCCAGGACGGGAGGTGCTCAGCGGGTCGTAGATCGAGGTGTCGCAGAATCCGTGCTTGTTCAGTTTGATGCCCAGCCGTTCAGCCAATTTACCCGCATCCTGTGGCGGCTTCAGTCCTACGGCCAGGACGACCATGTCGAACTCCTCGGCCTTGACGTTGCCGCCTTCGCTGTAGCGTAGCAGCAGGTTGTTGCCCTCGACCTCATCCACGGAGGCTATGCGGGTCCCGCGGTGCATCTTGATACCGTACTCACCCTCGGCCCTCTTGACATAGTCCTCGAACTCCTTTCCCACGGCCCTGACGTCCATGAAGAATATGGTGGGCTTAAGCCCAGCAGTGTGCTCCCCGGCGATTATGGCCTCCTTGATGGAATACATGCAGCAAACGGAGGAACAATAGGTGTTGCCCACCTTCTCGTCCCTAGAGCCTACGCACTGGATGAAGGCCACCTTCTGGGGCACCTCACCGTCGGAGGGGCGTAGCACCGTGCCGAAGTAGGGGCCAGTGGAGCTCAGTATCCTCTCGAACTCGATGCTCGTCACCACGTTCTTGAACTCTCCGTAGCCGTACTCCCTCTTCAGCTTGGCATTGAACTCATCGAACCCGGGGCAGAGCACTACGGCTCCTACCTGGATGTCCATGGACTCATCTTTCTTGTCGTATACTACTGCCTTGGCCTTGCATTCCTCGTAACAGATGCCGCAGCCGATGCAGATGTTCTTGTCGATGGAGTACACCAATGGAACGGCCTGCGGATACATGACGAATATGGCCTTGCGCTTTGCCAATCCTTCGTTATATTCGTCCTTGGTCTCTACGGGGCATTTGATGGCGCACTCACCACAGCCAGTACACTTCTTGTCATCCACCCTAAGAGTGTTCTTCTTAAGTTTGACCATGAAGTTGCCCGGTTTGCCATCGATCGATTCGACCTCGGCGTTGGTTATGAGCTTGATGTTCCGATGCCTTCCCGCTTCGACCAGTTTTGGTGCCATGATGCACATAGAACAGTCGTTGGTCGGGAAGGTCTTGTCCAACTGAGCCATGGCCCCGCCGATGCTGGGCTTCTTCTCTACCAAATACACCTTGAAGCCGGAATCAGCAAGATCCAATGAGGTCTGGACGCCGGAAATTCCAGCTCCCACGACCATTACAGCTCCGATAACATCTGCCATTTAAGCACCTCCGATCACGATTGCTTTATATTTTGGACTCTTGCCCTCGATATGGTCCAGGGCCAGTAGGTTCTTGGACCTGAGGTTCACCACTTGCTCCAGCGTCTTGTCGGTGGGGAGACCGGTCATTTGGGCCAATTCCTTCACCGATCGCGCGTTGCCAGTGGTCAACTGTAGGAGAAGGCATTTCTGGTACTCGTCCTCAACCGCCGTCTCCAACATCTTTTCGTATGCGGCTTCATCCGGGACATCCCCGTACACATTGCCCTTGCCCAGGATCTTGACCTCCTTGCTCGTCAGGACCTTCAATCTGAAGAGCTTGGCCGCCTCCACAGCGGCTACAAGTCGGGTGACGAGGTCGGGGTTGGACTTGACCGGGGTCGGGCCCAGATTCTTCACCTTGTTGACAAAATCGGTTATGACGTGGGAGTACTTCTCTCCCTCCGAGGCCGAGACCCATTGAAGTTCCAACCGCTCGGGTTCTATGCCCGCTAGCTCGACCAGCTTCTTGGCCATATTGAACCTCTTCTGGGTATAGTAATTGCCGTTGATGTAGTGGCAGTCACCGATATGGCATCCGGAGACTATCACTCCGTCGATCCCTTCCTTGAACATCTCCAGCACGATGTGCGGGGACACCCTGGTGCTGCACATTACCCGTATGGCCCTGGTGTTGGTCGGATATTGATATCTGCTAACGCCGGCCAGATCGGCGCCGGCATAGGAACACCAGTTACATAGGAAGACTAGTATCTTCGGCTCGAATTCGCTCATCCTTTTACCTCCTGCATGATGGCGGCCTTACCTTCAGCCAGCAGTTGCTCGTCTGAGTAGTGGTTCATGAAAATGGCGTTCTCCGGACAGCTAGCTCCGCAATTGCCGCAGCCTTTGCAGGCGGCCAACGTCACTTCGGCCTTACCTGACTCGTTCTTCCTTATGGCACTGTAGGGACAGATCTCTATGCATGTCCCGCAGCCGCTGCACTTGTCGGGATTGACATAAGAGACCAAGGCCTCAGGCTGGACGAATCCACGCATCAATGGGATGGATGCCCTTGATGCCGCTGCCATGCCTTGGCAAACCGCTTCAGGTATGTCCGCTGGTCCTTTGCAGGTTCCGGCCACATAGATACCATCGGTGGCGAAATCCACCGGCCTTAGTTTGACATGCGCTTCCAGGAAGAAGCCTTCCTGCCCCAGAGGTACTTTGAGCATCTTGGAGATTTTAGAGGCGTCGGACTGGGCGACCAGTGGTGTGGAGAGCACTATCAGGTCCACCGGCATCTTTCTTCGCAGCTGTAAGGTCTCGTGCCAGTAATCTATTGTTAGCTTCCCGTCCTCCATGCCCACCTGGGGCATGTTCTGAGGCGTGTATCTGACGAAACGGACCTTCTTTTCCCTGGTCTTGTTGAACATCAGTTCGTGTTCCACACCATAGGACATGATGTCACGGTTGAAGATCACGATATCCATCTTCGGTCCGGCGGAAGCGGACTCTCCCTCTTCCTCCTCAGCACCGCGCCTTCCCCTCCTACCACGTCTTTTCTCCCCAGCCTCGGCGGGGACGACCTTCTCGGCATGATCCTCCTCAACCTTGCCAGTCTCAGGTAGGCCCAGAATGTTCCCGTGGTTCTCAGCAAGGTTCAAGGCAGTCTTGATGGCCACATTGCAGCAGATCCTGGAGCAGTAGGATTTGACCTGTCCCCTGGACCCCACGCATTGAATGAAGGCAACGCTGCTCATCTTGGGCAATTTCTTGCTCTTTGCCAACTTCTCGAACTCGGTGAGGGTTATCACATTGTCGTACTTTTTGTAGCCGTAAAGGCCTTCCGGGATGTATTCCTGTGCACCCGATGCCAATACGATGGTTCCCACGGCCTCCTTTTTCAACTTGCCCTTGGTGTCGATGGTGATCTCGTAGTTCCCTACGAACCCTTCCACATTGACGACCTCCGAATTCGTGAGCACCTGTACGTTCGGGTTGCCCTTCACCCGGTCGATCATGGGCTTCAGCATCGCATCTGCTTCCTGCCTGCCCTGATAGACGCAGCTCAAGTTCTTGACGAATCCTCCCAGTTCGTTCTGCTTCTCCACTAATGTTACTGGGAAGCCCTGGTCAGCTATGGCGGCGGCTGCCGATAGGCCTGCAACTCCGCCCCCTATAACTACTGCGGATTGTGTGACTGGGACCTTAATCTCATTCTGACTCTGCAGAAGGCCCGCCCTGGCCACGCCCATTCTAATGAGGTCCTTGGCCTTCTCCGTAGCCTTATCCTTCTCCTTCATGTGAACCCAGGAGCACTGGTCCCGGATGTTCACGAAGGTGAATAGATACTTGTTGAGGCCTGCCTCTTCACAGACGCCTTGGAACAAGGGGGCATGCGTCCTGGGGGTGCAGGCCGCAACTATTACGCGATTCAGGTTATGCTCCTTGATCGAATCCCTGATGCAACTCAGACCGTCCTCTGCGCAAGTAAACAGATTGCGGGTGGCGAAGACCACATCCGGCAGGGTTTTGGCATACTCCACTATAGCTGGAACATCTACGAATCCGGCGATGTTCGAGCCACAGTGGCAGACGAATACTCCGATTCGCTTCTCTTCGTCGTTCATGCGGTTACCTTCCTTTGTATTAGATCTTCGGTTGCTTTAGCCGCCGCGGCCGAGCCTGTGGTCACTGATTCTGGTATGTCCATCGGACCCGCGCAATACCCGGCCAAATATACTCCCGGTCGGGATGAGTTGACAGGGTTGAAGGTGTGGTCCTGCACCTTGAAGAACCCGAACTCGTCTAGTTCCACTCCTAAAGTTTTAGCCAACGGTACGTTCTTATCGGAAGGCACCAGGGAAGTGGCAAGCACCACCATGTCGACCTCCCTCTGTTGCGATTTGCCTCCGATATCGAAAGAGACTATTGGGTTCCCGCCCTCGGTCTGGCTTTGAACAGTGGCATCGGAGTTGACGTATTCGACGCCGTAGTCCTTCTTCGCCCTTTCCACATACTCGTTGAATCCTTTGGCGCAGGCCCTCATGTCCTTGTAGAAAATCGTGCACTTTATCCCTTCGATGTGCTCCCTGGCCAACATGGACTCCTTGGTGGAATGCATGCAGCATACGGAACAGCAGTAGGGATGCCCGGTCTGCAGGTTTCTGGAACCCACACATTGGATATAGGCGATGGTCTTGGGTTCCTTACTGTCCGATCTCCTCTGGATGTGCCCGTGGGTCGGGCCCGCTGCATTGATGATCCTCTCGTACTGCATGGCGGTGAACACGTTCGGGAACTTCCCGTAGCCGTATTCTGTCGATGGCGTGGGGTCCCATACGTCGAACCCGGTGGCCACCACGACCGCGCCCACGTCGAGCTCCATCGTGATGTCCTTCATCTCATAATCGATGGCCTCGCGCTTGCAGATCTTCTTGCAGACCCCGCATTTGCCCTCCGTGAGGAATTTGCAGTTATTAGGATCAATGACGGCCACCCTTGGAACGGCTTGCATGAAGGGCATGTATATCGCTCTCCGGGTGGTCAATCCCTGCTCCCAAGTGTTGGTGAGCCCTTTAGTGGGGCACTTCTCTAGACAATCCCCACATCCGGTGCATTTGTCCTCAATGACGTATCTCGCCTTCTTGCGGACCTTGGCTTTGAAATCCCCTCTGGAACCCTCCAGCTCCACCAACTCTGACATTGTCAAGACGTTGATATTGGGATGACCGAAGCAATCGGCCATCTTTGGGGCCAGGATGCAAATCGAACAATCATTGGTAGGAAAGGTCTTGTCCAGCTGGGCCATGCGGCCGCCGATGCTGGGCTCCTTCTCGACCAAGTAGACAGTTATACCCTTGTCCGCCAGGTCCAAAGAGGCTTGTATGCCTGCCACTCCTCCTCCAATCACTAGTACAGAACTCATCATCTTTTCGCCCATTTTATTCGCCTCCCTTAATATTCTCCGTTTTGCTGAGATTCCCAACTACTTGACTTATATTTTGTCCTACGGACATTTTCTCCGTAGCCCCTTTCAGTTGCTCGGCTATAAAATTATTGAAATCTCTAACGACTAACTCGACGTTCTCGAGTTCCGCAGGCTTCTTTTCCATCGATAGCATGCAATTGTAGTGAATGAGGCATTTCGGGCAGAAGGTGAGCATTACACCAGTATTCGTACCCTTGGCCTCTATCAGCCTTTCCAGTTGCATTTTTCTGGAGACTTCACTGCAACTCGCGAAGGCACTGACTCCGCAACAGATTGCCTTTTCTCTGATGCTGGGCATTTCCACAAGTTCAACGTTCATTGCCTTGAGAAGTTCCCGAGGCTCATCATAGTAGCCCATGTGCCTTCCCATCCTGCATGAATCGTGATATGTGACCTTCACATTGGACTCCTTGAAATCCAGCTTACCTTGTTCAATCAAATCGAGCAGGTATTCAGAAATATGTTTGACCTCGAAGCCCAAGTCCCCTAAAAAGTCCTTATAATCTATGCTGAAAGTTCGGAAGCCCTCAGCACAGGAGAACACCACGGTCTTTGCTCCCGTCGCCCTTATCGTCTCAACATTCTTTTTCATTAGTTCTTTGAAGACGGCCTCATTACCAGACCATATAAGGTCGTGACCGCAGCAGACCTCGTCATTGCTGACCACCGGCTCGATTCCTGCGGCATTGAGGATCTTGACCACGCTCGCCGGGACCTTCTTCAGCTCCGCGGCCTTGTCTTTGAACTGGATACCCAGCTGGTACGTGCACCCTGTGAAGTAATAGACTTCTCCCTTGTCCTTCACCTTCAGATCATCCGTCAGCCAGACCAGCCTGTTCTGCTTCTGCCCTTTCCCGGTCAGGCGTTGCATCGTATGAATCGCCCCAGCCTCACTGCAGAGCGGAATATTGTCCATTTCGATAGCTTCTGCCCTCATCCTCTGGATGAAGCCTGAGAAGTCCACCTTATACGGGCACATGTCATTGCAGATTTCACAGGTGATGCAGGACCAGATGTCCTTATCGGACTTGACCTCTGCTTCCATGCCCGCCTGAGCCTTGACCACGATTAGTCTTGGCGCGAAGTTGGGGTTCAGCTTCGCCACGGGGCAGAGGCTGGTGCATTTTCCACACTCTACACAATCAAATGCACCTGCGTCCTCGATGATCGTTTCAATCTTGGTCATTTGGCTCCCCCCATCAGAGGACTTGGGCCTATCGCCTTGAGTTCCTTTACGAACTCATGCATGGTCTCGGCGAACTTTCGTCCCTCGGAAGCAGAGATCCATTCCAATCTCAATCTCTTTTTCTCAATCCCCAGGACGTCCAGGAGTTCGCTCGTCATGGCGACCTTTTCTTGTGCCCTCTCGTTTCCCGAAATGTAGTGACAGCATCCAATGTGACATCCAGCTATGAGCACTCCATCGGCGCCAAGCTCGAACGCTCTCAATACGAACTCAGGCTCCAGCCTGCCGGTGCACATGACCCTTATGATCCTTGCGTTTGGAGGATATTGCAACCTGCTCACTCCAGCCAAGTCGGCCCCGGCATAGGAGCACCAATTACAACAGAACGCGACTATCTTCGGTTCCACTTCGGTTATCACTTTACCGCCTCCACGAGACAGGTCTCGACCATTGCAAGAATCTGCTTGTCGGTGAAATTCTGACAACTGATTGCTCCGTTACAGCAAGCCACGGCGCAGGCGCCACAGCCCTTGCACAGCGCTGGATTGATTCTTGATTTGAAAACCCCAGGGGCGACCTCCTGCACTGTTGCCGCCGAGAACTTACACACTGCCTCGCATCTGCCACATCCCCTGCACTTGGACTCGTCCACCGTGCTTACGTGTGCTATGCTTTCCATGACATCCTTGGATATCACCGTCATTGCTCTCGCAGCTGCTCCGGACGCCTGGGCAATACTCTCTTCCATGAACTTGGGCCAGTGTGCCAGACCAGCCAGGAAGACTCCTTGTTTGGCGAAGTCCACGGGCCTGAGCTTCATATGAGCTTCCAAGAAGAACTTATCCTTGCTGAGGGGGATTTTGAGTATCCTGGCCAGTTCTATGTTGCCATCTGGCTGTCCGATACCTGTGCTCAGTACCACCACATCGGGATGCAACTGGACTTTTTCTCCTAGGATAACGTCCTTGACCTGCACACAGAGTGTATTATCGTGTTTCTCCACATGCGGGTATCCTTCCTCAGGGAAACGAATGAATTTCACTCCCATCTTGCCAGCCATAGTGTAGTAATCTTCTTTGAATCCGTAAGTTCGGATATCCTTGTGGAGAATGTAGACTGCCGTTCCAGGACTTTTCTTCTTGATGTTTATCGCGTTCTTGATCGCCGTCGTGCAACAAACCCTGCTGCAGTAAGGAACTTGCTCGTTCCTCGAACCGACGCACTGGATCATGACCACGGTCTTGGCATCCAGGGGTTTCTCCGCCATACGCTTTGCCAACTCCAGCTGGGTCATGACTCGCTCGTCCTGACCGTACAAGTACTCAGTTGGCTTGTACTCCTCTCCCCCAGTGGCAACTACAATGGCGCCCGTGTCGATCTCTCCGCTTGGCATCTTGATCTTAAAGTTACCCACGAAACCTGTAATGTCATCAATCTTGGCGCCAAGATGGACCGTGATCTTATCGTTCGAAGTCACTTTTGATATTAACTCCTCTGCGATCATTCTGCCTGTCTTTCCGTCTTCCTCCAGGTACAGTCTTTTGGCGTTCCCACCAAGGGCATCGGATCTCTCCAGAAGATCCACTTTGAAACCTTGGGCAGCGATGTCCAAAGCCGCTGTGAGTCCAGCGATTCCCCCTCCGATGATCGTTGCGGTATGTCCGACATTGAACTTAGAACGACTCAGAGGGCCGATGAGCCGGGATTTTGCCACGGCCATTCTTACCAGGTCCATAGATTTCTGAGTGGCCTTCTCCGGTTCGTTTCGGTGCACCCAAGAACAATGGTCCCGGATGTTCGCCATCTCGAACAAATACGGGTTCAGACCCGCTTCCTCGATAGTGCTCTGGAACAACGGCTCGTGCGTTCTGGGGGTGCAGGAAGCGACTACCACTCTGTTCAAGTTTAGCTCCTTGATCCTCTGCTTAATCCTCTCCTGGAAGTCGGCGGAACAGGTGTACCTACCTTCCTCCGCATGAACGACATTGGGCAGGGTCTTGGCATATTCCACCACCCTTGGTACGTCGACTGTGGCGAGGATGTTAATACCACAATCGCAAACAAAGACGCCGATCCTTGGTTCCTTTCCCTCAACCGATATTTGAGCGATCTCGGTCTTTTTATGGTGGACACGATTCGTGCAAACGTGTGCTCCTGCCTTGGAAGCGGCGCCCGAAGCTTCAGCGACTGACTGAGGGATGTCCTTCGGGGCACCGAATGTCCCGGTCACATAGACACCCTTCCGGGAAGTGGCCAAGGGGTTGGAGACGCTGGTCTCCGCGAAGCCGTATTTGTTCAGTTTGATGCCCATGACCTTGGACAGCTCTTGCGCTGAAGCTGGCGGTTTGAAGCCGACGGACAGCACTACCAAATCGAACTCCTCTGATATCTTCTCCGTGCCGTGAGAGTAGTGGACGATGAGGTTCTTAGTCTCGGGAACCTCCTCGACCGAGGCGACCCTGGAGCTGCGCAGCATCCTTATGCCATAATCGTTCTCCGCACTGTTCCGGTAGTCCTCGAACTCCTTGCCGTAGGCGCGAATGTCCATGAAGAATATGGTGGGCTTAAGGCCTGCGGTGTGCTCGCCGGCGATGATGCTCTGCTTGATGGCGGACATGCAGCAAATACTTGAGCAGTAGTTGTTCCCCACTTTCGCGTCCCTCGACCCGACGCATTGCAGGAACGCCACCTTGGCGGGGGTCTTGTTGTCCGACGGTCTGATAATATGTCCCTGGTAGGGACCGGTGGCCGAGAGAATCCTTTCAAACTCGAGGGAGGTGACGACGTTCTTGTACTCACCGTAGCCGTACTCCTTCTTCAGCTTAGCGTTGAAGACCTCACCGCCCGGAGCAAGGACGATCGCCCCGACTTGGATCTTCTCTATTGTTTCTTTCTGCTCGAAATCGACCGCGTCCGCCGGGCATACCTTCTTGCAGTTGCCGCATTTTTTATTTATAAGGTAAAAGCACTTCTTGGCGTCGATGGAATATTTCATCGGCACGGCTTGCGCGTAAGGGACATAAATCGCCTTTCTCTGGACCATGCCTACATCGTACTCGTTGTCTACTTTCGACGGGCATTTCTCGACACACAGCCCACAACCCACGCATCGGTCCTCACGAACATAACGAGGGTTCCTTCTTAATGTGACGACGAAGTTGGGCGCCTCCCCCTCGACGGCGATCACATCCGTCAGCGTCATCATCTTAATCATTGGGTTCCTTCCGGCCTCGACAAGCTTAGGAGAAAGGATGCACAAGGAACAGTCATTCGTCGGGAACGTCTTGTCCAGCTGAGACATGATTCCCCCTATGCTCGCTTTGCTTTCTATTAAATATACCTTAAATCCAGATTCGGCTAAATCCAAGGCAGACTGGACGCCGGAGATGCCTCCGCCGACCACCATCACTGCACCTTCTTGATTGGTCATTCCACTTCCCTCCCTCTCTGGTCTTGATCCATAGAAAGCAATTCTATCTGTGGTATCCTTAAAAGGAACGATGGGGCACAACCTTTCTCTGCGACCCTTTGGTTCATTAAATCATTTCCTTCATGGATCAGCTTTTTCTCCCCCCACAATTCATCCAGTCGCAAATAATGTGAGCTTGCCCAACGCCATACCCCATTTCCTTCGCATACAAAGGGCACTTTGGTCTTAAACATCATCTGCTTCACCATGAAATACCGGCTTACCCGGGGTAGGAAACCTTACCATATATATGATTAACGATTTTGTTCTCGATAAGAATGTTTATATTTTGACATTTTATAATTCTTTTCGATGATTTTAATATAAACATCGGATTACTCGTTTCTCATTATCGCATATAATTACTTCGATTTTTCACTGCTGACTCGTGACTTCAATGACTGTGGCAACCAATCCAGTCATCTTCCTTGAACAGCTGGAGAATAGATTAGACCAAATTTAAATATTTTATTAATAATATTTATAACAATATAATTTAATAATTATTAAAATCACTTAGGCCGACAAAGTGTAAGGTTGAATTTTATACAAGGCTGATTATATATTATCGGCGCCTCTCGGAGGGAGTAAGACTAAAATATAAGTGAAATTTGTATGTATGACTGTTAGTGATAATGAGCGTAAGGCTAGGGATGAAATAGTTCCCTGATGACTCAAATCACTATCGAAGAAATGCGATGTTTTAATTTTCCTTGACAAAAAGGTTGGATTGCATGAATCCGGAGAAAAGTAAGAGAATCGGTGTCTTCTTGTGCTGTGGGCGTGGCGAGATCAGTAGAAGAATCGATCTCGAGTCCTTAGCGAAGTTCATTAGCCAATATGAGGATGTTGTAGATGTTGGCATATATCAAGAGCTTTCATCAAAGGAAGGTCTGGAATATCTCATCGGGAGATATCTTGAAAAGAAGTTTGATCGCATTCTCATCGGTGGAGGGGTTCCAGCGATTCAGGGTGTGTATATCCAACATGGTCTTACTCTTGCAGGTATGAATAAGTACCTATTCGAAATGGTCAATCTTAAAGAGCAGTGCGCTTGGGTTACTCCTGATAAGAAGGAAGCGACTATAAAGGCCAAATCTATTATGCTGGCCGGTCTAGAGAGAGTCAGAAGGCTTGAACCGCTCGAGGATATCAAAGTTCCAGTGAAAGACAGCGTGCTTGTGATTGGAGGCGGGGTGGCGGGAATGGCGGCAGCCCTTCATGTAGCAAGCGCTGGTTTTAAAGTATACCTTGTAGAAAGAACGCAGCAACTTGGTGGCAGAGCATATCAACTTGAGACCACCTTCCCGACTCACAACTGTGGAATTTGTTGTATGGCGTACTGCAAGGGGTGCATTTTTACTCCGAAAATCGATGAAATTATAGAAAATCCTAACATTGAGCTACTACTCAATTCGGAGATCGATCAAATCACAGGTTGTTTTGGTAATCGACAAATCAGAGTGAGCCAAAATGGTAATATTAAGGAGTTCGATGTCGGCATTATTATCGTTGCCACCGGATCAAAAACCTTTGATCCTAACAAGATTCCAGAGTATAATTATGATACAAACAAAGACGTCGTGACAACGATGGAGTTTGTCAAATTGATGAAGGATGCATATAATACGGGTATTAAAAGACCCTCAGATGGCAAAGAACCACAGACTGTTGATATTGTCTTATGTGTCGGCTCTAGGGACCTAGTACGTGGGAGCCTTAATTGTTCGTTGGTATGTTGCACTTATGCCATAGGGACTGCAAAAGAAATCAAGCAGATCAACCCCAAAACAACAGTATATATCCATTATATTGATCTTCGCGGTCCATATAGAGGATTTGAAAGATTATATAATGAAGCCAAGGAGATAGGTATCCAATTCGTTCGGGGTAAGGTTGCAGAGATCGTAAACGAGGATGGACAACTTTTCGTCAGGGCAGAAGACACCGATGCCGGTTGCCTCCTCAACATCAAGAGCGATCTTGTGATTCTTGCGGTCGGTCAAGAACCGAGCGTGGGCTCCGAGAAACTGTCCAAGATGCTCCATATCCCGACCGACATCGATATGTTCTACAAGGATGTAAATCCGATGCTACCAGCGGACATAAGGAGGGGTATATACATCGCTGGATGTGCCATGGGTCCAAAGGGTATTCGATATTCAATCGAAGATGCGAAGAGCGCCGCCGCCGAAGTTATCGATATTCTGAAAACTGGATATATCATGATGGACAGAAATGTGGCATTCGTGAACGAGGAGCGGTGCCGTGGATGTGGGAGATGCGCAGAGGCATGCACATTCAAAGCGATTGAGATCGTCGAGAAGAGCGGCAAAAAAGTAGCTAAGGTAAATGAGATCCTTTGCAGGGGGTGCGGTGTCTGTGCCGTTACATGTTGCAACAAAGCGGTCGAAGTAACTAACTATGTTTCGGACCAGATAATGCCATCAGTCCGTTCTTTAGTTTTGGAGATGGAATGATGGATTCTGGACGATACGAACCGACCATCATTGCTTTCCTTTGTAACTCGTGTAGCTACCCTGCGCTTTCTCTAATAGGATTACATCATCTCTCTTATCCTCCCAGTGTGAAAATCGTGCGGGTCCCATGCACAGGAAGAGTCGATCCCGCTTTTATAATGAAGACATTTGAATACGGAGCCGATGGTGTGGCCGTGGTTGGCTGTAGGATGGATGACTGTCGATACATCGACGGCAACAAGAAGGCCAAAGAGAGGGTTGAGGCGCTGCAGAAGGTCTTAAGGTACATTGGACTAGGGGAGGGAAGATTAAGGACCGAATGGATTTCCGCTTCCGAGACGTCCAAGTTTCGCATTTTTGAGCAGTCGATGTCGCTGGATTTGAGCTCGATGGGGCCGAGCCCCATGCCGAAAATAATCGAAGGGGAAAAAAATCAGTTTAGCAAAAGGGCAATCGACAACATTGTTGCAGACATGAAAGCACATAATTGTGTTGAGTGCGGGAAGTGCACTAGCGTCTGTCCTGTTGCGAAAATCAACAAGGATTTTTCCCCAAGGATCATCGTATTAAGAGCTTTGGAGGGCATATCTGACAACCTGGCTAATGATAAGGACATCTGGGAATGCATCACCTGCGAAATGTGCAATTCGATGTGCCCATATGAGGTGGATTATTCTGGGTTCATTCAAGGAATTAGGGCGGAAGCAGTTCGATTGGGCAACCAACCGGAGTGTTCACAGGGAGGGTTGCTCAATAGCATGATGAGAATAATGGCGAATACGGAGAAGCAGGATCGGCTCGGATGGGTGCCTGAGAATGTTAAGATAGCAGAGAAGGGGGATACGTTATTTTTCGTTGGATGCGCTCAGCATCTTGATGCCATTTTCTATGATAGAAATCTGAACTTGATTCAATCAAGCATCTCCACGATAAAGCTACTGAATCATGCAGGCATAGTTCCTGTTGTCTCAAATCAGGAGGTGTGTTGTGGGCATGACTTGAACTGGGCGGGGGACAATGATAATTTCGAGAAGCTCATGGACAGGAACCTTGAAGCCGTCAAGATGTCTGGAGCCAAGAGAATAGTCTTTGCTTGTCCAGAATGTTACAGGACATGGAAGATCGATTACCAAGACATTGCAGGTGATTTGGATTATGAGATGATGCACATTACAGAGCTCTTAACTGAACAAGCGAAAGAGGGTAAGATTAATCTTGAAACTAAAGGGAAGGACACTGATACTGTCACCTATCACGATCCCTGCAGACTAGGGAGACACCTGGGGGTCTATGATGCTCCTAGAGACCTGCTGAAGATGACAGGAGTGGAAATCAAAGAGATGGCAAACAATAGAGACAAGTCAGCGTGTTGCGGAGTTAGTGCCTGGCTTTCTTGCGGGAATGTAGCGAAACAGATGCAGATTGAGAAGCTTACAGAAGCGAAGGGGACGGGCGCAAGGAGACTCCTAACAACTTGCCCCAAGTGCAGGATTCATCTCGACTGCGCAGTATCGAAGCAGACAGCTGTGGACAAATCCCTCATAGATATCCCGATGGAGGATTACATTACATATTTGGCGAATAGACTGGGGCTTTAGGATCACAAGTGAAGTGCTCAAGTCCTATGGAAATCATGCATGTGAATGATTGTATTGATTTTGGATGAGTCCGAATTGGGACGTTAATAAAAGAAGGCCTTGATGCAAAATTAAAATGACCGGGACATCCTGGTCATTGCCAGCTGATGAATGGATTGGATTGCACTTAAATATTTTGTAAACAATATTTTTAACAATATAATTTAATAATTATTAAAATTACTTAGGCTAACATAGTTTAAGGTTGAATTTTACAACAAGGCTTTCGGAAGAAAAAGATTGCGTGTATTGGAAACGGAGAATGCCATCGGCGGATGTCCACTCCCTGTACATGTCCGATACAAATAATGAGAGGGTAAGTTATATAAATCGTAAGGTAATGCGATTCAAAGTGCTCCTGACCTTATTCCTGGGATCGCTGGGGGTTTCCGCCTTGTTCCCACTGTATTATATAATAGTAAAAAAAGGAGTAAAAAAAGGGAGGGATGCGAGGGGTAACTGGACTTTTCACGAGGACCGCCTAGAACCGTTGAGTCGGGCGGACACCAAGGTGAAGATCCGCCCGGTAAGGGCCGAAGGCGTGGTCTGCCAGATATGCATGGGCAAGCTGAAGTCCGGGCTCCCTCACATCAAATGTGGATGCGGTAAGGTGTTCCATATCACTTGTTTAAAGCGCACAGGTTTCTGCCCTTACTGTCAAAAGGTGTACACTCCCGAGGAGGTTGAAGTGAACGCTACCTACCCAGACATGGAGAGCATGGAATGCCCCATGTGCGGCCGTTTGGTATACAAGGATTCTAGCAGCTGCGAGTGCGGCGCTATCATCGCCGACGAGGACGGGAAGTTTTATTGTCCCGGCTGCGGCACTCAGATTGATAATGGAGAGAAACAGTGCCCTTATTGTCATGAAAGCTTCGAGGATGTGCACCTGGTACAGTGCCCGTTTTGCGGAAAAGTGTTCGACGAGAGCCGGGGTTCGTGTGAGTGCGGCACATTCTTGGGAGAGGTGTGCCCCGAGTGCGGGGTGCATATTGAACCAGAGGACCGGACCTGTCCGTCCTGCGGCGTGACCTTCGAAGTGGTCGATGGGGAATAGCCCTTCGACTGGTATTCCTTGTCTTTTTATACTTTATAGAATATTCATCAACGGGTGGATGCCATTTACCCTTTATTCGATGATCTGTTCAAACCGGAGACCGAGGAAAAGCCTCTGAGCCAGGCCTGTGCCGATGATGATGAACTGACGAGGTTGGTGGAGTCCCTCAAGATCAAGATCTCCATTATAGGCTGCGGAGGCGGCGGCTCCAACACCATACGACGGATGTACCAGGGCAACGTCGAGGGCGTGAACCTGGTGGCCTGCAATACTGACGCCAGACACCTTCTTTCCATTCAAGCACCCCACAAGGTCCTGATGGGTCGGAGCATGACCAAGGGATTGGGCTCCGGAGCCATCCCCGAGGTGGGTCAGAAAGCGGCCGAGGAGTCGGAGAACGAGCTCTGGAAGTACGTGGACGGGCAGAACATAGTCTTCGTGGTCGCCGGATTGGGTGGCGGCACCGGCACCGGTTCCGCACCCGTGGTGGCGGACATGGCCAAGAGGGCCGGGGCCCTCACCATCGGCGTGGTAACTCTGCCCTTCAAGGCGGAGGGCGCGGTGCGCATGAACAACGCCATAAAGGGCCTGGAGAGATTGAAGGAGAAGTGTGACACCACCATCGTCCTGCAGAACGACCGGTTGCTGGAACTTGTGCCCAAGCTTCCCCTCGACGCGGCGTTCCGGGTCACTGACGAGGTGCTCATGCAGAGCATCCGGGGCATCACCGACGCCCTGACCAAACCCGGCCTAGTCAACATCGATTTCAACGATCTCCTGACCATCATGAGGAACGGGGGCATGGCCCTCATCGGGATCGGCGAGTCCAACGAATACGGTGTGAGGGCCGAGCGCTGCATCGAGGACGCCTTGGGCTCGCCCATGCTGGGCGACGTGGACGTCAAGCAGGCCAAGGGTGCCCTGGTCCGAGTGGTCGGAGGGGAGGACGTGACCGTCACCGAGGCCGAGAAGTCCGCCCTGTTGGTCAGTGAGGCCGTGGACCCGCGCGCCCGCATCATCTGGGGCTGCGCCGTCGACCCCAACATAAAGGGCGACATGAGGGTGCTGGTCGTGCTCACCGGGGTCAAGTTCAATAGCATCGTGGAATCGTTCAAGGGCAGATGAGGACGGCCTGATGGTTGTCAAGGAGAAACGGGGACGCCGCCGTTACATCGCCTTTGAGACAGACCACCGCGTCTCCGACGAGGAGCTGCTGTCGTTCATAATATCCGCCCTATTCCCCCGAGGGATCAAAGCTCCCAAGATGATTCAGTTCGACGGAAGAAAGGGGATATTCCGTTGTCCTCCTGTGGATAAGGACTCTATACTGAAGGCGTTGGGACCAAGGCCCGGCACCCCATTCACCATCGTTACCTTGAGCACATCCGGGACCCTGAGGACCCTTCGGGAAAAATATTTCCCCGATGAGCAACGGCGGGGATGACTGGACCGCTCACAGATTTTTTCGAATAATCCCCAAGAAATATATAGGTCTTGATAACTTAGGTGGCGTGAATCGAGGATAATTGGAGAGTGATTAGATGCAACCAGGACAGATGGCATATGACAGGGCCATAACGGTTTTTTCTCCTGACGGGCGCCTTTTCCAAGTGGAGTACGCCCGAGAAGCGGTCAAGCGCGGCACCACCACCGTCGGCTTGAAGTTCAAGGATGGCGTGGTCCTCATCGTGGACAAGAGGATCGCCAGCCGACTGATGGAGCCCAAATCCATCGAGAAGATATTCAAGATAGACCACCACATCGGTTGCGCTACCTCCGGTCTGGTCGCTGATGCCCGCATCCTAGTGGACCAGGCCCGCGTCCTGGCCCAGATCAACAAGATCACCTACGATGAGAGGGCCGGGGTCGAGGATTTGGTGAAGAGGATCTGCGACTACAAGCAGAATTACACTCAATACGGCGGAGTGCGCCCCTTCGGGACCGCGCTCCTGGTCGCCGGGGTCGACGATCAAGGCGAACATCTCTTCGAGACCGACCCCAGCGGGGCGCTCGTGTCCTACAAGGCCGGGAGCATCGGAGCCGGACGCAACGTGGTCATGGAGGTCTTCGAGGAGGACTACAAGGAAGGTATGACCATGGAGGAAGCCGTGACCCTGGGCCTCAAGGCCCTGAAGAAGGCCACCGAAGAGGAAAAGCTCAACCCCAAAGGCGTGGAGATCGGCGTGGTTCGACACGGAGACAACTTCCGCCGCCTGGACGAGGCTGAGGTGGAAACCTTCATCGCCAAGGTCAACAAGGAGTGACCTGGAGAGTAGATGGTAGACTTGGAAGAGGCGATCGTAGCCCGCCTTGAATCCCACGGCGAGACTTTTGAGGTCCTCATAGACCCCAAGGTGGTCAACCACCTCAAGGAGGGCAAGGAGGTCGACCTGATAGACTACATGGTCATCGACGAGATCTTTAAGAACGCCCACAAGGGGACCAAGGCCTCCGAGGATAAGATGAAGGAGGCCTTCGGCACCATCGATGCGGTGGAGATCGCTAAGGTCATCATCCTCAAGGGCGAGGTGCAGCTCACCGCCCAGCAGCGAAAGGAGATGCTGGAGAGCAAACGGCTACAGATCATAGCCACCATCGCCCGGAACGCCATCAACCCCCAGACCGGGGGGCCGCACACCCCGGCCAGGATAGAGATGGCCATGGAGGAGGCCAAGGTCCACATCGACGCCTTCAAGCCGGTGGACCTACAGGTGCAGCATGTATTGGACAAGCTGCGCCCGCTGATACCGATAAGGTTCGACAAGGTGCGCATCGCGGTCAGACTGAAGGCCGATGAGTACGGCCGCTGCTACGAGGACATGACCGAGATGGGTAAGATAACCAAGGAAGAGTGGCAGAAGAACGGGGACTGGATCGGCGTGGTGGAGATACCCGCCGGTATGCGGGACGACCTGTTCAACAGGCTTAACCACAAGACCCACGGCACTGCGGAGACGAAGCAGTTGAAATGATATCATATATGATATTCCAAGAGTTGATCAAATGAACCAAGAGAACATGACCAGAGAACTGGTGCTTCCCGGCGATGTATTGGACGCCGGAACCTTGAAGCCCGGAGAGGGGACCTATGTCCATGACGGCAAGATCTTCGCCGCCATGCTAGGCATAAAGAGCGTCAAGGCCAATTTCGTGAACGTCATAGCCCTGGGCGGAAGGTACATACCTGCGCCGGGGGACCTGATCATCGGCAAGGTCATCGACATCGGCCCATCCAACTGGCTGGTGGACATTTACTCGCCATACCCGGCGCCGCTGCACGTGAACGAGGTGCCTTGGCGCGTGGAGTTCGGGGACACCTCGAGATACCTTGGAGTGGGGGACACCCTGCTGGCCAAGGTCCTCTCGGTGGACGAGACCAAGCGGGTACAGGTGACCATGAAGGAACAGGGGCTGCGCAAGCTGCAGGGCGGACAGATAGTGGAGATCGCCCACAGCAAGGTGCCGCGCGTCATAGGCAAGAACGGCTCCATGATCCAGATGATCAAGACCTACACCAACTGCCGCATATTCATCGGGCAGAACGGCAGGATATGGATGGACGGCAACATGGAGGACATGGTCCACGCCATGCAGGCCATAAAGATGATAGATGAGGGAGCGCAGACCCTGAAACTGACCGAGCGGGTGAAGGAATTCCTGGAATCGGTATATCGCAAGGAAGAGTGAGGTGTTTTAA
Organism: Methanomassiliicoccales archaeon; assembly: GCA_026394395.1. Lineage (NCBI taxonomy): Archaea > Methanobacteriati > Thermoplasmatota > Thermoplasmata > Methanomassiliicoccales > Methanomassiliicoccales archaeon. The sequence goes on from JAPKYK010000003.1 coordinate 395,792, forward strand.
ATGGGTGGAAATTCTGATATGAAGCTCATCGATGAAAATGGTATAAGGATCGACGGCCGGAAGGTGGATGAGCTCCGGCCCATAAAGATCGAGGCTGGAGTGCTCAAGAGCGCCGATGGTTCCGCGTACGTGGAGATAGGGAAGAACAAGGTATTGGCGGCCGTCTATGGCCCCCGTGAGTGCCACCCCCGGCACATGCAGAACCCGGCCAAAGCCATCGTCCAGTGCAAGTACAACATGATATCCTTCTCCGTCTCCGACCGCAAGCGGCCGGGACCGGACCGCCGGTCGGTGGAGATATCCAAGTTGATATCTGAAGCGATGGAGCACGTGGTGTTCACCGAGAACTACCCCCGTACCTCCATCGACGTGTACATCGAGGTCCTACAGGCCAACGCCGGCACCAGGTGCGCCGGGCTTATCGCCGCCTCCGTCGCCCTCGCTGACGCCGGTATCCCCATGAGGGACATCGTGCCCGCGGTGGCCGTGGGCAAGGTCAACAACCAGGTGGTCCTGGACCTGAACAAGGAAGAGGACAACTTCGGACAGGCAGATCTTCCGATAGCTATGATCCCCCGCACCGGGGAGATCCTGCTGATGCAGATGGATGGACACCTTACCCAGGCCGAGTTCGACCGAGCCCTGGAACTGGGCGTCAAGGCTTGCGGCGAGATCTACGAGATACAGAAGGACGCCCTGCGCCGCCGCTACGCCATCACTAACGGCGAGGCGGAGGACGAGGCCAAGGACGAACCTCAGGAAATGACCGAGGAGGCCTGAAAATGTCCAGATCCATCGTTTCCGAGATCAAGAGGGACCATATCCACAAACTGATCGCCGACGGCAAGCGCGTCGATGGCCGGGCCTGGGACCAGTTCCGCGAGATATCCATCCAAACCCACGTGGTGGAGACCGCCGAGGGCTCCTCCCGCGTCAAAATCGGCAATACCGAAGTGATCGTCGGGGTCAAGATGGCCGTGGGCGAGCCATTTGCTGACACGCCCAACAAGGGAGTGCTCTCCACCAACGCCGAGCTAATCCCGATGGCGTCCCCCAGCTTCGAGTCCGGACCCCCGGACGAGAACTCTATAGAGCTGGCCCGTGTCGTCGACAGGGGCATCAGGGAAAGCCAGATGATCGATCTGGACAAGCTGTGCATCGAGCCCGGCAAGAAGGTCTGGATCAACTTCGTGGACATATACGTCCTGGACTTCGACGGCAACCTTTTCGACGCCTGCTCCCTGGGAGCGGTGGCGGCGATCAAGAGCGCCGTCGTGCCCGCGGCCGCCAATGGCCTGGGAGAGGACTACCCTATGCCTGTAAGGTGCGTGCCGGTGTCCGTCACCGCGGTGCAGATAGAAAACTCTATATTGGTTGACCCGACTCTCGACGAAGAAAAGGTCGCGGCAGCTAGGCTGACCGTTACCACTGACGACAACGGGGACCTGCGGGCCATGCAGAAGGGCTTGAGCGGGGCGCTCACGCTGGAGCAGGTCAAGAACGTGATCGACACCTCCCGCAGGCTTGGCGTCGAAATAAGAAAACTGATTGGGTGATAGCAATGGCGAAGAGAACCTTGAAGGCCGGTAGCTCTGGCAGATTCGGTGCCAGATACGGCGTGGTGACCAGGAAACTTACGAGGGACATCGAGAAGGTCCAGAGATCGAAGTTCGAATGCCCCAGCTGCCACCACAAGAACGTGAAGAGGGTGGCGTCCGGAATATGGGCCTGCAGGCACTGCGACACCAAGTTCGCCGCGGGCTGCTACACCCCCAGGATGAGGGAGGCGATCTCCAAGGAGGTCGCCGAGGCACAAAGCAAGGAGTGAACTTTACTTGACATACAAGTGCGGCCAGTGCGAGAAACCCATCCGCTCCGACCTCAACGCTGTGGGCATGCAGTGCGAGAACTGCGGCTTCAAGCTGTTCTACAAGGAGCGGCCCAACGTCAAGAAGATAATAAAGGGCCGGTAAAATGTTCCGAGCCACCCTGGCGGTGCGCTCGCCCTACGCCTTCAACGTGGCTCAGGCCATAGGTCCGGAGGCGGGCAGGGAGATCCCCCGCACCAGGGCCGACGTCCGTTCCTCGGAGGGTTCGATGACCCTTGAGCTGGACGCGGACGATCTTTCTGCCCTGAGGGCAGCTTTAAATTCCTACATCCGATGGATGAGCATAGCGGAAAAAATGAGTGAAACGGTCGGTGAAATCGATGGATGAGATAAGCCCCAAACTTCAGAATCAGATCGCCCAGTTCCAGCAGCTTCAACAGCAATTGCAGACCGTAATGAGCCAGAAGATCAGGATGGACGCCATGCTGAAAGAGATGGACATGACCATCGAGGAGCTCAAGAAGGTCCCTGCGGACGGAATATTGTATAAGAGCGTCGGCTCCCTGATGATCAAGGTCAACGACAACCCTGCCATCCTGAAGGAGATCGAGGAGGACAAGGAGACCACCGAGATCAGGATCAAGAGCTTGGACCGCCAGGAGAAGATGCTTAAGGAGAAGTTCCAGAGCCTCCAGGAACAGTTGAACCGTGCTTTGGGAGCCCAGCAGGGCGCCCCGAAAAAGGTGGACGAAGAGGACGAATGATCCTCCCCCCTTTCCTACTTTTAACAACAAATTGGATATTGGCCGGAGGCGTTGCTTGCCCCGGATGATAGAAGACATCATCGGCAGGCTGTCATCGGACAAGCTCATCCTGGTCCACGGCAACGCCGACCCGGACGCGTTGGGAAGCGCCTACGCCTTGGCCAAGGCCTTCCCTCCCGCGGTGATATTCCCCGTGGAAGGACTGGACCGCACCTCCAAGAACGTCTCCGCACGCCTAGGAATGGAGCTACTGACCCGCGTAGAACGGAGCTATCCCCTCATCGTGGTGCTGGACACCTCCTCGCCGGAGCAGCTGGGCATCTTCAGTCAGATGCAGGGGGATATGATCATCATCGACCATCACTGCCCCTCTACGAAATGGGAGGGGCGCGGCACCTACCTCTGCGATGACAGCAAGCGCTCCTGCGCCGAGCTTGTCCTGGAAATTATACAGAAGGCCGGGAGGCCCATCACCCGCGACATGGCCATGGCCCTGTGCGCCGGGATACTTACCGACACCGGCCATTTCCGTTTCTCCAATCCCGGGTCCCTGAGGGCCTTCGCCTCCCTGATAGAAGGGTCGAACCTGAGCATGGAGGAGGTGCTGGCCATTACAGAATCGCCCGTGGACATCTCCGAGCGGGTGGCACAGATGAAGGGTGGGCAGCGCCTGCGCTTCGAACGTGTCGGCGAGTACATCGTGGCCGTGTCGCAGGGCAGTTCCTTCGAATCGTCGGTGTGCAAGGCCCTCCTCAACCTGGGGGCGGACATAGCCTTCGTCGCTTCGCAGCGTAACCAGGAGTTCCGCCTGAGCGCCCGGGCCAGGCAGGACCTGGTGCGCAAAGGCCTGCACCTCGGTCAATTGCTGGGGGACGTGGGCGAGGAGACGGACAACGACGGCGGCGGCCACGGCGGGGCGGCCGGACTGGTCGGCGTGGGCGATGCGGAGGCCATCCTCAACATCTGCCTGCAGAAGTCCATGGCCTATCTGCGCACGCTGAGATGATCAGCGCAGCTTCTTGACCCCGGATATTATTTGGCTGATGCGCTCGTAGTTCTCCGGCTTCTTCTTGAAGTACTCGCGGGTGGGCGCCAGCACCTCGGCCAGGGCGGCCGCGGTGCCGTTCTTCAGGTCCATGGGATGCAGCTTGCCCGCCAGGTACGTGCGCTCCAGTTCTTCGTAGGAATGGAACTCTATGTTCCCCCCGAACTTCTCCGGGCGCTCGAAGCGCAATACGTCCATCCTCTCGAAGAGCACGTACTTGCTTATGGCTAGGACCGGATTCTCTTCCGTCTCCGGGGGGCAGAAGGCCTTGCTCAGCTTCCTCTTGAGGTCCTCCGGCGAATCGTGGATCAGCAGCGCCCCTTCGGGGTCGCTCTTGGACATCTTGGAGGCGACTGGGTCCATGCGGTTGCCGCCCTTGAGCCCGGGCAGAAGCGGCGTGTGCACGGCTACCGCCTTCTTGATCTCCATCTTCTCCGCGGCCTCGCGGGCCAGCATATGGGCCCGGCGCTGGTCGAGACCGGCATAGGCCACGTCCACGTCCATGAATATCAGGTCCGCCGCCTGCATCAGCGGGTACATGACCTTGCTCGAATCTACCTCGGCCTCGTCCTCGTTGCGGCCCATGATGGTCATGGCCCGTTTCACCCTTTGCAGGGAGGAGGCCTTCCCGACCTTCATCACCGTCTCCCAGTAATCGATGTCGTCCATTATATCGGAGGCTAGCTTGTACTCGACGTTCTCCCGGGGAACGCCGAGCGCCTCGAAGCAGTCTTTCATGTACTCCGCGCAGACGCGGATGTTCTCGATGTCCCCGCCAAGCTTGTCGTTGATGTAGGCGTGCCAGTCGGCTAGGAATATGATGAAGTGGAAACCGGCGTCCACGAAGTTGCGCACTTTCTGCGCGGTGACCATCCATCCGATGTGCACAAAGCCAGACGGCTCGAAGCCGATGTAGCCGGTAGGCGAGGCCTTGTTCCGAAGTACCTCCCTGAGGTCCTCCGGGGTGATGATCTCCTCGGTGTTCCTGGCTATTAGTGCGTACCGCTCTTCGACGTCCATGATGCTCAGGGCTGGATAAGCCGCGGATATTAATCTAATTTGCCGCTCAGCCTCAAAACTCTTTAGCCAGTTTCTCGGCCGCGGCGTTCACCGGGTCCACGACCATGGAGGTCGGGGGGCAGTAGGCGTTCTCCAGGCGCTCCACGAACTCCTGGACGGTGACGTTCTCGAGCAGCGCGGTGGTGATCCAGTTAACCCTTCCGGTGACGTCGCCGTAGCCCACGAGCTGCCCGCCGACCAGTCTGCCGGTCTCCGCGTCCGCCAGGAGCTTGACCGTAAGCTCCTTCCCTCCAGGATAGTACCTGGCATGGGAATGACCTTGGACCACTGCCTCCTTGACCTTGAGGCCATAGTATTCTGACAATGAACAGGACATGCCGGTCCCGCCGACCTGCAGCCCGCCTATGACGCTGATGAACGGGCTGGCCGTCCCGGGGAACGAGGCCTTCCCTCCGGCGGCGCGAATCCCGGCCACGCGTCCCTGGCGGACGGCGGTGGAGCCCAGCTGGCTCATGGTCGGACCAGCGACAACTGCGCTCTGGCACATCACCACGTCACCGGCCAGGTAGACGTCCGGGACCAGCCTTCCTTTGCGGTAGGGCTGCAGGCTCGGGCTCACTCGCACCGCTCCCAGAGGACCGATCTCCAGCCCCATCTGCTCCGGGAGCTTCAGGTTGGCCCGTACACCTGTGGCCATGATGACCATTTGACAGGGGACGCTAGCGCCTCCGGCGACCACGCCGGCGACCTCCCCCTTTCCTTCTATTTTGGACAGGGGGGCGTCGAGGACGAACTTTATGCCTAAGGATTCGCAATGGGACTGGACCAGCTTGGCCATGTCCTTGTCCAGAATACGGGGGACCACCTGGTCGAACATCTCCACCACGGTTACCTGCTTGCCCCGCTCGTGCAGGGCGACGGCCACCTCCAGACCGATGACCCCGGCCCCGGCGACCACGACCTGCTTGACCTCCGGCAGGCGCTGCATGATGACCTCGCCGTCGGATATCCATCTCACCGGGCATACGCCCTTCAGGTCCCTGCCCTCCACCGGAGGGACGAAGACCGTGCCACCGGTGGCCAGGATAAGGGCGTCGAAGGCGAGGGTGCTTCCGTCGGCAGTGGATACCTGCTTCTTCTCCAGGTCGACCTTCTCCACGCGGGTCTTGACCAGCACCTTGATGTCCCTCTCGCTCTCGTAGAACTCGGGGGTGTGCATTACGATGCTGGGGAAGTCCTTGATCTTCCCTTCGATGACGAAGGGTATGGCGCAAGGGGAGTAGGCCACGTGCTCGTCCTCGGTTATTAGGGTGATCTCGTCCGTCCCGTGCTCCCTGGCAGTGGACGCAGCGGTCATCCCCGCCGCTCCCCCTCCGACGACAACGATCTTTCTGGCCATGAGGTCTCTCCAGGCGCCAAATTCGGAAGAGAGGATATAAAATATTGGTAAAGGGGAGCGCAGCACTAAAATACTAAGGGGCATTTGCTATGGAAGGACATGGAGCGCCTATGAGGGACCTGGACCTATCCAAACCGGTGACGGTCTGGAAGGAGGACGACGTGGTCGAGGGGAAGAGGGAGAAGGCCCTGGTGGCTATCTTCCGCACCCGAGGCTGTCACTGGTCCCGCCAGGGCGGCTGTTCCATGTGCGGTTACAACACCGAGAGCATCGAGGGCATCGGACCTCAAGAGCTCTCAGCCCAGCTGGACACGGTGCTGGCCCGTTACGAGGGGGAGCGCATGGTCAAGCTGTACACCTCCGGGAGCTTCCTGGACCAGAACGAGGTGCCAGTGGAGGTTCGGGACAGGATATTGAGGGCGTTCGATGGCGCCAAGCGCGTGCTCTTCGAGAGCCGGCCGGAGTTCGTGACCCCGGAGGTCCTGCAGCAATTGCCGGACTATGCCTCGATCGCCCTGGGGCTGGAGAGCGCTTCCGACACCGTGCTCCGCTGCAGCGTGCACAAGGGTTTCGGCGTCAAGGACTATGTCCGGGCGGCCGAGGCGAGCAACGAACGGGGGCTGCCGGTGAGGACCTACCTGCTGTTGAAACCGCCCTATCTCACGGAGAGGGACGCCATCGCCGACACCTTGGCGTCCGTTCGATTCGCCGCCCCGCGGTCCGAGAGCGTTTCCGTCAATCCGCTCAACGTGCAGAAGGAAACCTTGGTGGAGGGGCTGTGGCGCCGCGGGGACTACCGACCGCCGTGGATCTGGTCCTTGTTCGAGGTGCTCAAGGTGAAGAAGGAGATATCGGGCGTGCGCATCTTCTCCTCACCGAGCGGTGCCGGCACCCAGCGGGGCGTGCATAACTGCCCTGAGTGCAACAAGAGGCTGCTCGGCGTCCTAGAGAGGTTCAACTTCGAGCAGGACGCCGACCTGCTGGAAGGTCACAACTGCCAATGCCGGAAGGAGTGGTCCTCGCTGGTGGACCTGGAGGGCGTGATGCGCACCTCGGTGGACGTACACCGCTACCTGGAAGAGGACCTGGCACTTTAGAGGTATCATCATGGATTACGACATCAAGAAGGGTAACTACGGGAACTTGGAAGATGATGGACTGCGCAAGATGATGGAGGCCGCCTTTGGCTCGGCCAAGGTGGAGAACGGCTCCTGCGTGTCCTCCTACGGGGCCATGACCAGGATCGAGATCAAGGTCATGAGCAAGACCATGCTGGATATCAACACCGTCACCAACAAGGACGCCTCGTTGGACGTGGTCGCGGAGACCATCAAGAAGTGGAACGCCTTCCTTGAGCAGGTCACCGGCTTCACCTCCAAGGAACGGCGCAACCGTCTGCAGAAGAAAGCCAAGGAAGGCAAGCTCTGACGATGTCCAGCAGGACCTTCCTTTTTCCTTTATTTATATAGTGGGTAGCGATTGTTTTAAATACAAATGACAATATGCGAGTTCTGCTCAACGCACTGAGGACGTTCGACCAGACCCCTTGGGCAATGCATACGCAACCCTAAGCCGCCCCCCTAGGCACATTCTGGAGGGCGATGACGGTGTCACGGTCGAAGGTGCTGACCTCAACACTCTTGAGAACAGGCGTTAGCGAAAGAGAGTGTGCTCTCTCACAGGAAAAGAAGAGGGAGAAGCATGTCAAACATAAGACGTCCGAGAAGGGGGTCCAAGGGCTTCAGTCCGAGGAAGAGGGCCCTCACACAGACACCGAGACTGGATTCGTGGCCCGAGATCAGCGAAGGCCCGAAGGTCCAGGGATTTGCCGGTTACAAAGCAGGTATGACCCACGCGTTCATCGTGGACCACCGCAAGAGCAGCACCACCACTGGTCAGGAGATCAGGGTGCCGGTCACCGTTCTGGAGGTTCCTCCGATGAAGGTGGCAGCGGTGCGCATCTACGAGAACACCCGCTACGGTCTGAAGACCGCCGGGGAGGTCTGGGCCACCCAGCTGGAAGAGAACCTGTCCAGGCTGCTGCCCGTCCCCAAGAAGGCGGACGCGGAGAAGACCTGGAAGAAGATGAAAGAGGTCGACACCGAGGACGTGAGGCTCCTGGCGTTCACCCAGCCCAAGCTGGTCACTGGTGTGCCGAAGAAGCGCCCTGAGCTCATGGAACTGCGCATCGGCGGCGGCACCATGGAGGCCAGGGTCGAGTTTGCCAAGGGACTGCTGGGCAAGGACATCGCCATCGGTGATTTCGCCAAGGCTGGCGGGATGATCGACGTCGTTGCGATAACCAAGGGAAAGGGCTTCCAGGGCGCCACCAAACGCTGGGGTTTGAAGCTCATGTCCCACAAGAACAGCAAGCACCGCCGCGCCGTTGGTAACCTGGGCCCGAAGCGGCCTGGTTACGTACGTACCACGGTGCCTCAGTCCGGTCAGATGGGTTACCACCAGAGGACCGAGGTCAACAAGCTCATCCTCAAGGTAGGGGAGAGCGGCCAGGAGATCAACCCCAAGGGCGGCTTCCTGCATTACGGCGAGGTCAGGAACCCGTTCGTGCTCATACACGGCTCCGTGCCCGGCCCGACCAAGAGGCTAGTGCGGATGAGGGACCCGGTAAGGAGACAGCAGGCGGACCTGAAGGAAGCGCCTGAGATGGTGTATATATCCACCGAATCCAAGCAGGGGGCGTAAGCAATGTCAGATGTTAATGTATATTCGTTGAACGGCGAGGTCCTGAGGACCGAGGCTCTGCCCGAGGTCTTTTCCACCCAGTTCAGGCCCGACGTCATACAGAGGGCCGTAGTGGCTGAGCAGTCCAACAAGAGGCAACCCTACGGACCGAAGCCCGGCGCCGGCATACGGCACTCGGTCTCCACCTGGGGCAAGGGACGCGGCGTGGCCCGCGTCCAGAGACTGGCCCAGGGAGCCAAGGGTGCCGAGTCCCCCAACAACGTGGGAGGACGCCGCGCCCACCCGCCCCGGGTCGAGAAGATCTGGACCATGAAGGTCAACCAGAAGGAGAGGTTGTTGGCCAAGCTATCGGCCCTGGCCGCCACTTCGGATGTGGAGAAGGTCAAGGCCCGCGGCCACCAGTTCAACGACGAGCTGACCCTCCCAGTGGTCATCGAGGACCGCCTGGAGGACATAAAGAGCACCGATGAGGTCCTGGACGTCCTGAAGAGCATAGGGCTTTCCGACGACGTGGTCCGGGCCAAGGACGGCATACGCATACGCGCTGGCCGTGGCAAGATGCGCGGCAGGCCTTACCGCATGCCCCGCAGCCTGCTTATTGTAGTATCTAGCAGCGACGCCGCCGTGATAAAGGGCGCCAGGAACCTGCCTGGCGTCGAGGTGGCCTTCGCCGAGATGTTGAACCCCGGCCATCTGGCCCCGGGCGGACTGCCCGGCAGACTGACGGTGTTCACTGAATCCGCATTGAAGATAGTAGGAGGGTGGTAAGCATGGCCAGAAAGGTATTGCTTTACCCGTATGTGACGGAAAAGACCATGAACTACATGACCGGCACGCCCACCCAGGATTTCAAGGACGGCAACAAGATCGAGTTCATCGTAGACCGCTTCGCCACCAAGGCGGAGATCAAAAAGGCCTTCGAAGAGTACTTCGAGGTCAAGGTGGACAAAATCTGGACCAAGATCTCCAAGGAAGGGAAGCACGCTGTGATCAAGCTAGCTGAAGGATACTCGGCCGAGGACATCGGCATGAGGATCGGAGTGTTCTGAGGAGGGGGAACATGGGAAGACAACTGAGACAACAGAGAAGGGGTCGCGGGACCATGACCTACACATCCCCGAGCCACAGGCACGTGGGAGAGATCAAGCATCCCTATGTCGAGATGAAGGCGGGGACCGTTACGGACATCATCCACGCCCCGGGCCGCAACAGCCCGGTGGCCGAGGTGAAGTTCGAGAACGGGGAGAAGGACAAGATCATCGCCGTGGAAGGCCTGATGGTCGGACAGCAAGTCACAATGGATGGCACCTCCGACCTCAAGCTGGGCAGCGTCCTGCCCCTGGCGAACATACCCGAAGGTACCTTGGTCCATAATCTGGAGGCCAGGCCCGGTGACGGTGGCAAGTTCGTGAGGACTGCCGGAACCTACGCCACCGTGGTGACGAAGGGCGACTCCATCGTGGTGCAGCTGCCCTCCGGCGCTTTCAAGAACTTTGATCCCCGGTGCCGCGCCGGCATTGGTATAATCGCGGGCGGAGGAGCTTCCGAGAAGCCCTTCGCTAAGGCGGGGAAGAAGTTCCATGCTTACCGCAGCAAGAGCAAGGCATACTTCAAGGTGAAGGGAGTGGCCATGAACGCGGTCGATCACCCGCACGGCGGAGGAGGTCACCCGCACGTGGGCAAGCCGAGCACCGTATCGAGGAACGCACCGCCGGGAAGGAAGGTCGGAAGGCTTTCCCCCCAGAAGAAGAGGAAGTGATTCTAGATGGCTGAAGATATTAAGCTGACTGGCACCAAATCCTCGAGGAGGAAGCAGAGGAAGAAGAAGGGCATGATGACCGCTCGTAGGAAGAAGGAGTTCACCTACCGCGGATTCACCCTGGGACAACTTCAGGAGATGCCTTTCGAGGAGATGGTCGACCTGTTGCCATCCAGGGCCAGAAGGTCCTTCCGCCGCGGACTCAACGAGGAACAGAAGACCACTTTCGACAAGATAGTGGCCGGAGAACAGGATGTGGTACGCACCCACCGCAGGGACATACCCATCGTGCCGGCCTTTGTCGGTCGCCGTGTGGCCGTGTACAATGGAAAGGAATTCAAGGAAGTCGAGGTAAAGCCCGAGATGATCGGACACTTCCTGGGCGAATTCGCTCAGACCAGGGGAGCTGTAAAGCACTCCGGTCCAGGTGTCGGTGCGACCAGGGGCTCCAAGTTCATGCCGCTGAAGTGAGGTGACAAGACATGGTTGGATACACTGCTCAATCTGATCCGGACACAACGTCCAAGGCCATCGCCAAGGAGCTACCTATCTCTCCCAAGTTCTCCCGTGAGATCTGCCGGATGATAAGGGGTAAGAAGGTCGACGTCGCCATACAGATGTTGGAAGAGGTCGTGGACCTGCGCCGCCCGGTGCCGATCCGCCGCCACAACTTCGGTGTGGCGCACAAGACCGGCGTGGGACCGGGGCGCTTCCCCAAGAAGGCCGCCGCGGCCATAATCAAGGTGCTGAAGGGCGCCAAGGCCAACGCCGAGTACAAGGGGCTGGACGCCGACAACATGCGCGTCCGCATAATATCATCCCACCTGGGACGGACCATCCCCGGCTACATGCCGAGGGCCCATGGCCGCAGCACCGCGTGGAACCAGCAGACCGTGAACATCGAAGTCATACTGGAGGAGGTTCAGTAAATGGCCAGCGAAAGGAAGTTCGTGGCGGAGAACATCAGAAGGGTTCTCCTCAAGGAGTATCTGATGAAGACCGTCGACCGCGCTGGTTTCGGTGGCGTGGACGTCCAAAGGACCCCCATGGGCACCAGGGTGACCTTGGTGGTCGAGAGGCCTGGTATAGTCATCGGGCGCCGGGGAGCGGCCATCAAGTCACTGACCAAGGCCATCGAGGACAATTACCATTACGACAACCCCCAGATCGAGGTCCAGGAGGTCGAGAACCCCAACCTCAACGCCGAGAAGTTCAAGGATGGTTACATAAAATACTGCGGTGAGAGCCGGTTGCTGTTCGTCGGTACCGGGTTCGCCGTGGCCAAGCTGAAGCCGGGAGTCATTGGCGTGCAGGTCGAGATCATGCAGCCAGGCGCCCGCCTGCCCGCCGAGATAGACGTCATGGGCATGGAGGCCGCCATATTGGCCAACCCTGACCTGGCGGAACTGCTGAAGAAGCAGGAGGAGGTCTCGGTCATCGCCGAGCACCCCGCTGAGGATACCCCGGCGGAGGACACTAAGAAGGAGGTGGCTGAATAAATGGCTTTAATCAAGGTATCTGAGATCAAGAAAATGAACGTGGACGAGCGCACCAAGAAGCTCCGCGAGCTTCAGGACGAGCTCATGCACGAGAAGGGGGCGGCCGCCATGGGCGGCGCCCCCAACAACCCGGGGAAGATCAGGGCTTTAAGGAGCAATATCGCCAGGATCCTAACCGTCCAGAAGGAGGAAGAACAATAATGGCCGATATTTGCTCGGTTTGTGGGCTCCCTAAAGAGCTGTGCATGTGCGAGGAGATCGCCAGAGAACAGCAGTCCGTAAGGATCTACACTGACAGCAGGCGCTACGGCAAGATCGTCACCGTGGTCGACGGCATCGACGCCACTGACATAGACATGGACGACCTGGCGCGCAAGTTGAAGAACAAGTGCGCCGCCGGCGGCACCGCCAAAGAAGGAAAGATCGAGCTCCAGGGCGACCACAAGAAGAAGGTCGCGCAGACCCTGGAAGAGATGGGCTTCAAGACCGAGGTACGGTAGGAGCCATGGACAAGAGGGATTTCATGAGACAAGAATTCATAGGACTGGACATCGAGGTGGTGGAATCCAGCTGTCCCGGGCACCTGTTGCGCGGGAAGGTGGTGGACGAGACCAAGAACATGTTGGCCATCTCCTGCCAAGGCAGGGAGAGGTGGATACCCAAGTTCGGTCATGAGTTCGAGTTCACATACCAGGGCGAGAGGATCAGGGTCCGAGGATCCGAGATCCAGCATCGACCAGAGGATAGGATCAAGAGAATTAGGTGATCTAATGAGCGAAGTTAGAGACATTGGCATTGATGTCAAGGCCCCCTCGGCCACCTGCGAGGACAAGCACTGTCCATTCCACGGGAAGCTCCCGGTGCGGGGGCAGATCATAGACGGCATCGTCGTTTCTGTGAAAATGAACGGCAGCGCCGTGGTCGAGAGGAACTACTTGAAGTATGACAAGAAGTACGAACGATTCGAGAAGAGGACGAGCCGCTACACCGCCCACAACCCTCCGTGCCTGGAGATCGCGGCCGGGGACAAGGTGCGCATCATGGAATGCCGCCCCTTGAGCAAGACGGTGTCCTTCGTCGTCGTGGAGAAGAGGTGAGCGCATGAAGGGATTGGCAGGGACCCAGACCAGGGGCATCATAACCGGATCGCACCTGGACGTGGTGGATAACACCGGCGCCAAGATCATCAGCGTCATCGCCGTACCCTCCTATCACGGAGTGCACGGACGTTGCCCCGCTGCCGCCGTCGGTGACATAGTCATCGCCTCGGTGAAGAAGGGGACGCCCGAGATGAGAAGGCAGGTCGTCTACGCTATCATAGTGCGCCAGAGAAGGCCCTTCCGCCGCGCGGACGGGACCATGGTGCATTTCGAGGACAACGCCGCGGTCATCACCACTGAAGAGGGCGAGACCAAGGGAAGCGATATAAAGGGCCCGGTGGCCAGAGAGGCCGCCGAGCGCTGGCCGCGCGTGGCCGCCACCGCTTCGACCATAGTGTGAGGTGCAGGAAATGACGAGCAAGTACGCAAGGAAGCAAAGGAAGGCGCTGTACAACGCGCCGAACCACGTGCGCAACAAGAGCGTCGGCTCCCACCTCAGCAAGGAGCTGATGGAGAAGTTGGGACGCCGCACCGTGCGCGTCGTGAAGGGCGACACCGTAAGGGTGCTCCGCGGTGACGAGGACGCACTCGGCATCGAGGGAAAGGTCACCAGCGTGGACACCGCCAAGGGAAGGCTGATCATCGAAGGCGTCACCATCGCCAAGGCCGACGGGACCATGACCGAGAGGCCGGTACACGCCTCGAACGTCGAGGTCACCAAGCTGGATCTGAAAGACAACTATCGCAAGCGCAAGCTGCAAAACGAGGAGGCCTCCTCATGACCCAAGATTTAAAAAGATTGAACGCACCGAAGAGCTGGCCGGTGTCTAGGAAGAGCAACGTATGGGTGACCAGCCCCAACCCCGGCCCGCACGCACTGGACCGCTGCATGCCCCTGAGCGTGGTGCTCAGGGACATGCTGAAGGTCGCCGACACCGCGGCCGAGGCCAAGAAGATCCTGTCCTCCAAGCAAGTGCTGGTGGACGGAAAGGTGGTCACCGAGGAGAAGTTCCCGGTCGGGCTCATGGACGTCATAAGTCTCGTGGCCACCAGCAAGCACTACCGCATGCTGTTGGACAACCGCGGCAAGCTGATGCTGACCGAGGTGGCCGAGGACCGCGCCAAGTGGAAACTGTGCCGCATCGAGAACAAGACCGTGATCACTGGCGGCCGCATGCAACTGAACCTGCATGACGGGCGCAACATACTGGTGGACGAGGACAGCTACAAGACCGGCGACGTGCTGAAGGTCGAGCTGCCCACCCAGAAGGTCCTGGAGGCCTTCAAGATGGTCCAGGGCAACGTGGCCATGGTCATCAGCGGCAGCAGCGCCGGACAGATAATGATCGTGGAAGAACAACTGGAGGAGCATTCCTCCTCCCCGAACCTCGTCCGCTTCAAGAACGGCAAGCTGACCGTCAAGGACAACGTGTTCATCATCGGGAACAAGACCCCTGAGATACTACTGCCTGAGGTGAGAGCGGCATGAACAAGGACAACGTCATGCGCCTGCCGCGCGTCGAGAAGGTGGTCGTGAACATCGGCGTGGGAGAGGCCGGAGAACGCCTGATGAAGGCACAGAAGGTCATCGAGATGGTCACTGGGCAGAAGTCCAAGCAGACCATCTCCAAGGTCACTAACCGCGATTTCGGCATCCGCGAGGGCATGCCCATCGGCTGCATCGTCACCCTGCGTGGCGAGAAGGCCCTGGACTTCCTGAAGAGGGCGTTCAACATACGCGAGAACCGCATCGCCTCCTACTCCTTTGATCGCGAGGGCAACCTGTCCTTCGGCATTCCCGACTACACCGACTTCTCCGGGATGAAGTACGACCCGGAGATCGGCATATTCGGCATGGACGTCAGCGTGTCCATCCAGAGACCCGGAAAGCGTATTTCCAGGCGCCGCATAATGCGTCGCCCCGTGCCCCACACCCACCGCATGACCAGGGCAGAGGCGATGAAGTTCGTGAGTGAGAAGTTCAACGTCGAGGTGATCGATTGAAGCCCAAGAAGAAGTTCGGAAGGAGCGTGGGCTGCACCAGGTGTGGCCGCAAGAGGGGCATAGTCCGCCGCTACGGCATGCACCTGTGCCGGCAATGCTTCAGGGAGATCGCGCCGCAGATAGGGTTCAAGAAGTACTCGTGAGGTGAAAAAAATGCAGAGCGATCCATTGAATGATGCGATGTCCACCATCAAGAACGCCGCGGCCGTGGGCAAGAACGAGTGCCTGATCAGGCCCTCATCCAAGCTCATAGGTCGAGTGCTCAAGGTGATGCAAGACAACGGCTACATCAACCAGTTCGAGTTCATAGAGGACGGCAAGGCCGGAGTGTTCAAGGTAATGCTGCAGGGAAAGATCAACAACTGCGGCGTGATCAAGCCGCGCTACTCGGTGAAGAAAGTTGACATGGAGCAGTTCGAGGCCCGCTATCTGCCGGCCCAGGACTTCGGCGTGCTCATACTGACCACCACCGATGGCGTGATAACGCATATGAAAGCCAAGGAGAAGGGGGTCGGCGGTAAGCTGCTGGCCTTCGTGTACTGAGGGGATGACAATGACTGTAACCGGACATTTGGACGATAAGGTGCACGTGCCCAAAGAGGTAAAGGTCACCATGAAGGGCGCCGAGGTCACCGTCAAGGGGCCGAAAGGCACCGTGACCCGTGACTTTACCCACCCCAAGGTCATGGTCTCCCTGAAGGACGACATGCTCCACATCGAGTGCGAGTACCCCCGCACCAAGGAGAAGGCCTTGGTCGGAACGTACACCTCGCACCTGAAGAACATGGTCGAGGGAGCCAACCACGGCTTCGAGTACTACATGAAGATGGTCTACTCCCACTTCCCCATGAAGATCGCGGTGAAGGGCGACAAGTTCGTCATCGAGAACTTCTTGGGAGAGAAGGCGACCCGTTCCGCGCTGATCCTAGCTGGAGCCAAGGTCACCATAAAGGGGAACGAGGTGTTCGTCACCGGCTCGGACCTGGAGAAGGTCTCGCAGACCGCGGCGAACATCGAGCGCGCCACCAAGATCCGCGGTTTCGACCCGAGGGTCTTCCAGGATGGTATCTATATCGTCGAGAAGGCAAGGAGGCCTAAGTGATGTCGGCCAAGAAGGAGATCAAGAAGATACAGGACCTTCCCTATTACCGGGAGGAGTACACCGCACAGCTGGCCGATATGGGCATAAAGGAGCGGGACGAGCTGCTGGAAGCGCTACATGACGAGAAGCGCAAGAAGGAGATCGTTGACGCTTTGGACGGTGTCGGCAACAAGATCGCCGACCACTGGGTCGAGCTGCTGAGCGAGGTCGGGACGGAGATCGTGGAGGCCAAGGAGGCCCCCAAGACCGTTACCAAGGTCAAGGCCCAGCTGACCGACGAGATCAAGGCAGCCTTGGAGTTCAGGGACGCCAAGAACGATGCCCGTCCGGCCTTCAAGAGGCAGGAGTGGTTCCGATACAAGCGCCTCGGCGAGAAATGGAGGAAGCCGAGAGGCATACACTCCAAGATGCGCCGTCACCTCTCGTACCGCCCGCCGGTCGTCTCGATCGGCTACCGCGGCCCGAAGATGGTGCGCGACTATCACCCCTCCGGATTCCAGGAGGTCATGGTGTACAACCCTGGCCAAGTGGAGAAGGTGGACCCCAAGGTGCAAGCGATACGCATAGGTGGCACCGTGGGCGGGAAGAAGAGAATGGCAATAACCGAAAAGGCGGATGAACTAGGCATCCGTATACTCAACAGGACGTGAAGACGATGGATCTGAAGAACCAGAAGCGCATGGCGGCCGAAGTTCTGAAATGCGGTGAGAACCGGGTCTGGATCGACCCGAACCGCATTGAGGACATCGCAGACGCCATAACCCGGGCGGACATAAGGACCGCCGTCCAGTCCGGGTCCATCCGCGCCCTGCCCGTACGGGGCATCTCCCGTGGACGGGCGCGCCACCGGTTGGCCCAGAAGGCCAAGGGGCGCAGGCGTGGACAGGGCAGCAGGAAGGGTACATCCACGGCCAGAAGGCCGAAGAAGGAGGCATGGATCCAGACGATCAGGCCTCTACGCGCCACGCTGCGCGAGCTGCGTGACGAGGGCAAGATCAACAGGACCGTGTACCGCGAATTCTATATGAAGGCCAAGGGCGGCATGTTCAGGAGCAGGAACAACCTGCTCATGCACCTGAAGACCGAAGGCTACCTTAAGGGGGAGAACTGATGGCTCAGGGACCGAGATACAAAGTGGCCTTCCGCCGCCGGCGGGAAGGCCGGACCGATTACAGACAGAGGGCTCGCCTGCTCAGGGCCAGGGTCCCGCGCGCCGTGGTGCGCACCTCGTTGCGCCACACCAGCGTGCAGATAGTGGACTTCGACCCTAAGGGCGACCAGGTGCTGGTCACCGCCCACTCCCGCGAACTGCTGGAGATGGGATGGGACAAGGCCACCGGGAACGTGCCCGCCGCGTACCTTACCGGCTACCTGGCCGGTAAGAAGGCCGTGGCCAAGGGAGTGACCGAGGCCGTGCTCGACATAGGCCTCAAGGTGCCCGCCAAGGGCGCCACGGCGTTCGCCGCCCTGAAGGGCATGGTGGACGCTGGAATGAAGATACCTCACGGAAAGGAAGTGCTGCCCAGCAAGGAGCGCCTGGCGGGAAAGCACGTCGGCGAGGACGTGGAGAAGATGGTTAAGGACATTAAGAGCCGCATGGAGGCGAAGTGACATGGACTGGGTACCGAAGACCAGATTAGGCAGGATGGTGCTCAACGGTGAGATAACCACCATGAGCCAGGCCCTGGCCACCAAGCTCCCCCTGCGCGAGGCAGAGATCATAGACATACTGCTCCCCGACCTGAAGGACGAGGTCATCGACGTGAACATAGTGCAGAGGATGACCGACTCTGGACGGAGGGTCAAGTTCCGTATCACCTGCGTGGTCGGCAACGGCGACGGCTTCATCGGTATAGGACGTGCGAAGGGCAAGGAGGTAGGACCCTCCATACGCAAGGCCATCGACAACGCCAAGCTGGGCATAATCGAGATCAAGCGCGGATGCGGCTCGTGGGAATGCGGTTGCGGCACGCCGCACTCGCTCCCCTTCACCGTGGTCGGCAAGTCCGGCTCGGTCGAGGTGTACCTGAAACCCGCCCCCCGGGGTATATCCCTGGCGGTGGGCGACGTGGCCAAGAGCATTCTGACGTTGGCTGGTGTGAAGGACTCCTGGGGATTCGCCAAGGGCCACACCAAGACCACCGTCAACTACGCTTACGCCACCTTCTACGCCCTGAGGAACACCATCGAGATGCGCGTTTCCGAGGAGCAGGAGAAGAGGCAGCACATCGTCAGCGGACCGGTGCAGGTGCACATGGCCGAGAACGCCGCGCCTGGACAGGAGGAATGAACATGGCATACGCAGCTATACGCATCCGCGGCCACCCCGGAGTGAGGAGTGACATCGAGGACACCATGCGCATGCTTCGCCTGACCCGCGCCAACCACTGCGTGGTTCTGCCGGAGACGGCCGAGATAAAGGGCATGCTGATGAAGGCCAAGGATTACATCACCTGGGGCGAGGTTTCGGAAGAGACCTTGGCCCGCATGATTAAGTTCCGCGGCCGGCTCGTTGGCGACAAACCCATAGACGATGAGGTGGTCAAGGACGGCACTGCCTTCGGGTCCATCATGGCCTTCGCCAAGGGTATAGCCAAGGACGAGGCCAAGTACTCGGAGATGAAGGACGTCAAGCCCTTGTTCCGCCTGAGCCCGCCCAAGAAAGGCTACGAAGGCGTCAAGCGCGGCTTCGGGGCCGGGGGCGCCCTGGGCTACCGGGGAGAGGAGATAAACGAGCTCATCTCCAGGATGATCTAAAGGTGAACTGAAATGGTAAGCAGGACTGATAAGTTCAGGGGCTCCAGGACCCACGGACGCGGCAAGAAGGCCGGACGTGGGGCCGGTAAGCGCGGCGGAAGGGGAAACGCCGGTTTGCACAAGCACAAGGCTCAGTACATGTTGAAATTCATGCCCGACCACTTTGGCCGGCACGGCTTCAAGAGACCGCAGAAGATGGTATCTGCCAAGATCACCATGAACGTGGGAGATCTGGAACAGGTCCTTGAGGCCATGAAGGTCCAGGGCATAGCGGTGGAGAAGGACGGCAAGATGACCGTCGACCTCACCGTCTTGGGTGTGGACAAGTTGCTGGGCAACGGTCGCGTGAGCATGGCTTTGGAGGTCGCAGTGTCCGAGACCACCGCCCTGGCCAAGGCCAAGGTTGAAGAATCAGGCGGACATATCGTGGTGCCAAAGTAAGTCTCGCGTGATGCTCATGGCCGAAGACCAGAAGAGCAGGCTGTACAAGCTGAAGCCTATAACGGACCGCCTTCCGGCGGTAACCAAACCCGAGGGGCACGTCCATTTCCGGACGAAGATACTGTGGGTCATAGTCATACTGGCGTTCTACTTCGTTATGACCAACATCTTCCTGTACGGGTTGGACAGTACGAAAACGATCGATATCTTCGCTCAGTACAGGGCGATCCTGGCCGGTGCGCAGGGATCGCTCATGCATCTGGGGATCGGTCCGATAGTCACCGCCTCCATCATAATGCAGCTGTTCGTTGGGGCTAAGATAATCAAGCTGGACCTCACCGACAACGATGACAAGGCGGTCTATCAGAGCAGCCAGAAGTTCCTGGTCATAGTCATGATACTGGTGGAAGCGATTCCACAGGTGTTCGGATACCTGACCCCGGCCGACTCTCTGGTCACCGGACTTAACGGAACTTTCGGCGGTTCGGGCATACTGGACGGACAGAATATAGCCCGCATAATCATCATATTGCAATTGTGTGTCGGGTCCTATCTGGTCTTCCTTATGGACGAGGTGGTCTCCAAATGGGGCATCGGCAGCGGCGTATCGTTGTTCATCGCCGCCGGGGTAGCCGAAGCGCTTTTCACCGGTACGCTGAACACCGAGGGGTACTACCCGAACCAGGCACTGAGCCTGAACAATCCACCGTCGGGTACGATACCCAAGACCATCTACATACTGACCCATATGTCCGCCTCACAGCTTTCGGCCGGAGGGTACGAACGTATACTGATCCAAAACCCGAACCCCATGATCGCCCTGGTCGGGACGTTGGTCATATTCTTCTTCGTGGCCTACGTGGAATCGGCACGCATAGAACTACCGTTGGCGCACGGCACCGCCCGCGGTGCCCGTGGGCGCTACCCGATAAAGCTGATCTACGCCTCCAACATACCGGTCATTTTGATGGCCGCGCTGCTGGCCAACGTCAGCATGTTCACCATGCTGTTCTACACCAACGACGCGCTCAGCAGCATCCCATTGCTTGGTCACCAGAACTGGTTGGGCGGCTATCCAGCGGGGCAGAACGCCGCCCACTGGGGATTGGCCTGGTACGTTTCCACACCGAACGGTATAGGATATTGGTTACTACCATTGCTCAACCCGAGCTCCTATGGTTCTTACGTGTACGGCCATAGTTCCTGGCAAATAATATTGCACTTGTTTGTTTACCTAGGGCTCATGGTCGGCGGTTCCGTACTGTTCGCCAAGTTCTGGATAATGACCACCAACATGGGTCCGGAGGCTGTGGCTCGCCAGATCGAGTCCAGTGGACTACAGATCCCCGGGTTCCGTCGCGACCCTAAAGTGTTAAAAAGAGTGCTGGAAAGATACATTCCTGTCGTCACCGTGATCAGCGGAGCGACGGTGGGAGCCTTGGCGGCCTCGGCTGACCTGATAGGCACGGTAGGTAATGCCAGCGGAACTGGTGTACTACTGTCAGTGGGCATTATGATCCAGTTCTATGAAGCCATAGGCCGCGAGCAGATGATGGAGATGCACCCGGTGCTGAGGGGCTTTTTCGGAGGGGAGGGCTAATAGATGGCTGACACCCCGGCCCAGGACCCCAAGGCCATGACCAGCAGGATGCTGCTGATCTTCGTCTTCATCCTGGCCCTGTTCGTCATGTTCGACACGAGCCTCCGCGCTGCCCTGGGAGGCATAGTCGGGTTCGCGCTGGAGCCCCTGTGGGGCTTCGGCGGTAGCATTCCAGTAGTATCGCTATTCATCACCGGCGCGTTTATGACCTTCCTGAGCATCACCGTCCGGCACTTCTTCACCGACTACGTGAAACAGGCCGAGAGCCAGAAGGCCATAGGCGCGTTTAACAAGGAGATGAAGCAGGCCCGCCTGGACAACAACACCTACAAGCTGAAGAAGATGATGGAGCAGCAGCCGAAGATCATGCAGGCCTCCATGGCCCAGACCACCACTCAGTTGAAGCTGATGCCGGTGACCATGCTGATCATCATTCCCATCTTCGCCTGGCTGGCGGTGTTCGTCGGCGACCTGGACAGCACGCTCATAACCGTGCCCTGGTCCAACGTGGCCGACCTGAACGCCTCCTATCTGTTCCCGTCCTGGATCCTGCTGTACTCCCTGATCAGCGTGCCTTTCGGACAATTGCTTTCAAGGGGTCTCAGGTACTTCACCTTCAAGAAGAGGTTGAACGAACTAAAGGCTGCCGGGAAATGATAATCACCATCAGCGGACTGATAGGGAGCGGGAAGACCACCGTCTGCAACATGCTGAGTGAGCGTTTAGGCTACCGGACGGTGATATCCGGGCACGTCTTCCGGGAGATGGCCAAGGAGCTGAACATGTCCTTGGAGCAGTTCGGCAAGCTGGCCGAGAAGAACCCCAAGTACGACCGTTTGATCGACGATAGGTTGCTGGCCGTGGCCCGCCAGGAGGACGACGTCATTTTAGAGGGCCGATTGGCTGGCCAGTTGCTCCGCCGCAACGACATACCAGCTTTCTGCGTGTTCCTGGACGCCCCGCTGGACGTGCGCACGAAACGCGTCTCCGGGCGCGAAGGCGTACATTTGGAAGAAGCGATGGCGGAGATGCGCGCCCGCGAGGCGAGCGAAGTGCTAAGGTATCGCAAATTCTATAGCATCGACGTGACCGATCGTTCCATCTACGACATGGTCATCGACACTGGCGCCCTGACCCCGGAGCAGGTGGTCGAGAAGATCGTCTCTCGGGTCAGGGGCGATTGAGATGCTGGTGCGGGACAAGGGCCCGAAGACGCTACCGCAGGGCAAGCGCCCCGAGGAGCGTTCCATCGAGGAGCTGCTCGCCGCCGGCGTCATAATTCTGGACAAGGTGCAAGGTCCTACGTCCCATCAGGTCACCGCCTGGGTGCGGGACATGCTGGGCGTGGAGAAGATCGGGCATGGCGGTACCCTCGACCCGAACGTCAGCGGCGTGCTGCCGATAGCTTTGGGAAAGGCCATACGCATGACCGACCTGGTGCTGCGCTCCGATAAGCAGTACGTGTGCCACCTGTACCTGCACAAATCAGTCCCGGAGGAGAAGACGCGCGCCGTCATCGGCACCTTCGTCGGTTCCATCTACCAAACGCCACCGGTGCGCTCTGCCGTCAAGGTCCAGATGAGGGTGCGCAAGGTGCGCTCCATCGACATACTGGAGATAGATGACCGCAACGTGCTGTTCAAGGTGGACTGTGACGCCGGGACGTACATCCGGACGCTGTGTGTGGACATTGGCGAAGCGCTCGGCGTCGGGGCCAATATGAAGGCGCTGCGACGCACACGGTCCGGAGCGATGACCGAAGAGGACACGGTGACCCTGCAGGACCTGAAGGACGCGACGGTGCAGTGGAAGAACGGCGACGGTTCCTGGCTGCGCAGCATGATAAGGCCGATGGAGGTGCTGCTTGAGCCTCTTCCAAAGGTCATCGTCAAGGATAATGCGGTGGACGCTGTATCGCATGGTGCTGACCTCAACGCCCCAGGCGTGGTCTCCTTGGACGAGAGCATAGAGAAGGGCGGCCCAGTAGCCCTTTTCACCATGAAGGGCGAGGCCTTGGGACTGGGGACCGCCAACATGTCCGCCCGGGACATGTACAAGGCCTACAAGGGCAAGGCGGTCAAGACCGTACGCGTTTTCCTTCCGGAAGGGACGTACCCCCGCATGTGGGGAGATCAGCAGTAGCAGCCCAGATTGCTCTGCCCTTTCTTGGCCTTCATCAAAGGTATGGCCGTGATGTCCAGGCGTTTCTTTATCTCGCTGGCCAGAAGCTCTTCCGACCCGTGGTGCGTGTAGACGACGGAGGGATCACACTTCTTAACGAAGTCGATGAGCTCGTAGAAATCGGCGTGGTCCGAGTAAGCGAAACCCTGGTCCATGCCCCAGCTCATCTTGCCGAGCGACCGGCTCCGGGCGTCCAGGCACCAGCCGGAGACGTCGGCGGAGCGCTTCTTCCTAAGCATGTCCAGGCCGTTCTCCCCCCAGGCGCCGGGACTGATGACCAGCTGCGGTCCCTTGTCGCTGGGGTCGAACGGCAAATAATCGAACTTCAGGTCGTCCGCCTCCAACATGCGGGTGGTGTCCAGCACCGAGCCGTGAAGCCGGGGCTGGAACCCCTTGAGCATGGTGATCAGTTCTTGGGATTTGCCGAGGGGGTAGGCGTGCAGGACCGCGGAGTACTCTTGGTTCAGTATGTCCTCCACCCAGTCGCGTATGACCTTGACCATCTCGTTGCGGTCCGGGAATCTGTAGCGAGGGTTCCCGTACGTCGCTTCGATTATCAGCACGTCGCACTTCTGCGGTCGGGCGCCTTCCATGTCCAGGCGGTCCTGGGGGCAGAAATCGCCGGTGTACAGCACCTTCTGTCCCGCGTCGAGCATGAACATGTTCGAGCCTATTATGTGCCCGGCCCCGCTGGCCTTGACCAGAGGACTTTTTCCTTTCTCCACGTTCTCCAGGTAGGTCTTGGACTTCTTGCTCTTCACCCTTCCGCGCATGCAGCGCAGGGTGATGTCCGAGCAGAAGAGCGGGCCGCCGTCGAAGCTCGTGGGCATGTGGTCGGAATGGGCGTGGGACACGCAGCAGATGCCCTCAGCGGACACCTTGCGGGGATCGAGGAAGAACTTCACCTCGCCCGAGGTGACCTCGATGCCGTTACCAATCTGAACGGAAGGCCCATCCCTGTCCATCGAGCGGACAATGCACCCTCGGCTATTTACCGATAACGAGGATGCTGTTGAATATGGCGTTGGTTTCCCTTCCCCATATCATAACAATCATACTTTTTGTTGAATTACCGCTTTTTTTTGCTTTTTAAATTCCTCTTTGGTCATCGGATATCTGCCGGTGGCTCCAAAGTGAGCGTTTCTGATCTCAGCGGCGATTTCATAGGTCAACGGATAGTATGTCCTCTCGTTCGATAGCAAACCACCGTCCCTATCCCACCCATTAGCGTTTTTCGATGAATCACCTGGTAGAGCAATCACCCAAAGAATCTCGTCCCAACTGAGGAATCTTCTTTTCAGGAATTTAAAATCGAATTCGGCTCCATTATTATTTATTCTTACCCTATATGGGCGGTGAATAATCTCACGAGATATCACCATTACCAGCAATCCCAAACCTGCAGACAATAGGATTATTGTCGGAATGATTTTGATATTATACCCATCATATGTATCGAAGGCGAACACCAAGAAAAGAATTGATACGATTGTGCATCCAGCAATATATTTCATATCAGGTGGGTTCGAATATTTTTCATCAGACTGTATTTTAACACGTTTCATTTTATATCGCCTTTGATGAACAATAAATCCCGATACCACCAAATGTGAGTACGATCAAATTTAACACCTTATCAGATCCGGTGCTTTCTTTAAAATTAATAATTGTATGAATCAGTGGTACACACCCAAGACCGATTCCGAGTAATCCTAGTCCAATTGAATTTATTGATGTCGCAAATAATCCAATTACGGTGGAAATTATTCCAAGCGCGAGATCGATTGCAGTACCCAAGCAATCGTGCAAGAAACCGTTTAAGGAATAGAACACTCCAACGACGTTCAGGCAACATCCAATCGCTATCCAGGCTACCTGAACGTGTGTCGGCGGATCCTCTCCCGGCCCGAACGTCTCTTCCATCCAATGATATAACCCTTCAAAGCTTTCGCAGATGCTTCCAACAAACTCGTCGTAATCGAATGCCTTGATGACTTCGTTCATGATATAACCGATAATCGGAGAGATCAATAGCATCAACAAGAAGGTCATCCCGGCAGTAAGAACTGTGAAAGCATCCAGAATTATCTTTAAAGCGATGCCGACCCCAAGGATGATTATAAACAAGTTAGCGTTTGCTGCGCTGAACAATTGAGATGTGGTTTCCCCGGTTACGGAGCCAAAATTTATGACGTCTTCCTCGGCTTTTTGATACGCCGAATTAACTCCTTCACAGTACGATATAATAGCGTCCTCGATGCTTTGAATTATGGGCGAGAATAGCGCATCAAGGTATGTGACCATTAAATCGATTATCCAATCCACGAACGCCATGAACGCGTCCACGATCGCGTCCACTGCGTCCTGCACTGCCGCCGCTGCGGCAGCGAGCATGTTACCTATTGATTCCAGCCCTATCTCGACCAGGTGCACTAACAATAATAATAGTCCGCCGCTAGCCACCCACACCAAAAAGTCGAAGGACATGCCGGCGATGTCGCTGATGACCGCGAACGGATCGAGATAGTTCGGCCCCTGGCCCATGCCGGCGTTCATGACGAACGTCGGTATCGATGAGAGGATGTCGTTCGGCAGGTGCAGGAGATAGACCGCCGTTGACGAAATCGTCACGTTGTTACCGATGCGCGCGTCGGTGGCGTTGTGCGTCAACTTCGTCAGTATCGCCTCCGCCTGCGCGGCGGTGACGTTCTTGCTGATGACCGCGATGACGTGAGCGGAGGCGATGCACGTGGGGATCATAGGTTCCTGAATCTGTTCTTCAGATCTTTAGCTAACCAGACCTCCCGTAGGGGCTTGTTCATGAAGAGCTCGTAACGTTTCGCAATCTCGACAGCTGCGCTGTAACTGACATAGTTGAATTTCCTACCAGAATAGAAGATGATTGCTGGTGCGATCGTCGTTTCCGGACTTGAGCTGAGGCCGTACGAGTTCAGCTGCGCCCAGGGAATGACTGTTTTTCTGCCATTCACGTATAACAGGTCGACGCCGTGATCTCCGATTCCTACCTTTTTTGGTACGCTATAATCCTGACCATACCACAAGCCGAGATAAGAAAGCAAGGCCATGACGAAAAAAATTACGAGAGGGAATAAACTCTGATAAACAAGGGCAACTGGGATTCCAAATAGAGCTATGAACAATGATAATATCTTCCATTTCTCACGATACCCTGTATTCTGGGGATACTCAAATGTCAAATATTCTGTCATTACCAAACCATCCCCCCGATGTTGACAATGAGCAACCCTGTCATGATAACGTTGCATCCATATACAATCAATTGAAGATCGCGGTCTAGTTGTGCAATCGGTTTGATTGATCCGAGTATCAATATTCCGCATATAGCGCATAGCAACACGTTCACCAGGACATCGTTGCTGGCAAGGGAGTAGAATGATATCAACAGGCAGAAGAGGGTGACCGCCAGACTGACGATCGAACCGGTCGCGTCCCATGCCAATAGGGACGGGATGATCGCTATCGAG
>JAPKYK010000004.1 GCA_026394395.1 Methanomassiliicoccales archaeon
GTTGTCGGGGCAACCGTCGTCATCGGTGTCATTGCGAGTGGGGTCGGTTAAGGTGCCGCAAAGAGTGTTGCCATGTATCTCGTTCCAGTCCGTGACGCCATCGCTGTCGCTGTCCGCGGAGCGCGGGTTGGTGCACCAGCCATCGACACCGAACCCCACCTCCTCCCCGTCCAGTATGCCATCGCTGTCCGAATCGGCGACCAAGGCGTTGGTCGTGCCGTTGACCTGCAACCGAGCATATTCGACACGTCCCTGCGTTCCAGCGGTGACGTCCCTGACGTATATGTGCCAAACGTTGGCGGAGGTCAGGTCGCTTGCGCTGTAGGAGATGGGAGATGCGAACAGATTCTTGAGGACGAAGTAGTTCGCGCCGCTGCCGGTGTTGGCGGCCTTGATCACCTTCTGCGTTCCCGTGCCCTTGGCGATCTTTATTTCCAGCTGGTGCTGCGAGCCGTGCATTATGCCCAGCACCAGGCACAGGGACGATATGGACGACGTTCCGCCTTGAATGGCTGGCAAGGACAGGTCGATGGTGAGGACGGTGTTGTTGTCCGGTATGAGGTAGGAGTCGTCCGTCGACCAGGTGTACGAGTATCTCTCGGAGCCGTCCAGCAGTCCGTCCGCATCGGTGTCGGGGTCGCAGGGGTCCGTGCCGTACGTGGAGACCTCCACGTTGTCGTTCAGGCCGTCCGAGTCCGTGTCCGCCGAGAAGGGATTGAGGTCGTAGACGTGCGTACCGATGGCCGACATGGTGACCCTCAGGGACTCGACGGCGTCGCTTATGGTGTCACTGTCGCGATCCTGGTAGACGGTCATGGAATCGACGGTCACCGAGGAAGCGGAGGTTATCTCGAAGAGCACGTTCACCTGTCCTCCGCTGACGTAATCGTAGTTGTCGGAGGCGGAGGTCACGAAGGTGGAGGTGCACCATTGGCCGTTGACCGTCAGCGAACCAAGGATGATGGTGCTGGCGCTGCCGCTGAACTGCTTGATAGTAGCCGTGCCCGATGTGGCCTTGTAGGTGATGCTAATCAGGTACTGCGCGCTGCTCTCCGCCCCGTTCAGGTAAAAGTTGGCGTTGCTCCCGGCCACGGTCCTCCGCACCGTGCGCGAGTCGACGGTGGTGATCGAGCTCCACTCGCCGTTGCCCAGCAGGCTGATGCCGGGGGTGTGCGATGAGTCCGTGATATCTCCGGTAACGCCCACGTCGGTGTAGGTCCGGGACGTCCACAGCACGATGCGGGTTAGGTTGATCAGGGGAGAGGTCAGCTTGACGCGCACGCTGGTCCCGGGCGTGGACGATAGAACGTCGGTGTACGTGGGGTTGAGCTGCACTACGGCGGACGTGCCCCAGCTCTCCAGGGTGCCGATGCTGCTGTAGGCGGATCCGACGTACTGCTGCACGCCGATGCCGGAGCAGGAGTCCAGGTTCACGAACTCCAGTAGGTAGGTTTGGTCGGTGCGCGGCAGCGTCACGATCAGCGTGGCCGAGGCAGAGCCGTTGACCACGGCATCACCGACGACCCAGTAATTCTCCAGCATGACCCCGGGGTAGTTCTGCGAGCTGCCGAAGAGATCGGAGGCGTAGGCCACCGGTATGACGTCTATGGAGTCGACGACCACCTGATGGTCGAAGCGCAGCCGGACGTTGTAGGCGAACAGCGTGGCAGAGGAGTCCGAAAGCATGTCGCCCCTCAGGACGAAGCTGTGCGTCCAGGCCGTGGTCTTCCCGGGGAGCGTGGCCACCGTGGCCCAGGAGTTCCCGACCATGATCGAGACGCCCACGTCCGCCGAGGAGGTATAGGTTATCGACACCTCGTAGTAGGTGCAGGACTGGTACGTACCGTCGTACACGTTCAGCAGGAAGCTGCCGTTGACCTCCGTCTCGCGCATGCCGCTGGAAGCGGTGTACCAGCCGGTGCCGTCCATGATGGCCAGACCGGGGGTGTGGGCCAGGACGTCGCTGTCACCGGTCGCCCCGACGTCCAGGGAGAAGCGCTCATAGGCCCCCAATATTTGCAGGTCGAGGGAGTACAACCCCTGCCCGGTGCCGGACTGGTGGAACACCCGCACCTTCCAGGCTCCGTTGGCGTTGATGGCATACTGCAGGTTCTCATCGACACCGGCTCCGTTGGTCGAGGAGGCGACGAGCGTCCCGGAGGGATTGTAGAGGTACAGATGATAGTCGAAGGCGGAGGGGACGTCCAGGGACAACTTGATGGTCTCACCGCTGAGCATGGGGAGCGAGTAATAATCGTTCAGGTCCAATGAACTGTCCAGATATCCGGTGTATGAGCCGGGTGGGAGCAGGGAGGCGGAGCCGATGGAGTCCCCGGCGTCGACGCCGAGGTCGGCGTCCCCGGCGTTCTTGGTGGTGAACGTGCCGTCAGAGCCGTAGGTCACCACGCCGGGGTAGGCGACGGATGCCGATCTGACCTTGAAATGGTACAGCGTGGCCTCGTTCAGCCCGCTGATGTCCACGGTGTGCGAGGTGCCGCTGGCGCCGCTGGCCGTGGAGCCGTAGGCGGTCGTCGTCCCGAAGTACACCATGCTGGTGGCTTCAATGTTCGTCGTCCAGGTGACGCGCACGGCGTTCAGGTCGGTCAGGACGGCGGCGACGGAGGTGATGGTCAGGGTCACCTGCGCGGAGATGAACGTCCGGTCGGAGGAGGTTGCGCTGAGGGAGAAGCCCGCGGCGGAGTAGGCGGAGGTGACCTTGTAATGGTAGGTGGTGCTGGAAGCGAGGCCGTTTATGGTCCGGGAGTGCGTCCAGATCAGGGTGCTGGAGTAACTGCATTCTCCGTACGAGGTGGTGGTGCCGTAGTCCACGCGGGAATCGGACCTGCCATTCGTGGTCCAGGTGATGGTGGCGGAGCCGGCGGAGGTGGTGACGCTCATGTTCTGTATGATCAAGGTGCTTGGATAGGAACTGAACGATTTCACTGTGGACGAATAGGTGGTCGTGTTCGTGACCACATAGGCTTGAGCGTAGTAGGTGGTGCTGGAGCTAAGTCCGGTGATGTTCGCCGAATATACCGAACCGAAAGTAAGGTTCTCCCTGCCGCCGATGTCAGTGCCGTTCACCATGTTGGTCAAGTTCGACGAGGAGGTGCCCCACATCAGATGACCGGAGGTCCCTATCACTATGTTAGGTGCAAGACCTCCTTCTTGGTAATACCATGCAGCGTTCACGGTCGTGTTGGTTACCGCTTCGAGATCAAAGACAAAGACATCCTCATAAGCGACAGTACCTCCACCCGGATCGTCCGTTGTTGACAGGAGCGAGATAGACCCGGATGGATCGTCCACCGAGGCCAGATTGGACCCGATCACGCTCTTGACGTCTTCGACCTCGTCAAGATTGGCGTACGGTACGGAGACGAAGTAGGAATCGAGATCGTTCTCCAGCGCCGTGGCGTTCTCTTTGGCCAGGGCCTCGCTGTTGTTCTTGCGGTGGGCCAGGATGATGTTGACGCGGCCCCTCAGTTCCGACTCGGAATCGTTCCCGTCCCTGAACATCCAGTGGTCGATGGAAGATATGAAGCCGGGCAGCCGGGCGATGTCCGGGACGACGTAATCGATGTCCTGGCGCAGGAACAGCTCCTGGGTGTCGGAATGCTCCTCGGCGTAGACGCAGGAGAAGGAGCCTGGGGATGTGAAGAAGACAACAGGAGTGAGGGCGTCGAGGCCGGAGGTGGATATGCATTTCACGATCCCGGCGTTCCCCTGCAGATCGCACTCGGCGACATATACGCTGGAGCGTTCCTCCGTGACGACGGCGTAGGCGATGCGCAGCGAGCTGCCGGAGGACGCGAGAGAGGCGCTCATTACCGTCCCGTTAAGCTCCAGGACGGTATGGGAGATCCAGTTCGTCATGTTCCCCAGGCAGCACGCCAGCTTGATGCTGTGATCCTCGATGAACAGTATGCGCTCCTTACCGTTCACGGAGGTCAGGTCGACGGAGCTTCCGCCATCGGTCCCGCTCACGAGTGCCGGCTCGATCACGACCGTGCCGTTGTCCGTAAGCTGCATGAAATATAGGGCCTCGGAGCCTTTCTCGATCAAGGCGATGTTCAGCATGTCATCGAAGTAAGCGATGTCGCCGTCCGCGGCGGAAACGGGTAGGGCGGCAAGCAGAGTGGCGTTGACCGTCCCGTCGATAAGCCTTAGCGCCGCTATCGAGAACCTCTCCGTTCCCTCGGAGGCGATGTTCAGCGCTATGAAAATGGCGTCGCCGTCGGTCGTCAGCGAGGGGGTGCTGCCAACGGAGACGGCGTAGGAGGCGCTCCAATCGTCGCCATCTTCGGAGTAAAGGAAGTAGATCGATGGGGAGCCGTCAGCGGTGGTTCTGCCCTCGAAAGCTATGGCCGCGCCGAAGGCGCTGTTGAGGACGATGGCGAGATTGGAGATGGAATAGAAGGCAGCGGTGACGGTCCGGTCGGATGTGAAGGTGCTCAGGGAATCGTTGGACCGTTTCCAGCAGACGTTCTGCGAGCCGAGAGCGCCGTCCACCCAGGCCATGTACGTCTCGCCGTCGGGACCGACGGCGACGACCGGGGACGACGCTTTGGAGTTCGATATCGTGATGCGCCGGTCGGCGTGCTCGATGTTCGAGATCGTAGGGTCGATCTCGTTCTCCGTAACTGTGGCATCCTCCGCGCTCGCGTTCGCGGTCATGACATAGAAGGCGGCTATCACCATGAGATAGACGCAGGCTACGCTGATCAATTTCTTCGTTGAAGAATTCGTCCAATCCTCCCCCCGACTTCCCGGAAATAATTACCTTTTTGAAGGATATTTAAATTTATTCCTTAGAGCTGCTTATTAGAAAAAATCGGCTTTGCGACAAAATTGTAATATCGGAAGACCCCAGTCAATGCCAGCTGGTGAATGTTGAACATGATGTTCTTGAATATAATGTTAAAATTGGCTAGCGACCATTCCGATGCACACCCCCTCTTTGCGTTGAATCCTAATGCTGCTTCCGAACAGCAGGACCATGTTGAAGACCGATTTACGATCCAATACTAGGTTTTGAATCACAAAAGAACATATGGATTGTAAAATCAATCTTGAATTGACTTTAAAAATCAATCAGCTGGATAAAAAAAGAGGTGAGTTCGATGGGGGATAATCACGGAGGAAAATAACATTAATCTTACATCGTTTCCACTCAACTCTGAATAAGGATGCCCTTGATCATGCTCCCCGCCTTTTCCCTGCAATGCCGACGCAGCTAAGGAACACGAAAATCCGACCACGACGCAGCGAGAGTAAGCACATATCTAGCTGGAGTCGCCGGAAAGCGGTTTAAAATGGAAAATTAGGAGCATTTTACTTCATGACATCCCGTTGTTGATCAATAAATCGTAACCATCCGATTGGGTTGAAGGTGGGCCTGACCAAGACCGCGCATCGATCGCACCAGATAATGAAAATTGAAAATCAATCAATTAGTGTTGTACAAGAGCCAGTTGTTAAAGCATATCACATAATTGATTTCAAAAAATAATTGTCTGGATAAAGATGCATGTGGGCCCGGTCGGGACCACACATCGCTTAAGCCAGATTATTACAATTTGAAATCAATTCTCGGGCGCTATACGAGGCCAGCTCATAAAACCTTTTTCATCTTATTTTATTTAAGGAATATATATCAGTATGTGCATCCGTCGGGATTTGCCTGACGCGATAGCCAGTACGTTTGATTTTAAATTAATCAGCGGGGAATTGACTTAAACCCATTTCTTTTTATTTATAAATATCAACATATATTATAATTAAATATTGTGCATTCTAAGGCCACAAGAAAGGCGGTGCAAGAGCTGAACCGCGCCTTGTACGGCGTGATGAAAGAAGCAGAGGAATGATCATTTCCACTGAAGCACGTGGATTGGGGCGTCCCCTTCGAGCGGACTGATCTCGAACGGAATCCAATGGCAGGACACGGACATACCGCGCATGTGCCTGACCCGCATCATGCGGTTTAGGTCCGGATCGAATCTGAGCTCCAGCACCCCATCGGCCAGCGCCATTAGGTGGTTCAGGGACTTCTATGTTAGCAAGTCATTCAAGGAACGTTTGAATCAATTGAACCAAAAAGAGAAGACAATAAATGAGGACAATCAAAATAAATGGTTGATGGTCACAATCGAATCCAGAGGGAGATTGTCACCTATGATCGACCCGATTCCATGTAACACAAAGCCCTCGTTCTTCCGAGATGCCACGACTTATGATATAAAAGGGACTAGAGGGTGCCATTATAACAATTAACAATACACAAAGATCGTAATACCCTAATAAGGCGACAAAACCTGTAATTGAGAATATTATCATTAAAAGTAGAATAATAGTTAATATAGACATTTGGCGTGAATAACATAGAAAATAATTAGATGGAAATGCAGGTACTAGTGGATACATCAGGTATGGGTTATTGAAATTACACCATTTGTCAATCCGTCTTTTACGAAAGAAAGCCTGTCCTCCGTTATCCATCTCGACCTTAATGAAATCCACATTATCTACTGTCACTATCTCATTTTTTTTCGTCATTTACCAGAGGTCATTATCATGTTAATTATAAATATAAATGTAAAAAGTAATAAAATAATTGAGATAGCCGATCTTGTAAAAGAATGGCGCCAATTAAGCAGGATTCTTTATGATTGATAAATGGATGTGAAGGGAACCAATCTTTCGACTTGATACTATTATTCTATTCTAAAACTGATTCTTTTCCAATTAATTATTTCAAATGGGAATACATACAAACATTGAGGATTCATCTTATGTTAAATGATGACATCATCAATGGTGTTATATTGGACCACATCAACAGTGCAAGGAAATTTGCTGAAGATGGTAATTATTATCGAATCACTATTCAAGCAAACAGAATTCTTTCCGATGCGGCTCTGTTTGGAGAGAATAAAGAATATGTAACGATTGGTCTTGTTCTTAGATTGGCTTCAATGGAATTGGAAGCTGGTAAAAATCCAGAATCAGAGAGTTTATTATTGCCTCAAAAAAACTCCATCACAAAATTTATCGATGAGATACGTAAATTATTAGAATCTGATTTAAAAAGCGAGCGTATATCATCCAATGCATTATGGAATCAATATTCCACATTTTTCAACGAATTTTGGCGATTATCTCGATCATATATTGATGGTAAACCGTATCAATCCAGAACAGAATTTGTAGATTATGCTGTGAAATGGAGCTTCGAAAAAATTGTAGAATGGTACTCCTTAGAGTCAGAACCAAGAGGTGATCCTTTCAAGGGTATTGTTAATGAAATCAACAGGATAATCCGATCGCATGGTGCGAACTCACGTCAATTAGCAATGTGTTCAGCTGTAAACACGATTAGCTGGTTGAGTGATTATATTATCTGGTCAAAAATAAAACAAGATAATACGGTAGATAAAGATGATGTTAAAATAGAGATTGAAAAATATATCCAAAAGTACACCTCACTTTTTGAATTACAGGAGACAGATTTCTACAATAAAATTGATGAATATTCGTATGTTTTGATGAAAGAATGGAGGGAATGTTTTATAAAATATTATGATCTATATTTATATCAAGAACAAGGAAGACCAAGGATATTAAAAGCTGGTCTGGATACTCATAAAAAGAAAAAGAGCATCAAGCAAGAAAATTCACATGGGGGTGTGTAATGAATAATTCATACATTACAAATGCCAATCATCATGATGAATACGACGACGATCTAAACGAATCAACAGATTCCGAACACGATGAGGGAAATTCTTCAAATAATTTAAATGAGAGTTTAAATGAGTATACTCAGAATGACGGTCTGTTCCAAAATTATTGCAGTGACGAAAACACAAATAAAATATATTTCAATAAGAAAGATGAAATTCAACTGGCAAATAGAAAAGGTTTCGAAGACATTCTTCTATATGATTTAATCAATAATTTTTCAAAGAAATTAATTGATGATATCGATAAAAATAACAAATTACGTGGTGTTCACTATTGGATAGAAATATATCCGGTTGAAGAATTGGATAAAAAAATTATTAATTTCGAGTTAAGAATTCCAGGAATTAAAGGAGATGAACATAAACTATTTTGGGGAGATTTTTTAAAATTATTTAACGATTCTAAAAATAGGTTTATTGAAAGTCTTGGAAAATCCAGTTATCACGGTCGGCAGTTTGCGAAATTTTCTCCAAATTTTTCAATTTCAATAGTACCATACTGAGGAAATCGGATGACCTATTTGTTCGATCATAAAACCTATATCGAAGCGGGAGAAATCATTTACTTAAATGCGAATATTTTCGATGTTCGAGAAACAGCTTATCGTTCAGCCGTTGGGCGGTATTATTACGGTTGCCATTTAGAAGCTAGAGCAAAATTGTTTTCTCCGAAATATTGGGATGTTAAGGATGAAATATCTCACATAAAAGTCATTGAAAAATTAGAAAAAAGAGACCCGGTGATCGGGGGTTATTTAAGAAAATTATTTGAATTGAGAAAACACGCCGATTATCATACCTGGCCGGAAAAAACCGTTAATAATATTGGTGGGTATGTTGTAAGATGTCAATGTCCATGGGATTCTAAGGATCCAGAAAAAAGTTTGGTGTTTGCACAACAACTGGCTGGCTGGATTATGGAATACTTATCAACAATTTAATAAGCGAAATATCATCAACCTTCTGCACAAGATGCAGAATCGAGCAAACTATTTCCCGCATCGGCAACAACGTTACCATACCGTCGACCGCCGTCTATCTCCTGCACCTGCCGAACGATATCTTATCGGCGATTCCGACATCGGTGATGAACTCGGGCATGGGCGGGGTGTACTTCTAAACTCATTGCTCGTCTCTTTTCAATGTAAGATCCTATAAAGACGGTAAGAACACTGAGAATTAAGACGAACGGTGGTTGACGGTCATCGTTACAATCTGGCATCGTGATTAGATCAGTATCTATTAACCATGCTCCCGAGACTGAAAAGACTAACGATCTTTCACAGTCTATTTGTCAGTCATGAGTGAGTGTTTTACATCGACTTACAGAAGACTTAGAGACACGCTCGGTTCTATATTTATATCTGATAATATAAAAATTTATATTGCCGTTTTCGTGGTCGTATAGATCGTGTAAAAGTATAGCCGAGACAGAGATGATCGACCCGCTCTATCGGTCTCGAGCGGACAGTATTTTAATATCAAGACCGTTATTAATTATCGATGCGGTCGGTTGAGAACGCGGGCTGGACGTTAATCGGGGCGGGGTTCGTAGCAATCATAGTTGATGCGTTCTACGACATATATGCTACTCTGGCGGTTGGTACGCTATGCATCATCATTTTGACCCTTTATATGCTATGGGAGGATTTCGAGGATGCGATTGCCGGTGGCCTTCTCGGTTTGATCCTATTTGCGGTGACTCTGATCCTAAGTCCTATCGTATGCATTGTTGCTGGTTTTCTTATTGTCGCTGCATTAAGGATGCTTAAATAGCGTATGATCCGCATTTTATACTGGAGCGCGCCTAAGCAGACAAATAAATGTTATTGAAGAACAAATGAACTGAAGGGCTGGTCGTCGGTTCAAATCCGACCGAGGTTGTTGTTATTTATGTAGCAATTTCATTTCAAATTCGTTACTTATATAAAAAAAGGACTAGTTTTATTAATGAGAGAACATCTTTATTCTTGGGGAATAAAATGGTTTCAGGATCGCTTTATACAACGGTTACGGGCAAGTTACCAACTGTATTCGATAAGATTGCTACCATGGGAATTCCTAAGACACCAGTGGATTCGAAATGGTTGGCATTGATAGGATTAACAACTTCAAATGATAGAACCCTCTTAAATGTCTTAAAGGGGTTAGGTTTTATCGGTGATGACGGAATACCTACGGAAAGATGGGTTAATTTTAGAGATGCAACAAAAAGAGCCTCAGTCATGGAGGAAGCAATAAAGGAAGCCTATTCGGATTTGTTTGAGGCTTATCCTGAAGCTCATAAACAGTCGGATGATGATTTAATAAATTTCTTTAAGAATCGTCAATCTTCAGATGGTTCAATGGGGGGAGTAGCTGAAAGAACTGCTACAACAACTCTTCAAACATTTAAAGCCCTTGGAAAAATGGCTGGTTTAATTTTTTCAGATAATGGTGCGAAGAAAACTCCTCAAGCAAAACAAACGCCAAGAAGATCAGCTTCAAAGGCGACTAGTTCTGAGTTCATAGTAAAAGAAGATGCTAAACCTATTGAAAAACTAGTTGAATTAAAAGTGCCAAGCTCACCTCAAGTCATCCTCAATGTCAACATTCAACTTGCAGTCCCTGAAACGACCGACGAGGATGTTTATGACAAGTTCTTCGCAGCCTTAAAGAAGCACTTGATGTCTTAAGGGTGATTTTATCACCGATTCCATTAGAGATGTTCGAGAGTACATTCGCAAGATGGAGCATTTAAAAAAGGAGTCTGAAAAAGAATTTTCACGTATTGAAACCTCGAAATCCCGCATTATTAATTTAGATTCCACTAGGAAGAGGATCAACTCTTTATCAATTAGACAAAATAACAATTTTTTAGAGGCGTTGAGATGTATTGAATTTGGACTTTATAAATCAGCACATGTTATGGCATGGGCAGGATTTATTGACTATCTCGAACAGTTCATGTCACAAGATAATTTGAAAAAAATTAAGGAGGTAAAAAAAGATTTAGAAAAGTATTCAACTATAGAGGAAATTGCTGAAAACATAGTTGAATTCGAATTGATAGAGATTGCATTTAAAATGAAATTATTAACGAAAAAGGAAAAGAAGACTTTGCAAGGATTGCTCTCCAAAAGAAATGAATGCGCACATCCTTGTGATTACAAACCTGATCTCAATGAAACCTTGGGGTATGTTTCTGAGTTGCTCAATCGAATTGAGACCTTATCTAAAAAAAATAAATATGATGTACTTTCAAATGAAGGATGACCGCATTTATTTATTACCCTGAGCTTGACAGTTGATCATCCGAAATTTCACTGGTTTTAGGATTTGACAGTTGGTCCATGAGGTCCCGAACCGCATCGAAAACACCCGAAATCGGGCGTTTTCCGCTACGTTTCGGAGATATATTCGGCTAAAATGGCCTTGTTTACCTCGTTGAAGTTCGAAAAGAACCGCTTCTTCAGCCCGTTGCCCACCGAAACTTTCGTTTGTGTCAAATTTTGCAACGAGACGATGATGAATTTCGTTGACATGCGCTTCACTGGCCGAAGCGCTTCGCCGCGCTGACGGCGAAGCGTGCACACTCCGAAACGATGTTCAGCATGATCGACATTTTGCTCGGTTATCGGCTAAGATGCCGGACAAAGGTAGGTCAAAGAAATGAGGTCCGCGCCAAGTTCTGACTGTTCAACTCGATCCAACTGGCCACGAGGAAGAAGTTCTGGTCAAACTAGTTTTGCAACAGGGCCTTTATATAATTAATCATTGAAATTTTATTAACAGCAAAGGGATGAAATCGAGGAAAAAATTACTTCATCAATCCCACATACTAGCTTCTTCGAATACCAAGGGAAAATGTTGACATAGCGGGCAATGATGGCCGATGCTCTGACGGTCATCACAGAAGGTCAATCCGTTCTTCGATACTCTCTTCCATTTATACATCAACACCTTACCGCCGCAATGCTCACAAATCTTAGTCTTCGGTATCGCATCCATCATTTCCAAGGTCTTGCATATCGGGCAATAAGATGGCTAATAATCTTCCTGAGATCCTGTTTTGTTCTCTCTGAGTGAATGGAACCCGAAACCCACCCCCATCGTTCTGGATTTAAAAACCACATTCGCAGCGTGCGTCAATCAATACATCCATTGATTCATCACCTGTAAGTTTTTTAGAATGTGGTTATTAATATTTGTTATTTGCTTATAAAAT
This sequence comes from Methanomassiliicoccales archaeon, assembly GCA_026394395.1. Classification (NCBI taxonomy): domain Archaea; kingdom Methanobacteriati; phylum Thermoplasmatota; class Thermoplasmata; order Methanomassiliicoccales; species Methanomassiliicoccales archaeon. The sequence goes on from JAPKYK010000004.1 coordinate 11,953, forward strand.
TAGGCACTACAAATATCGCTGATGTGGAAGAAACAAAGATTTCGAAATGAGAATGCCTGACTTTAAAAAAGTAAATGTTGTTTATCAACTTGTTTCTGGAGAACTTCTTTAACTAATATTTCCAATTCATCCAATTCTGATTCCATCTTTTCTCTAATTTTAGTTCTGACCCTACCCAATGCATTTGCATTCAGATAATCATCAAAATCTTTTAGCTCGCCCAAAATTATATCCCGATTAGCATCAGAAACGTCATGAGCTTTTTTACTAAGTGATGCAATCCTTTTTTGATCACCATCGTTCTTGTTAAATTTTGGAATATCGATTTCCAGTGGAATGGTATGAATATCTCGTGGACCGAACAAGCCCTTACTTTGAAATGGCTTGATTATGTCATCAACAATTTTGGAGTTAAAAATACCTGATAGGTAATACGCCTCATCTTCTTCATTTGTCCAATACCCATAAAGTGTATTATCAACCACAATTCCGATTGTATCAATTCCCAAACGAGCGTCAATTTCATTTCTTTCTTTTTCGAGATCATAAACTGAAGATGCCAAGTGTGAACTACTCCGATTATAACAAACCACAAAATTCGTGTTAGCTTTTTGTTGTGTAAGACATCGGGAATAATCTAAGCGTTCATATAGGGTCATTTTATCTGCTTTTTCTCCTCTTCCTTTTTTCCATGCATCTTCTCCGTTTTTTAACCATTCAGCCATTCCACGGTGTCCCAATGCTTCAACCTGTTTTCGATCAAGTATTGTATAATTATTACCTTTAGGTCTTAGCGGAAGAACCACCAATCTTAATGGTAAATGGGTGAAAGATAACAGATCTGTGCCAATGGCACAGCCAAATAAATAATCGGATTCGACTTGACCCTTCAGATGAATCGTATCATATGGTTTTTTAGCCGATTCTTTTGCCTTATTCGATGTTTCAACCGGTGGCTTCTTTTTATTAAATCCGAGTTTTATATTATGAATTACTTCTACAGACCAGATTGAGATAGGAGTAATAGTTGCTCCTTGCTTGAATTGATTGAGATAGTAGCTTTTTCCCCCCCTCATTTTTTGATAATCAAAATTAATCTCCCCCTTTGTAACCCAGGCGGTCCTATTGCCTAAGTGAATTAATTCCAATTCTCCGCTTGTTATTGAAAAAGAGCTTTTTTCAATTAGACTATTGACCTCATCATAATTCGAATTTTTCCCCTTTAATTTTCCACCCATTTTTTTGGAGATTGTAGCCATATTTTTTTGTTTAACCATTAGGAATCGCCTCGTCTCCCAATAATTACTGAGCTTGGGACCTTAAAAAGGGGAGTTACACCTGTAAGATCAATTACCTGTTCAAATCGAATTTTAGGAACAAATGAAGCACTTCTAAAAATTTTATGCTGGTCAGCATTGAATATTGAACCTGGCATTACGAAACCTATTTTTCCGGATGGTTTGAGAAATACATAGCTGCATCTAACATAAAAGAGGGTCGCTAATTCCATATGCGTCATTAATTTTGTATCAGTATTTATCAATAATTTATGGACATCAATAATTAATCTCTTTATTTTTAATTGATACCCAGTATCTTTAATATCACTGTATGTCAGCCAGGGTGGATTACCAACAATAATATCAAATTTTCCAGACGTCGCTGGCTTATAGACATTTTTTATTATGTAACCATAAATCGTATCTTTATTCAGATTAATTAATTTTATTAAATTATTACACGTTTCCCACAATATATCCACGGTTTCTTGACCCAATGATGAAATTTTAGGATTTATTGTAAATAAGTAACTTGAAAACCATTCCTTATCGGTTGTGGTTTTTCCTGCAATTACCGATTTTGCATAGTCATTTAGTGCATCAATAACATCTTCGACAAGTCCACTAACGATAATAGACTCAGGAACAGCCAAAGATATACCGTCACTTGCAGGATATCGATATACAACAATCCTTTTTTCGATATCCATCGTTGCTTCAGGGAATACTATCGAATTGGCTAAGAAAATTGGTATTTTAATATCAGTTACCCTTGATTCAAGTAATTTACCCAAGGCCATCAAATAGTTTGCCTTCGCAACCAACACTGCCAGTGGATGGATATCAAAACCTATTACAGTATCTAATATTCGGTTTAATGTTTCAGCAGGTGATAAGGTTGATAGTTCTATTTTTTTCCTAATTAGAAAGGCTAAAAATGTACCCGAGCCGCACGACGGATCGAGTGATCTACTATCAACCCCCACATTCATTTCTTCAACAACATATTCTGCAAGCCAATCAGGAGTATAATATTCTCCAAGGTCATGTCTTGACTCTGGGTCAACCAATTCCTGATACATTGCTTTTAACACATCCTCATTTAATAAGGTTAGATCATACCTTTCAAAACCTTCGATTATCTTCCAGGAGATTAGTTCTCCTTTTCTTTCTAACTCATTTCGAGAGAGCCATGAAAAGAAGTCCTCCTCAAGAAAATTTTTTATGCCGAGTTCTTTAAAGGCTGTTCCAGATAACACATCAGCAATTTCCTCAGCAGAGGGTATTGCCCCTCCAGAATAATATGAATAGACCATAAATTTTGCAAAAGTAGCTATATAGGTATGTCTAAGGAACAAATCTTCAGAATCAATACGCTCCCCATAAACAGCACTGAGATATCTCGACCATTCCTCAAAGATAGCACTTGAAAGTGGTTTAGCAACTTCCCATGCGATTTTCATATCAGCCATTGCTGAATTAAAAATGGGACTATCCTCGCCAAAATCATTCACGATTTCTTTTGATTTTGGTGGAATTCTATCTCTGTATAAAACATACCTATCTAACCATCTAAATGCCAATTCACTATTTGAAGACTCAATATTAAGTCGATTTACTTCTTCTATTGAAATATCCAATGGGTTAACTGGACCTTCAGACGTTACGACTGGACGATAGACCTTAAAGATTAAGCCATCTGTAGCCATTAATACATAATTCGTTCTGCTTCCATCTATTAACCACAGTCCGGCCAGATATTGCTTTAACTGATCCTCTGCTTCTATTGTCTTAGTTGCATTCAGTGTCTCTTTAAACTCAATTATTACGTTACCCAACAACGCATCAATTCGGCCCCTTATTAGAACACTTCCAGATTTGATACTAACATATTTTTCAAGCTCTGGGATAAGTCTTTTTGGGTGGTCAATGTTGATGGTACTAAACGTTTTTCTAATCAAATAGATAAACGCCGAGGATTTACTTGCCTCGGAATTTGCAGCTTTTACTTCATCGATATAACTTGGAAGGGAATCGATGAACGATTGGATTGGATCATCTGGCACGGTTCCTTTATTATTCTTATTTGTATTTATAAAATCTTGTAAAATATTGATAATTGAAAATTATCAAAAAGACACAACAACATCCATAGGGGGTAGGTACCCGGGGGTCCAATAGAAGAGTTCGAAGATCACGATACAAATAATCTCCCCTATCAAAATTCATGACGTATAATTGGATATTCTACGGCAAAACTCCGGGGGTTTTTCATCTAAAAAGGCTGTTACTGAGGGCGATATCAAGACCTTCCGGGAAAGATGACATTGCCGAAGGTCCTGAGCTATGATGAGATAGACCGTCTTCTCCTCTCCTTCAATAATATTGAGGACCTTGCTGCCTGCCGAATCATGCATTATTCCCCATTCATTTTCCAGAGTGTTATATGTATAAGAAACCCCCTAATAAATTAATAAAATAATACTCACCCCTCATGCCAGGCCATCGGCCTTTCCTTTACCTTCCCATACACCTGGAACGGCTCATCCTTATTCGCATTTTGTTTTAGGTAAAATAAAGAGCCTTTACTGAAACCCATTTTTTTCCATTCATAATACGAAGCGGTGAGGATCTTTTCCCTGAGTAATGCAGAATCGTTTCTATCCAGGTGAGGGGTCGGATCTGAGAGGTCTAGTGTTTTTCTCTTACCCAGTATGTAATCAGCCAGTTCTCCAGTCTTTTGAGGGATAATATAACCCCATTCCCAGGATTTCTTCTTGAACTCCACTTTGGATGAGAACTAACCGTTCACTTCCTCGATAAGTATCCTTACACTAACTGGCCTTAATCGAATGTTGTAATTCTCGGTGCGTATGAAATCTGACTTATCGAAAACCTTATTTTCCAAAGAACTTATCACCGCAATATCGACAAGCCATCGATATAGCTCTTGCAGATCATAGACCAAAGAAGCTTTTCCGTTAGCCATCTCGTGGTTGAATCCAACGTATGAATCCAACCCATTGGCATTGATAGCTCTCCAGCATTGCGCTTCGAGCATGGTATAACCGTAATTGAAAAGGGCGTTGATCGGATCAACCGCCCCGTATGGCCTTCCGGTATTCCCCATCAGCCTACCTTCGAACTCGAACTTATCATCGAAGGTGGATGAAACGATCTCCCAGTAAGCGTTGGCCACATTGCCTTCAACCAATCTTACATCAGCCGTGGTCTTGGTCTTCGGCAACTTGAGCTTGACCTCATCGATTTTATTCGAATGTCCGGTCGGCCCCATTTTCACCATCGTCGAATTCTTAACCGCTCCCCTCGCTGACATCATAATTTGCTCCCACATCCCTCGCAATGGACCGAATCGGGAAGTGCTTCTCGACCGCAGGCGGAGCAGCGAGCGCTTCCGGACGTCGGAGCGACGAGTACCGCTCCCGCACCGTCCTGCCAGTTCATGATGCCGAGATGGATTATGCAGTATCGTACGCTGAATCTCCGTTTCTTGCACCGGGGGCAGCGCTCCCCCCGGCCCCGCAACGCCCAATAGGCTATGCCGCCGAAGAAGGTAAGTGCCGAAAGCCAGAATTGTATGCCCAACGAGCCGTGATAGCCCTCGACGAAGACGTGACCGCAGCTCTGACAGGTCTTGACATTGACCGGGATGGTTCCATTCCCTTCGGATCGCATATTATCATACGATCTGGATGAGGCCGTGTTTCCCTTCGTCCTCATCTTATCCTGCCTCCGCATTTGCCGCAATACACGGAATCGTCCAAGATCGGTTCCCCGCAATGCCTGCAGAACACCGCATCTGTTGATTTGTTGACCGGTCCTATTTCCAAAATATTCTCCTTCTTCTTCATTTCAGAAGCATAGGCCAATGCCAAGATGACCACGATCGCGATGACGGCAATCATCACGACGATGGCCGTCGAGGAGAGGAGTTCATAACCTCCGTCATCATCTGAACCCGTGCTGAACGCGGTCGGCGTGTACATGTAATGTACCGAGGCGGACTGGCTCCCGTCGTTGCTCAGTATGAGGTAATATGTACCGGCATTGAGGTACACGTCCCCTTCCGCCTCGTCACAATCGGAGAACGTGCCGCCCAGGTAGTACGTGTACGAATCGCCGTTCTCGTAGTCGCTAAGCTCAGACGCGGATATCAGTATCACATCGATGTTCGGACCCGAATGCACCGTCACGGTGAACTCCAACACACCGTCGGTGGCCATGACGAAGGGCAGCTTGCAATAGTACCCTGGTTTGATCAACACATCACCGTTGACCTTGAAGCCCTCAGCAGCAGAGACGCTATCAATCAGCGGCAGGAACGTCAGGAACAGGGCTAGGACGCATATCGCGCTCATATGCAGGGAATGAGGACTTTTATAACGAAGAGGCGGCAGCGGCGCGATCCTAGACGCTCTGCAAGGCGTTTCTGACCTTGGGATCATGTCAGCCTCTTGCCGCAGCCTTCGCAGAATAGGGAATCCTCTGCGGTCTGACGCCCGCAGAACCTGCAATGCTTTCCCTTTTCGGCAACGATCGTTGACGCAGGATCGGCGGTCGGCGATGCCGTTCTTACAAGCTCGGCGAGCTGCCTTCGATAGCTGGGCAGCTTCGCCTCCATGAGCCATCCCATGAACATCATTGCCAGGCCCGCCATTGCGAGGCCGGACATGAAATCAAGGAACCCGGCATCTTCGTATATCCAGGCGAGGATCATGCACTCCAAGATACCCCCCATCGTCATTATCAGGCCCAACCACTTGAACGCTCTGCCTTTCCTAAGCACGTATATCGTCATCTCCACATCGGACCTTCTCTTTTCAGAGGTTTCCTGCATCCTAATCGCCCCGATCGTGTAAAACGTCGATCCAACGACGTCTATCGCACGTGTCGAATATGTTTCCAAATTATATATCAATTACTATTTGGTATGTGGTATTAGTTATCCAGTAACAAATTTATCATATTTCCGGTTCTGATTGTTAATTGGAGATTGACATTGGTCAAGCAGACAACGGATTCAACTGAGAGGTCGAAGGTCGCTGAGGTACTGGGGTTGGCAAACGCCGTCGATCTTATACTCTTGATAAAAGAACGCAAGGAGATCAGGACATCGGATATACGGCTCGTCCCGGGAGGTTATTATCGCCTGAAGGACGTGCTTGACAAATTAATGGCCGGTGGGATCGTCGAGAAAAAATTCATCGAAAAACCGTACAAGACATTCTTCTATAAACTTTCAAGAAAAGGAGAGGAGGTGTCCGAGAAACTCATCGAGATAGACGACATCATTACATCTTGATAATCTTGAGAACGGCATTTGCATGCTGTGCGCGATCATCGAAATAAAATACAATGTAAAAGAGGTCGTAGCGCTCTAAAGATGCACGCCGGAGAGAGCACACATCTGTCATATGGTGTACCGTCTCCTACGATACTCCCCTTGCTTATCAATAGATATATCGCGCGCGAAAGCAAGGGGGTAAAACCCTAAGATCCCCGCCGTCGTAACCGATATCGTAAACGAACGGTTAAGTGTATCGTAAACAATATCGTAATCGGTGTTATCATGAAATCAAAACCTATCAAGAAGGAGAACGCTAAGACCAGATACGACGCCAAGAAGCCGACCGTGTCCTTCCGCGTGTCTAAGGAGGAGTACGCTCGCCTCGATGCACTAAAAAAGGACAGCGTTTTGTCCTTCCGTGATATCGTACTCACCGGGGCCAGGATGATCGAGAAGGATAGAGCCAGGGAGAGGAAGCGCCGCGCGGACGAAAAGAAGAAGCTGGAAGAGGCGGTCAAGGCGGCGAGGATCGATGCGCTGAGCTGTGTGCGGATTGGGACATGCCCAACATGTCATAAACCCATGTACTGGAATCTTAATAGAACTAGGAACTTGAATCGGTTAACCGAAGCGGTATACAGAATTAATTATTGCCACCCAGGATGTTGATATTGATCTCTCGGAGAGCATTACCATCCGCAGTAAAACCATGTCATGCAAGGAACGATCAATCAGAACCGATTGATGTTCGTTCGTGAGGGATGGCATGTAAGAACGCCACCCATTTCCCAGATTTGATGCTGATAATCGTTTCAATCCTCAGATTCGTTATTCAACTCCCCGATGGCCGCATTGATAATATCAACGACCTCGCCCAATAATCCAGGTCTGATCGCTGGACCACTATCTTCCAGACCTTGAGCGAAGAGGAGGAACGCCTGGGCCAGCTTTTCGATATTGTTAAACGTCCTCATGTCGCCCAGGGCGTTGAACCTGTAGGCGTAACGGTGAACGTTATCATAAGTGCTGAAGAACAGCGCCGTCATTTGCTCAATGAACTCAGAAGCGAATTCGCTCTCGAAAATGCATTTCAAGAGATTGAGCTGCGCAAGGGCGATCTCCCGATCGGCTTTCATCGCCCCTTTGTCCTTGATGAAGCGCGCTTCCATCTCCTTCAGGCGCTTATCACCCACAGACTCACTGACAAGGTCCTTGCCGCTCTTGAAAAAGTACACAGTGGGCATCGGACCGGGGACGAAGGAGAGGTAATCATAACGCAATGAACGGCCGTCCTTGGTCCTGTATCCTTTTCGCAGCAGTCTGTTAACAGAAGACTTGGGCGCAAGCAGCGGCTCCTTGGATATTGTCTCTTTCATCTCCTCATTTACTAAGACCTTTATCACCAGGGGCACGCTGACTTTCACGTATCTCTTACTGTCTGCCTTCTCGACCACGATCGTCGACAATCCTTTTACGATGGATTTCTTGAGCGCTTTCTTCGTTCTCGCCCGATCGAAACCGGCGAGTAGCCCGATCTCTTCCAACGTCAACCCCCTCTCGATGATGGAGCAGAGCTGAGGGAATAGCATCTGAGAGAGGATGTTCAGCCGAGCGTCGGAAATGAAGCCTTTTTCGCACAATCGCCCGACGTCGTTGGAGGTTAACGGCTCCATCATATCGAACATGCTGCTCATACGGACAATCGCATCATGAACCGATAGATAATCCAGTATCTGGCTCGGCATGACTATTTCAACGTTCTGGTCATTTTTCCTCTTCATTTCCGGTTACTATTGTCCTTCTAGACATTAACTGTTTATTTTTTCGGAAAAGGTAGGCAATTAAATCGACCTGTCACCAGCATGCTATCTGGATGACGGAATCAGCCTGCCGTTTCATCGGTGACTGGCATGCGGAAAAGCGGAACGAAGAAGGGGAAGGACGGCGACGACCGGAGCGCCGCAAATCTTAGAAGGCCGCACCCCCTTCCGCATTCCGGGACGAGGATATCGCCGGAAGACGAACAACTTGTCCCCGCGGGACCGCGACATCCGAAAAAGAGAAAGAACAAAGACAGGAGTCGCGGCCAAGCGGATAGCCACAACAGAGGAACGACAATGGGTCGATTTCCATGCGTGTGTGCCTATCGACGATACCTGAACAACGCGCGAGCCCGCCTGGGGGAGAGTACTATCAAGGAGAGGGAACGGAAATTGCATTTCATCTCCACGATCGTGCAGGACCTCAAGGAACGAGGCACGATAAGCACCTCGAACCCCTACCTGTTCACAGAGAACGACGTCATCGAGATATTCATGACGCTGAGGAACAGGACCGTCAAGGGAAGACCGCCGAAATTGTCCACCATCAGGAAGCAGATGCAACTGCTGAAGGACGTGTGCCTAGACGGCGGGAACCGCAAGGTCGAGGATCTGCTGAGGATAGGCCGGATCAGGATCGGGAACGATCATCGGGAGCCGTTCTCCCTGGATCGCGACGAACTCCTGGAGATATTTCAGGCCTGCAAGGAGGTCGGGGGATGGAGAGGCGAGACCTGCCGCTTCGCGGCGGCCATGTTCACCTTCCTTCAACTTCGACCGGGGGAGCTGCAGAAGGCTTTACTAAGCGATATAGACACGAGGAAGTGGACCTTCCTCGTCTCCAACCCCAAAGGCAAGGACCTATACGGCGAGGTTCGCCGTCTGCAGGTCCCGGACGTCCTGAAGCCGTTCGTTCTCGATTTCCTCGAGGCGAGGGAGACGATGCTGAGGTCCAAAGGGATATCATGCGCCGAGCCGCTGATACCGGCCGTGTCCTGCAAGGGCGTAGGCTGCTACACCCAGCAGGCCTTCGCCCGGTTGAAGAAGGAAATTATAAAGCGTACCGGCATCGCCTTCAAATGGAAGGACTTCCGACCGACCGGAGGGCAACTGGCGCTGGACGGCGGCGTTCCGATAGAACAGGTATCGCAGAGCATGAGGCACACATCGACGAAGACCACGGAGCGGTACTATTGCCGCACCAAGGCTGACCTTGCGTTCGCCCGTGTCAATGAAACATACAACAGCATGTTTCGGACCGAGCCAGCTATAAAGGCTGAAAACGATTGAATTGAATTCAAAAAATAATTGTCTGGATAAAGATACATGTGGGCCCGGTCGGATTTGAACCGACGACCAACCGGTTATGAGCCGGCCGCTCCACCGGACTAAGCTACGGACCCTTGATGGGTTCAGGTTAAAGCGGAGGGCAATATAAAATTGTTGTTTTACCAGTCCCAGGCGTCTTTCGTACGCCTTTCTCGGCCAGCTGCGAGATCCTCTCCGAATCCTTCAACTGATCTTTGTCCGCTTCCTTCTTCCAGGTCGACTCCAACATTTAATTCCCTGGTTCAAAGAGAACCTACAGTAATAAAAAAGTGAGCAGTCGATAGGGAAACGTTCTTTGGCCGGTAAAGGAATCATTACCCGGAGGAAGTAAATGGACATCGAACCGCATCTTCAGGCCCTTTGCGCCAACGCCACCATATACGGGGCGAGTAAGGTATCTGCCATCCCCATCAGCTACGTTGTAGTGGACCCGCGGGTCAACTTCAAATGCCAGGTCCCATTATGCCAGAACTTCGGCCGTAGCCACGTCTGCCCCCCTTTCGTGGCGACCGCGGAGAAGTTCGCGACGGTCCTGGCGAGATACAAGTACGCCATATTGGTGCAGGTGGCGCAGCCGGCGCTCATAGAGGGGGAGGACCGCGAGGAGCTGGCCCGGGAGCAGGTCACCAAGCTCAACGACGCCGTGGCCAAACTGGAGAGGGACGCCATGTACATGGGGTACCGCTTCGCCGCCGGGCTGGGCGGAGGCACCTGTCCTTATTGCGAGAAATGCAACGCTCCGGAGGGCGGGAGCTGCCGACATCCGTTCAAAGCAAGGCCGTCCATGGAGGCGATGGGCATCGACGTTGTGCAGACGGCGGAGAACGCTGGCATGCACATCGACCTGCCGCCCAAGGACACCTACGTCTGGACCGGGATGCTGCTCCTTGATTGACCTTCGGAACATCTTTCTGCAATCATTTTATACTCGGTCCGTCTATGTTAGTAATTGATAACTAACAAAGGCCTGAACATGAGGATTGACAACGGGACAAGGAAGCGGCAGATACTGGAGGCCGCCCTGAGGATCGTGGACCAGGAAGGTATACACGCCCTCACCCTGCGGAAGATCGCGGACAGCATCGGTCTTACCGAGGCCGCCCTGTTCCGGCACTTCAAGGGCAAGGAGGACATCGTCAACTCCATGGCCAACATGGTCTTCGAGGGGAACCAATACGTCCCCCGTGGGGAAGGACCCCTGCAGACGTTGGAGAACATGCTGACCTGGCAGATGGAGGCGTTCCAGAAAAATCCCCACCACACCTCGGTCCTGTTCCAGGAGGACCTTTTCAGGGATTACCCCTCGACCAGGGAGAGGTTCGACCTCCGTCGGACCTCCCGCTCGGGGCTCATATGCCAACTGGTCAAGGAAGGGCAACGCCTGGAGGAGTTCGCCCTGGACGTCGATGGCGAGGCCTTCGCCCTGCTCTACATGGGCAGCATACGGATGGCCGTCCTGGAATGGCGGAACTCCGGCTTCTCCTACGACCTGCGTTCGCGGTCCGCCCCCCTTCTGAATCTGCTCAGGAAATGCCTGGAGGTCAGGCCATGATAATCGAGGCGAGAATGTGCCCCTCCCAGGTGCTGAAGGCCAGGGCGGGGGCGGAGTACTATCTGTGCGGCAGGTGCCTGGGAACCTGCCACAAGGACGCTTTGAAATATTCCAAAGGCAAGGTGAAGAAATGAAGTCAGCCAAGTACACGGAGTTCCCGGAGAAGGAGAACCCGCACAAGGTCAGCGTGCGCATGATATACGACCACGAACACGGCCAGGCAGTGGTGATCACACTGAAACCGGGCGAGACCCTGAAGAAGCACATAACCCCGGTCGACGTGTTCTTCTACGTCCTAGAAGGCACTGGCAAGGTGGAGATTGGCGACGAGGTGAAGGAGGTCAGCGCGGACACGATAGTGGAGTCGCCGGCCAAGGTCCCCCACCGCCTGTTCAACGAGTCCGCGTCTACCTTCCGTTTCTTGGTGGTCAAGATGCCCCGGCCGGCCGCCTCGACCAAGGTGCTGTGAGGGATGAAGATGCCGATGGAGATGATGAACCCAGAAGGAGCGAAGAAGGAGGACCTCAGAGGGAAGGTGATGGTGTCCAAGGACCTGGTCTCGTATCAGGAAGGAGCGGTGGTCAGCCGGACGCTGATTAACAAGAACGTAGGCACGATCACCGTCTTCTCCTTCGACCAGGGGCAGGGGCTGAGCGAGCATACCGCCCCGTACGACGCCATGGTGGAGATATTGGACGGGGAGGCGGAGATCACCATCGCCGGGAAGAAACACCTGGTCAAAGAGGGCGAGATGCTGATAATGCCAGCTAACCAGCCGCACGCCCTGCACGGGGTCAAGGCCTTCAAGATGATGCTGATAATGATCAGGGCCTGAAACATTTTTTATAAAATTCGAGAAGGCGCCGTCGAGCGGGATCGAACCGCTGACCTTGTGATTAACAGTCACACGCTCTACCGACTGAGCTACGACGGCCTGATGCGGGCTCTAAAACAGGGGCCTGATATTAATCCTTTATGCTGTTCTTGGACTCCTGTTCCAGCTCCCCTTTCAGCTTCCCCACGGTGCCCTCCATGCGGTCCAGAATGGCCACCACCCTCTCGTAGAATTCGGAGAGCTTTTCGGTGGTCACGGCGCCTTCGGGCGAAGGGTTGATGAGCCCCTCCTGCTCCAAGATGCGCAGTGAGTACCGCACCTTGTGCTGGGGGATGTCCAACAGCTCGGACAGGCGGATGATGCCGATGGGCTCGTACTTCTTGATGGCGTTCAACATGACCACGTGCCTCTCCAATAGCTCGACCTCGGCCTCGATCTTGCTGGTTAGAACGCTATGCCCCTTCATGTCGTCATCTCCCGGCTTCCCGATAGACACGTGATAACATTGGGTATAGTTAAATTCGTTTCTTCTCCCTTTCGTTCCATTAACGCCGTTCCAGCTCGCACAGATTATATAATCCACGCTGTATCGTTACCTGCATGCCGGCCATCAAGGTGAAAGGGCTCACCAAGAGGTATGGGGACTTCATGGCCTTGGACCAGGCCACGTTCACCGTCGACGAGGGCGTCTTCTTCGGTTGCTTCGGTCCCAACGGCGCCGGTAAATCCACCCTGCTCAAGCTGCTGACCGGGCAGTTGTCACCCACCGCTGGATCGGCCGAGGTACTGGGGATAGACCCCGCCAAACAGGCCATAGAGATCAAGCGCCGGGTAGGCATCGTGCCGGAGGTGGAGAGCCCGCCGTCGTACCTCACGGCCTCGGAGTTCCTGAGGTTCGCCGGCACATTGCACGAGGTGCAATCGCTGGACGGGCGCATCGAGCGCTGGCTGAACTTCTTTGACCTCAAAGAGGCCGAGGGCACACTGTGCCGCGACCTGTCCAAGGGCATGCGGCAGAAGGTCATGCTGGCCGCGGCCTTCATCCACGAACCTAAGCTGCTCTTCCTGGACGAGCCGTTCATCAACCTGGACCCCATCTACCAGCGCAAGCTGCGCGATTATCTCCTGGAGCTGCGGGACGAAGGGCGCACGGTCTTCCTATGCTCGCACATACTGGACATTGCGCAGAGGATCGTGCAGGACATCATGATCCTGGACCGCGGGAAGGTGGTGCTGCGTGACAAGGTGGAGAACGTCCTGGTGAACGGCGAGGACCTCGAATCGCTCTTCCTGAGGATAGTGGGCGGGGGCAATGGCATCGCTCCTTGAGCTCATGCTGCGGGAGGAGTACCGCATGCACGTGTCCTACTCCTCGCGCCACATGTTCCTCTCGCTCCCCCTCTACATATTCTTCTTCACCGCGCTGTTCACCTACGGCATGGGCACCCTGACCGGCGACCTGCGGTTCGTGGACCTGATCACCATGTCCTACGGCGGGGTGTTCATCTACGGGGTCAGCGTGGGGGCTTTCGGCTTCATCGGCCGGACCATCTTAGAAAGGCGCTACGGCAAGGACAACTTCATACTCAGCATGCCCTTCCTGTACCCCCTGACCTTCCGCAAGGTGTTCCTAGGGATGTACCTGAAGGACTCCATCTTCTACGCGGCCCTGATGCTCCTCCCCGCCCTGGGCGGCATGGCCTTGGGAGCGGTCATAGCCTCGTACTCCCTCGTCTCCGTCCTGTTGATATTCCTGGGGCTCATACTGAGCTTCCTCTACGGCATGTCCCTGAGCTTCTTTATCTCCGTCCTCTATTCCATAGACCGCCGGTTGTTCGGGGCAGGGGTGGCCGGGCTGGTGCTGCTGATGTGCGGCTTTGGGCTCACCCACAGCTACGGCATGGAGGTTCTCGTCCCCGGCCTGGGCTACCAGCTCAACGCGCCGCCCTTCCCTGCGGACTGGTCCGTGGCGTTACCATACCTCGGGATAACCATCGTCCTGACCATCGTCTTCCTCGTCCTGGCCGTGAACCTGGTCCGGCCCGACCAGCACATCTCCGTCGGAAGGCACAAGGAGCTCTACCAGGAGCAGCTCAAGCGCTTCTCCTTCCTGCGCTCCCCCACCCTGATGGCCAAGGAGTTCGTGGACATCCGGCGCTCCGGCCTGGCCACCAAGATGTTCTTCGCCTACATCGTGCCGCTGGTCTTCCTCGGCTTCACCACCTGGTACATCAACCACGGCCTGAACATCCCGGTGGGCTTCAACGCCGTGTTCTACGGGGCCATGGTGGGCTTCTTCGGGGTGCTCCTCTACACCTGGATGACCAACACCGACCTGAACGATTATTACGAGACGCTGCCCGTTTCCGTCCCCCAGATAATAAAGACCAAGCTGGGCGCCTTCTTCATCCTGACCACCGCCGTCTCCACCCTGTTCGTGGTGCTGATATCGATGCTCAACAACGAATGGCAGCTGCTGTGGCTAGCTCTGATAGTCCTCTACTGCACCACCGTATACATGATCGTGGCCACGGCCTATCTCACCGGGCTGAACGCCAACTCCTTCTTCCTGAACCCCACCGTGCTCACCAAGTTCACGGCCATATCCATCCTTCCGGACCTGCTGCTGACCATACTGTCCTTCAGTCTGATGAGCGGGGTCTGGTGGGCCTTGGCCGGCATATTGGGCGTATGCGGGGTGCTGCTCCTCCTCAGCCTGTACTTCTACAAGGGGATCGGGAGGAAATGGAGCGGGGCCACATTCCAATGAGCAATTGATTTATCCTCCGGGGGCCCTTTCCCCGGCATGAGCTGGCAATGGCTGAGGCGCCTGGTGCACATCAGCGCTCCGCTTTTCTGCGTCTACTATTATCTGCCAGACCTCCTGCTGCCCGGTCTGGCCAAGACCGAGGGGCTGCTCTTAGTCATGCTTTTCGCCCTGGGGTTCGAAGCGCTTCGGCTCATCTTCCGCATCAAGGTGCCTGGAATGCGCTCCTATGAGTTCGACCGGCCGTCCGCGGCCTCCTACACCGCCGTGGCGCTGACCTTCGCCTTCCTGTTTTTCCCTATCGAGCTGGTGCTGCCCGTGCTCATAGGCATGGGCTGGGTGGACCCATTGATAGGCAAGCTGCGCCACAACGGCAGCAAGATGAACCCCGCCCTGCCCATTGCGGCCTACTTCTTCATAATGCTGCTGGGGCTGGGATATTTCTACGGGCTAACGTTCCCGGTCCTGATCTCCGCCGCCCTGATAGCCCCCATCGCTGTCTACCTCGAGGCGATCAGGTTCAGGTTCATAGATGACGATTTCGTGCTGATCGTGGTTCCCCTGCTGTTGTTGGGGCTGACATTCGGTCAGCTCCCTTTCTGACCTGAAAAAGTAAAGGGAGGGCCAGCAGCATCTAGTTGCCCAGGATGCCCTTGCGCTTGCTGAACTTGGCGATGCCCGTCTCGATGGTCTGGATAGGCCCCTTGTGGCAGATCTCCGCCGCGTCCTTGCTGTCGTGGACCTTGTTGCACACCAGACACTGGTAAACCAACTTGGACATGGGGAAAAGAAATCGAAAGGAGGCATATAATGTTATTCCCGCGGCCGAGGGCGGGCAGGCGAACCATCCGACGTTCGTAGCAGAAACGTCCAATACCGCATTTTTTCGTGTTGGCATACCCAATCTTTTATCTACAATGATATTTCCGGTGCATCCGCAGGGTTTTTATTTTCTTAGGTCAATTACCGGAGTTATGAATAAAATCAAGGTCATCAATGAACCCTCGGAACTGGTCTCCATGTTGAGGGCCGTTGATACCCCGGTGAAGAGGGATGTCCTGAAGGAGGTCACTCTGGAGTGGCGGACGACCAAAGACATCAAGGAAAAGTACGGGGAAGAGGGGGAGAAGGCCTTGATGTTCTTCGAGAAGATGAAGCTGGTGGAGACCAGATGGCAGCCTTCCGGCGGCAACCGCCCGGAGAAGGCCTATCATACCTACTACAATTCCTTCCACATCAACGCTTCTTGGCCGGTTTATGAGATATCCGATGTCCTGTACGCTGCTATGATGCCGGATGATGATTTCAAAGAAGTGGAGAACAACATCCTGGAGCAGGTGGGCAAGGACGGCAAGTTCGCCGGGGACGTGGCCGAGAACCTGGGAATGACGGCCACCATGCTCAAGAGCCTGGTCAAGCGCTCGATCAAGATGGACTATCGCGGTCACCGCCTGGAACTGATAAAGGAGTAAAGTGTCCAACATCACCGTGCTCCGGCTGGGTCATCGACCGGAGAGGGACAAGCGCATCACCACCCATGTGGCGCTGACCGCCCGGGCCTTCGGCGCCAAAGGGATTGTCGTCTCCACCAAGGACCCCGTTCTCGAGGAGAGCGTGCAGGACGTGGTGAAACGCTTCGGCGGCGATTTCACCATCACCACCGGGGTCAACTGGCGTCACTATCTGCAGGACTTCCAGGGGACGGTGGTGCATCTGACCATGTACGGCCTGCCGGTGGACGAAGTGGCCTCGAAGGTCCCGGAGGGGGAGGTGCTGGTGGTCGTCGGAGCGGAGAAGGTCCCCCCCGAGGTGTACCAGAGGGCGGACCTCAACGTGGCGGTGGGCAATCAGCCGCATTCCGAGGTCGCCGCCCTGGCCATACTGCTCGACCGCATCTTCCAGGGCAAGGGACTGGTCCGGGACTACCAGGGTGCGCAGATCAAGGTCCTTCCGTGCGAGAGGGGGAAGAACGTTGTCGAACTACCCAAGCAGTGAGGAGTGCCTCCGCATAATGCGCGAGGAAGGCCTCGCTCCGGTGGTCATCCGCCACGCCTGCGTGGTCAACGTCGTGGCCATGGTCATCGCCCGAAGGTGCGGGGCCGACCTGGACCTGGTCAACGCCGCCTCGCTGCTCCACGACATCGGCCGTTCGCGAACCCACGGCGTGCAGCACGTCTCGGAGGGCGCCCGCATCGCCCAGGAACGCTCGTTACCCGAGGAACTGGTGCTGTGCATCGAGCGCCACATCGCCTCCGGTTTCACCCCGGAAGAGGCCAAGGACCTCGGCCTACCGGAAGGTGATTACATGCCGGTGACCTTGGAGGACAAGGTGGTCAGCTTCGCCGACAACCTGGTCAGCGACCGTTCGATAAAGACCACGGCGCAGGCGGCGGAGCGCATGCGCAGCAAGGGCTTCGAGCTCTCGGCCACCCGGATGATAGCGATCGGGAAGGAACTGGCATCCCGATGCGGGGAGGAGGTCGACGTCCTTCTGGAGAAGGCCAAGGTCCGGGAGAAGGCCGCGGAAAGGTGCGACCAGATGGCCTGACCCGGGCTTCGATTCTGCAAGCGATTTTTTTTCACAAAGGTTTTATGAGTGTCACGTCTTACCAAGGCGCACGCCAGCCGACACCAGTCCTCGGGCCACCGATTCCGACCAGCCCTCGATGTCGTTCTGGGTGTAGCCGACGATGGTCGGCTTTCCAGTGGTGCCGGAGGAGGCGTGATAGCGCACCACCTCCCTCGAGGTGGCCAGGAACAGCTTGTCCGGGTACCCGTCGCGCAGGTCCTTCTTCACCATGAAAGGCAGCTTGCGCACATCCTCCAGGGTCTGGACGTCCTCCGGGGTCACGTTGGCATCCTTCATCTTCTGGCGGTAGAAGAGAGAGAAGGTGTAGAGCTTGTAGACCAGCATCTTCAGCTGCTTGAGCTGGAGCGCCTTCAGCTCATCGATTGGCATTACCTCGATTGGATTCCAATAGACCATGCTTCTCCCTCGTATTGAAAATCAGGCGATTATAGTCTACTGGAACGTGGCCCCGTCTAGCAGATGCAGCCCGTCGGCCAGCAGCTTCTCGATCCCTTTCTCGATGTCCTCCACGCGGACGATCAGCACCGCGTAGGGCGGGCTGCGGTAACCGTAGCCGTACTCGATGTTGATGTCCTTCATGTGGTCCGTGAGGTCGAACAGCCCGCCGGGGCGGTCCTCCATCTGTATGGCCAGGACCTCGGTGAACTTGACCACGAAGCCCTCTTTGGCGAGCAGGTCGCGGGCGGCCTCCGGCTCATCCACCAGGACCCGTATGACGCCGTAGCCCGCGCCCTCGGCTATGCTGAAACCAAGGATGTTTATCTTCCCTTCCTTGAGCACCTTGGCCACCGCCCCCAGGCGGTTGGGCCGGTTCTCGGAGAAGATGGATAGTTGCTTGATCCTGTACTTGCCGATGTCGCTCATCAGTATTCCCTCCTGTCCACCACGCGTTTGGCCTTGCCCTCGAAACGGGGGAGCGTGCCCGGTTGCACCAGCTCCACGTTGGCCGCCACGTTGAGCACTCCCTTCAGCCGGTTGGATATGCGCTCGCGCAGGGCGTTCAGCTCGATGATGTTGTCGGTGAAGGCCTCTGGTTTCAGCTCGGCCCTGACCAGCATGCTGTCCAGGTGCCCCTTGCGGTCCACCACGAGCTGGAACTCGTTCCCCAGCTCTGGATGGTGCATCAACGAGTGCTCCACCTGCGAGGGGAACACATTGATGCCGCGAATTATAATCATATCGTCCACACGGCCCGGTATCCTGGTTATGCGCGGATGCGCCCGGCCGCAGGGGCAGTCCTCCTCGTACATGGAGGTTATGTCCCCTATGCGGTAACGGACGAGGGGGAAGGCCTCCTTCTGCAGCATGGTCACCACCAGCTCGCCCTTCTCCCCCGGGACCACCGGCTCTCCGGTGTCCACGTCGACTATCTCCAGCAAGGCCAGGTCCCTCCAGAAGTGTATGCCGTTCTGCTCGGCGCACTCCATGAACAGCGGTCCGGAGAGCTCGCTGGCGCCGAAGCAGTTCATCCCCTTAACGCCCATGGTCTCGTAGATGCGGTCGCGCATGCGGTCGCTCCACGGCTCCCCTCCCAGTAGTCCGTAGCGCAGCTTGGTGTCCTTCTTGATGTCGATGCCCCTCTTGGCCGCCACCTCTCCCAGGTACATGAGGTAGGAGGGGGTGCAGGCCATGGCCGTGACCTCCAGGTCGCAGATCAGGTCGATCTGACGGTCGGTGTTCCCGGTGGACGCCGGTATCACCGTGGCCCCGAGCTTTTCTGTGGCGTAATGGAACCCCAGCCCTCCGGAGAAGAGACCATAGGTGTTGCTGACCTGTATCACGTCCTTCTTCCCCAGGCCGAAGGAGGTCATCGCTCTGGCCAAAGATTCCGACCAGTTCTCCAGGTCGTTCTTGGTGTAGCCGACGATGGTCGGCTTGCCAGTGGTCCCGGAGGAGGCGTGGTATCGCAGCAGGTCCCCGCGGTCACGCATCATCAGTTTGTTTGGATACCCTTCGCGCAGGTCCTTCTTGCTCATGAAGGGCAGCTTGCGCACGTCCTCCAGGGTCTAGATGACATCCGGCATGACCCCGGCCTCCCTCATCCTCTGGTGATAGAAGGTGGAGGATTCGTACATCCGGCGGGCCATGATCTTCAGCAGCTTGAGCTGAAGCCGGTCCAGCTGGTCTTTGGACATGTATTCTATCTCGGGGTTCCAACCTATCAAATCAAATCCTCCAATAGCCGAATGATGGATGAAAGGGACAGATCACGATCACTGGTCTCGCGAAGCGTGTAGGGCGATAGCACGGAGCATATATATTCTCTCCTGGCCGGCCTGCGCCGCGTTAAAAGTAAGGTCCACGGCGTTCCGATCAGAACTTCTTTCGAGGGAACTGACCCATCAGATGCCGGTCCTTCAGTTCCTCGTAGCTGTGTGCGCTCTTCTCCGCCTTCTCTCTGATGCTCAGGTCGTTGTGCCGGACCACCTTTCCAGGCAGGCCCATGACCACCGAACGCGGCGGGACCTCGGTCATGCTGGTGACCAGGGCGTTCGCCCCGATTATGCACTCGTCGCCGATGATCGCCCCGTCAAGGATGGTGGAGTTTATGCCGATGATGCAGCGGTCGCCGACCTTGGCTCCGTTGATCACTGCCCCGTGGCCGATGGTGACCTTCTCCCCGATCTCGGTGGGAAAGTCATGGCTCGTATGCAGAACAGCACCCTCCTGCACGTTGCTGCCCGCGCCCACGCGAATATGATTGGCATCACCGCGCAGAACAGCGGTCGGCCAGACGGAAACTCCTTCGGCCAGTTCGACGTTCCCGATGATCACCGCGGCAGCATCCACATAGACCTTACGCTGGGCCATGCGATTACAAGGACTTCAAAAAAGATAAATTGTTGGCCTTATTCCTTGGCCGGCTTGGCCGCCGGGTGGCGAGCCGTCACCCGCTTGGGGAAGTACTTCAGTATGATGACGTCACCGATTCCCTGTATCCAGCGGAAGGGCACGTTGACCGCCTTGGAGTCCTCAACCAGCAGGGGGTTGGATTCGCTTACGAAAAGCCCATCCACCTTGCGGTTCTCCACGTCGATGACCAAGTTGTTCACGTTGCCTAAGAACACTCCGCTAGGCGTGTACACCTGCATCCCAATGAGCTCAGAAGCCTCCTCTAACATCGGCACTCCCTTTGTCAGATATCGCCATCCTCTATTAAAAAGATTATCGGCCATGTTTCCCAGCGGTACATCGCCGGACGCCCGGCCTCGATAGGGGGATGTCACCCCACGCAGAGAGTTCCAGAATACCCAAGGCGGTGGAAATTTCCATAACCAGGAAGGATTGTGATAAAGGTTATATACAGATGAACTTCAATACGGTTTTGTAACGGTTACGCACAACCGATGACGAGGTCTCCGAATGAGCGATGACGAAATTGCAGAGATAAGGAGACGTAAACTTGAAGCGTTGAAGAATCAAACGAACGATACAGGAGTGAAAAAATTGTCCGGAATCACCGAAGTAAAAGACAGCACTTTCGAGGAGTTCATAAAGAGCGCGCCGTTAGTCATAATAGATTGTTGGGCCCCCTGGTGCGGCCCCTGCCGCATGCTCGCCCCCATCGTCGAGCAGTTGGCGGAGGAATTTCAGGGCAAGATCAAGTTCGGCAAGCTGAACACGGACGAGAACGAGACCACTCCCATGAAGTTCAATATCACCGCCATCCCCACCATGCTAGTGTTCAAAAACGGGGTCCAGGCCGACCGCATCGTCGGCGCGGGCAACAAGGACTTCATGAGGCAGAAGTTCTCCAAGTACCTCTGAACCCCCCCAAACCCCTTCAGCAAACCGTTTAATCCTTTCATCATCATTTTAGCCAATGCATGACCGATTTCGATGTTATGATCATAGGCGCCGGACCGGCCGGGCTCCAGGCCGCCATCCACGCTTCCCGGAAGAAGATCAAGGTCTGTGTGCTGGGCAAGGTCGGCGGCAGCGCTTTGGACCGGGCTGAGATCGAGAACTACTTCGGCGTCCGGTCAATGAAGGGCAAGGAGATGCTGGAACTCGGGGCGAGGTCGGCCCGGAAGTTCGGCGCAATTCTTCTGGAGGAGGACCTGCTGACCATCGAGATGATGGACGAGGGGTTCAAAGTAAAGACCGAATCCCTCAAGGAGCTCACGTCCAAGGCCCTTATACTGGCCTCCGGGATATCCCGAAAAAAACTTAATGTGGAGGGAGAGAAGGAGTACCATGGGCTGGGGGTAAGCTACTGCGCCACCTGCGACTGCAACTTCTTCAAGAAGAAGACGGTGGCCGTCCTCGGCGACGCCAGCATGGCAGCCTCTGCCGCCCTGCTCCTGAGAGAGTACGCCGCCAAGGTCTACTGGGTGGCCAAGGAGTTCAAGGCCTCCCCCGAGCTGATGGAGAGGGTCAAGGGCACCGACATCGAGATGGTCAAGGCCTGGCCCACCAAGATACACGGGGAGAATGTGGTCAAAGGGATGCTGCTGGACGACGGACGAGACCTGGTATTGGACGGGGTGTTCATCGAGCTAGGGGCTAAGGGCGTGGCCAACCTGGCCATGGAAGTGAACATCTTCCCGGACGAGAACGGATACATCGCCGTAGATCGTTCCTGCGCCACCGGCACCCCGGGGGTCTTCGCCTGCGGTGACGTCACCGGGCTGCCCTGGCAGCTGGCCAAGGCCGTGGGAGAGGGATGCGTGGCCGGGCTGGCCGCGGCCAGCTACGTGAAGAAGGAAAAGGAGTGAGATCATGAGCATGATCGAAGAGCTGATGTCCGGCATACTCCGCAGTGAGGAGGGCTTCCGTGAGGCGCTGCGCAAAATACTGGACGAGGAGCTAAAGATATCAGTACCTGAATTCTGTGAGAGCACCGGGCTCTCCACCAGCACCATCTACAAGATCCTTCAGGAGCAGCGAGAACCGAACCTGCGCACCGTCCGCGCGGTCATCAAGGGCGTGCGGAAGCTGGATGCGAACCCTGGCGGGGAGTTCATCGCTGTCATCGCCTCCCGGCCGGTCCTGAACAAGATCGAGGAGCGGCTAATGAGGGTGGGAGACCGCAACGTCCGGGTGAAGGAGTACCCGGCCAGCACCATGGAGGACGCCATCATCGCCGCGGTCAAGGCGGAGAGGGACGGGGCGTTGGCCATGGTCTGCGCGCCGATCATCGCACCGACCGTTGAACAGATCGTGAGGATACCGGTTTCGGTGGTCGTGCCCAAGGACAGCATGGTGCGGGCCATCGAGATCGCCGCTTCCAAAGTGCTCTGATCATTCGTCGATCTTGACCATGCTCTCCAACTGGGCCAGGATCTGCTTGCGCAGGGCGGCGAACTCCGGGGAGGCGCGGTCCCGCGGCCTCTCCCACGTTATCTCGTAGATCTGCCCGATGCTGCTCGGCCGCGCGGTCATCACCACGATGCGGTCCGCTAGGAAGAGGGCTTCATCCACGGAATGGGTGATGAACACCACCGTTTTCTTAGTCTCGCTCCAGATGCGTAAAAGCTCCTTCTGCATGAGGTTGCGCGTCTGAGCATCCAAAGCGCCGAAGGGCTCGTCCATCAACAGTATCGCCGGCTCGTTGGCCAAGGCGCGGGCGATGCCCACCCTCTGCTTCATGCCCCCCGATAATTGATAGGGATGATAGTCCTCGAAGCCCTTCAACCCCACCAGATCGATGTACTTCTGTGCGCGCCCGCGGCGCTCCTCGAGGGGAACACCCTTAAGTTCCAACCCGAACTCCACGTTGCGGCGCACCATCCTCCAAGGGAACAGGGCGAACTCCTGAAACACCATGCCCCGGTCGGAACCCGGTCCGGAAATCTCCTGCCCATTGAGCAGTATCTGGCCGGAGCTCTGTGTCTCCAGCCCAGCGATGATGCGCAGGATGGTGGTCTTGCCACAACCGGAGGGGCCGAGTATGCAAACGAACTCCCCCTCCTTCACGGAAAGGTCGAAGTCGGCTATGGCCACCATTTCCCCTTTCTTCTGGGGGAAGGCCTTCTTGAGGTCCTTTATCTCCAGTATCATCGTACTCCCATCCTCTTGTTAATGGCGTTCTCAAGGTATTGCATGATGCCAGTGGTCATGAGGCCGAGTATGGCGATTACGATAATACCGGCAAACATCTTGTCGTACATCCCTACGGTTACCTGCAAAGCAATATAATATCCGACTCCGCCACCAGAGACGCTGACCATTTCTGCAGCCACTATACACATCCAGCCAATTCCCATTCCTATCCTGATGCCGGTCATTAGAAATGGGATAGTATAAGGGAAAATGACTTTAGTGAACATCTGAACGCGTGAAGCGCCTTGAGTGCGCGCAGCATCTAGTAGTATCGGATCCACACTCTTGACACCGAAATAGATATTTGAGATCAAAGGAAACAGAACACCAATGAAGATGACCATTACTGGTCCCCAAAATATGAGGAACACGGCCAGGAAGAAAGGCACCCAGGCGATAGGCGGAATGGGTCGGAACACCTCGACCACTGGTTTTGCGAACAGATTGAACATTTTAGAGAAACCCATCAACAAGCCAAGTGGCACTGCGACGACGAGGGCCAACAAGAATCCTAATATGAATCTCTTCAGCGATGCGTACACGTTCTGCCACATAGTAACGCCAAGGTTGGGGTCCTTGTGAGTGAACGACTTTATCAAGGCATCAAAGACCTCAGGAGGCGTAGGCAGATAAACCTGGTTCCACCAAAGGGATATGCCCCACCAGGTCAGCATGAACATGGTGAGCGAGATGAGGACGATCACTGAGCTTTTAATCAGGGGCTTAGTTAGTAGCTCCTTGATCTTATCCAGACGGTTGATCTCTCCCTCTGCCATGCCGTTCCTCAAACTGATAAATAAATAAAAAGGTTTGCTGAAGGGGTTTAAGTGCCAACCAACTTCAGGGTGAACCCATATTCCTCACAGAAGGCTAGCAGCCACAGGTGCTGGATGGAGCCAGGACCAGGCGTGGCGATGGTCTTCCCATCAAGGTCACCGATGCTCTGGATGTCACTATTGACAATCAGCGCAGACCCCTCCGTGTTCACCTGAGCCACTATCCTGATATCACTGTTGTCCGTGTTGACGTTCAGGTACTTCACGATGGCTGGTGGAGAACCCAGGTATCCCATATCGATGATGCCAGTATCATAGGCCGTCATGACGGCTGGACCGTTTGCATAGACAGTTCCGACGATATCGACGCCCCACTGGGTGAACAAGCTCTTGCCCTCATAGGCGGTGCCTTCCCACATGGTGACATTTGATGCCACCACGCGCGCGTACTGGTGCAGGTCTCCGTTCAGGTATCCAAGCTTCACGGTACCAACGGTCGAATTCACCTTGGTTAGGGTTCCGGACATTGCAAGGGTTATGTAGGTATCGTTGACGAAAGTGTCGACGAAGTCCTCAACATCCATATACCCACGGGCGGTAACGGCCGCACTCGTTGTCTGCTCCAGGCTAATGAACTCATTCGTGAAATTCACCAAGTAGCTCTTCAACTCATCCGTGAGATTATAGAGCAAATTGATATTCTCCATTGATGCAGCCACAACGGTAGTGTTCCTGCCGCTGAACGACGCACCCATCTCCAGGAACATGGTGTAGTTCGTAGGATTGCTGGTCTTGTTCTCTATAGTGGAGATGATCCACTCGCTTGCCTCGATGTGCGCGGCGAGGACCCTGGCCACGAGCTCAGGATGGGCTTCGGCAAATTCAGTGTTCGCTGTAACGACGCAACACGGATGATTGTTCCATCCTTCAAGGTCGCCGGTCTGCATCAAGGCATGGGCGGTGCCGGAAAGTATGGAATCAGAACAATACGGTTCCCAGCTCACCCCACCATCGACCGTTCCAGCGGTAATATAGCTCTTCTGGTCTACTGGTGCTACTTGCATCCAATATATTGTCTTCTCATTATCGCCCCCTCCCATCATGGTGATGCCAACAGCCCCCACCACGATTATGGCGACAACGATGATTGCAATTATCGCGATTTTTTTATCCATCTGATAATCACCTAAGGGTTTTACATCTGCCGTTAATATTTAGCATTTTTGTCTAATAAGGAAAAATTAAACCCAATTGTACAATTATCGATATATTTTGTCTAAGTGTACCCCGTTAAGCCAACCCCCGTTAAAACATTCTGGTCCATAACTATTGTTTATAGGGTCGGTTATGTAACTAATTAATGAAGGATGTTTACAAATTCTTAATATTCCGAGCATCTTAGAGGTACACGCGATAATATGTTTGAACTGAACGTCGTGAGCAACACTCCGCTGACCCCAGTGGAGGACCTCAGGGACGCCTCCCTGCAATTCCTGAAACAGATCGGATACATATCCAAGGGATACGACCCCAAGACCGACGTCAACAACATCCAAGAGAGCATCCCCTACCGGTTATTCACCGAATGCTTCCTGGGCAACCTGAACCGGGTGTGGGCCGTGGAGGAGCTGGCCGCGCACCTGGACACCACCAAGCCCACGATCTACCGTCACCTTAACAAGCTCAAGGCCATCGACGTGCTGGAGGATGTCTCCATCGAGATCAACGGGCAGAAGAAGAAGGGCTACCGTATCCGCTACGGCGATCTGGGCAAGGCCTGGAACTTCACCGAATCGAACGTGACGCTGGCCATGGAATCGTACCGCAAGACCGTGGAGCACCTGCAACGCCTGGCCAAGGGGGATTGAGCATGGACGAGAAGTACCCGACAAAGCTCACCAAGGGCTCCATGTACCGCTTGGTATTGTCTGTTGGTGGAGGGGGCACGCTGGAGATAATAGGCGAGTTCGTCGGCTACCTGCAATATGGCAGCGACGTGGCCCTGAACATCCGCCTGGAAGGCGGGGTGCTCAGGGTGATCCCCTCGCGTTCCGTTCTGTACCTGGACATCCTCGACTCCAAGGAGGAAAAGGATGAGCGCCCCAAGGAGAACGGGGTATATTTCGGTTGATCCTACCATATTATCCAGAACGTGATTCAGAATGGACCGCCGCCAGGAATACCACCAGCATCTCATCCGCCTGCTCCTATCGGGCGAGATAGGGAACAAGGATGAGTTGCAGCGGCGCAAGGTCAAGTTCAGCGGAGAGTACGGGTTGGGAGAGGTCCCCAAGAACTCGGAGACCCTGGCCCTGGTCCCCCCGGAGAACCTCGCCCAGGTGAGGGATATACTGCGGCGCAAGCCAGTGAGGACGCTTAGCGGCGTCGCCGTCGTGGCCGTGATGACCTCGCCAGCTCCCTGCCCCCACGGCAAATGCACCTACTGCCCCGGAGGAGTGGACAACAATTCCCCGCAGTCCTACACCGGAAAGGAACCGGCGGCCCGCCGGGCGGCCGACAACGAGTTCGACCCTTACCGTCAGGTACGGTCGCGCATCGGGCAGCTGGAGGCCATAGGCCACCACACCGACAAGGTCGACCTCATCATCATGGGCGGGACCTTCACCTCCCGTCCGGCGGAATATCAGGAATGGTTCGTCCACCGCTGCTTCGAGGCCTTCAACGACCGGGAGTCTGCCAGCCTGGAGGAGGCCCACCAGCTGAACGAGGGCGCCGAGCGCCGGGTGATCGGAATGACCGTAGAGACCCGGCCGGACGCCCTGACCTTGGACGTCGCCAGGGAGTGCATGCGCCTGGGCACCACCCGGGTGGAGCTGGGCGTGCAGATACTGGACGACGACATCCTGAGGGCGGTGAACCGCGGGCATGGGGTGAAGGAGGTGGCCGAGGCCACCCGGACCGCTCGGGACCTGGGGCTCAAGGTCTGCTATCACATCATGCCCGGCCTTCCCGGCTCCAGCCCGGAGAAGGACGTGGCATCGTTCCGGCAGATGTTCGACGACCCCCGCTTCCGGCCGGACATGATCAAGATATACCCCACCCTGGTGGTCAAGGGCACCAAGCTGTACGAGTCCTGGCTGCGGGGGGAGTACGAGCCATACGACACCGCCAAGGCGGTAGAGGTGATTGCCGAGATGAAGAAGCTGGTGCCGGAGTACGTCCGCATCCAGAGAATACAGCGCGACATCCCGGTGCCGCTGATCGAGGCCGGGGTGGACAAGGGACACCTGCGGGAGCTGGTGCAGGAACGGTTGCGTTCGCAGGGCCAGAGATGCCAGTGCATCCGCTGCCGGGAGGTCGGGCTGCTGGGCATAAGTGAGCATTCCCCTGACGACCTCATCCCCCGCACGGTAGGCTACGAGGCCTCCGGGGGGCGGGAGGAGTTCATCTCGTTGGTGCTGGAGAACAACGCCCTGGTCGGGTACGCCCGGCTGCGGATGCCCCCGGGGGACACCGCGATCATCCGGGAGCTGAAGGTCTTCGGCCGTATGGCCAGGATAGGCGACGGGGAGGGGGAGTGGCAGCACCGCGGCATCGGTCACCGGCTTCTTGGCATGGCCGAGGGATCCGCGGCCCAGGCCGGTTACGACAGCGTCAAGGTCACCAGCGGAGTGGGCGCCCGGGGATACTATGCCTCGCTCGGATATGAGAGGGCGTTGCCACACATGAGGAAATGGCTTGGCGGCAAATGATTAATCCCAGGGCGGCCATTATCCTTTTGGGATGCATATGGTCTGCACGTTCTGCGGTGCCCCGTCGTTGGAAGGGGCCATGGTCTGCGCTGCATGTTCGAAGAGGGTCAAAGAGGAGATTTATCTGCGGGATTGGGCGATGGACCCCCGTTCGGACCTGCGCTCCCTCGGAACGCGCAGCGCCTGCCTGAGGGTCGGCCCCAGCTCTCAGGGGGAGGTCCTCCTAGGCAAAGGGACTGACCCATACCTGTTGGTGCAGAGGACCATGCAGGCCGAGGACCGCTCGCACCTGCCGACGGTGGTCGACCAATACCTGTCCGGAATGGGCCTGGGACTGCACCTCATGGGCGACGAGCAGCTGCCAGAGCGCCCGGTGACAAAGGAGCTGGTCTCCCTGCCGCAGAGCGCGGACTTCGAAGGGGAGAGATGGGGAAGGGCGCTGCTGCGCCTCGGAAACATACTGGCCATAAGCGCCCGGGACGTCTCCCGGCTTCCCTTGGGGGACCTGGGGCGGAAAGAGGCCTTCGCTCAAAAGGCGGCTGAGGCCCTGGACCTCTACCAGAGGGCAGGAAAGGTACCCGAGGTCGAGCCGATCGCCCGGGCCAACATCGCCATGCTGAGGCACTGGGGCGGAGAGCACGAGGCGGCCTTGGACGAGCTGAGGGCGGTGGTGCCCGCCTCGGACGGGGCAAGATTGCAGCTGGCCCGGGTCCTGCTGGACCTGGGTCGGGAGGATGAGGCCGCGGACATAGTGGCCCAGACGGACGATCTGGAAGGTTCCATAGTCAGGCTCCGGAGGGGATGCCAGTGAGCGACCTAGAGAAGATGTTGGAGCAGAACGAGCGGCAGAGACTGCTGGCGGCGATAAAGGACCTGGGCGACCCCGAGTGGCGGGACCTGATGATATCGCTTATAGGTGGAATGGGCGTGCGCGTTCAATCGGCCAAGGAGGAGAAGGGCACCCTGGTCATCTACGGCCAGGGGGAGGGCGGATACATCATATTGGTCTCGCGGACCGCCTTCAGCGATCCCGAGCTGGTAGTGCGCTCCCTGGTGGAGGAGGCCAAGACCTCGGCCCGGGTCCCGGTGTTCATGACCCTGCAGGACCTGGACCCCGGCACGCTGAACTACCTGGACAAGGAAGTGGTGTCCTACGCCGACCTGGGCAAGTTCCTGGCGCTGATCCACCGGTACGGTCTGGACGATCCGCTGATGGCCAAGGAGGACCTCAAGGTGCTGGAGGACCGCGGGGCGCCCTGCCTGCCTTCCATGGGCAAGCTAGAAGCGCTGATAGACGAGGCCGAGGAAAGGCACCGCAAGGGAGACTTGGGGCGGGCCGTACAATTGCTGACCGTGGCCCTGGAAATCAAGCCGCTTAACGATACCATCTGGTTGAAGAAGGCCAGCTACCTGCTGGAGATGGGGAGGGCGCCCGAAGCGCTGGTGGCCGCCAATCACGCCGCCGAGATACGCCCCGGCGACGCCGCCACCTGGTTCCTCATCGCCCACATACAGGGCCAGCTGGAGGACCGGGACAAGGAGCTTAGCGCCTACGACACCGTGCTGCGCATTAATCCCGCCCATGCCCCGGCGCTGCTGAACAAGGGCGCCACGTTGTACGAGATGGGACGGCTGGAATGGGCGTTGAAGGTGTTCAACGACATGGTCAAGCGCTATCCCCAGGAGCCGAGGGGCTGGAACAACCGCGGCCTGGTGCTGAAGGGCATGGAGCACCCCATCGAGGCCCAGGCTTCCTTCGAGAAGGCCAGCGTGTTGGACCGCGAATATGCCGACCCGCTCATCAACCTGGCCCGCATGAAGGACGAGGTGGGCAACTGGGAAGGGGCGGTGGAGGCCTGGAAGGACGTGCTGAGGCTGGTGGACTCCCGGGCGGACATCTGGGCTCACCTGGGCGCCTGCCTGCGAGAACTGGGTCAGAACGAGGACGCCCTCACGGCCATGGACCGCGCCCTGGACCTGGACCCCACGATGGAACAGGTCAGGGAGGAAAGGGACCGTTTGGCGGCCCTCATGGAAGGCGAACGGGCCGTGGAGGCTCCGGTGGCCGATGGAAGGACGCTCGACCAGGTCATCAACGGTGAGCCGGCTCCCGAGCCACCGAAGGAGGAGCCAGCCATCGAAGAGGAGCCGGTAGACGAGCCGGTCAAGACCGTCATGGAGGAACCAGTTCCCGAACCGCCGAATCAGGAACCGATCGTCGAAGAGGAACCGGTCAAAGAGCCGATTGAGGCCGTCGTTGAGGTCCCCGCTCTCGAACCCGTAAAAGAAGAGCTATCTGTCGAAGAGGAACCGGTCAGAGAAACGACGGAAACAGTCGATGAGGTCCCCGTTCCCGAACTTGTAAAAGAAGAGCTACCCGTCGAAGAAGAGCCGGTCCCTGCGACCATCGCGGCAGAAAAGGCCGATGAAGAGGCCCCCTTACCCGAAGATATCGGGCCGGTCAGCATCGCCCCGGTCGAACCAGCATTGCCAGCGATAGTACAGGAGGAACGGTCCCTCCAGGAAAGAGAACCCGCCGGGCAGCTGGAGGTCATCCCGGAACCGTCCAAGCCGGTGGAGTTCAAGGCCGAGCAACTATCGATGGAAGTTCCCCCCGAGCTACCCAAGCCGGTGGAGTTCAAGGCCGAGCCGACGACCATAGAGGTCCCTCAAGCCGCGGGCGCCCTGCAGCTGGTCGATCAAGGGCCAGCCGCAGAGGTATCCCCGGTCGCCCCAGTTCTATTAAGGGAGACCGTTGAGGAAACTGTGGTTCAGCCTCCCGAGGTCGCGGTCGAGAAGGAGGCCCCGAGGACGAGGGCCGTATGGCTATACGAGATCTCGCTGCCCCCGCTCCCCTCCGAGAGGGAGGACCGCGTCATACAGGAGGCCAGTCTGCTTCTGGCCGGAGGGGAGAGGGAGAAGGCCCTGCAGGTCATAGGAATCGCCCAGAAAGAAAGCTCCGACCTGGAACTTCTGCGCCTGAAGGCCAGAATACTGCTCTCCCTCGGCAGAGGGGAGGAGGCGGCCGAGGCGCTGAAGGAGGCCTTGCGCCTTGCGCCCAAAGACATCCGCACGGTCCTGGACACCGAGGCCCTGTTCCACCGCTTCGGCGGGGAGGGATCCCAGTTGTTAAGAGCTATAGACGAATGCCAGGAGGCCCGGGCCCGCACGGCCCTGGACCTGCTCGAAAGGCAGGACTACGCCCAACTGGCCCGCACAGAGGTGAAGGACGAGGCGTTCCCGGCCAAGCTGGCCAAGGTCTTGGCCCAGATAAGACAGGGGCGCTACCGCGACGCCTCCAAGGTGCTGAAGGCCTTGATGTCCGAGTTCCCGGCCTCCTCAGAATGCCTGAACAACCTGGGAGTATGCATGCGCTTCATGGGGGAGTTCGACTACGACCAGGCCATACACATGATGGAACTGGCCATGGAGGTCGATCCCCATTACTCCGACGCCATGAACAACATCGGCTGCACCCTGTTCGCCGCCGGACGCTACGAGCAGGCGCTGAAGGTGCTCAAGGCCACGGCCGACGAGGACCGCCGCCCGGAGTACCTGCTCAACCTGAGCAACGTCCAGATGGCCTTGGGCGACCCGACCGGGGCCAAGGAGAGCCTGACCACCGCCCTGAAACTGGAGGAAAGCGCGGACGTGCTCTACATGCTGGGAGTGATCGCCGAAGGAGAGAACGAGTTCCGCTGGGCCCTCAGCCTCTACCAGGACGCCTTGGCGCAGAGCCCTGGCTTTCGTGAGGCCCAGGCCGGCCGCGACCGGACCAAGCTGCTATCCAAGAAGTGAACTAGCGCTGAAGCTGTTCGATGAAGAATGTAAAAAATAAAAGGAACGAGGCACGGTTTAGCGGGAGATGCTCATGACCACTACGTCACGGACATCCTTCATCTCGCTGAACGGGAGCACCAAGCGGCCGTGGCTGTCAGTGCGGAACAGCCGGCTGTCTATCTCCTCGGCCGGGACCACCAACACATGGTTGATCTCTCCGGTGACGGTGTCTACCACGAAGTTGTCTATCATGCCCAAAATCTGACCGTCGTTGGTCATGACCGTCTTCCCCTTCAGCTCGGTTATGAACTTCCTCATTTGCGCACCCCAAACAGATGGCTCACTCTACTATCGCATGAGATTGAGCATATTTATAGATTTATAGCTTCCCGGGACTGGCGCCATCAGAATATGGCGAAGTAGCGGCAGCGGCAGTAGCCCTTCACCGCCTCCCTCTCCGTGCTACAGTCGTGGCAGGGCAGGGGCATGGTGCTCATGGCCTCCTCGATCTTGAAGCGCTTCCCGGTCATCTTCCGGCAGGTCGGGCAGGCGTCCTTGGCGCACTCCACCTCCACCCTCTCGAAGCCCAGGTCCTTGAAGGACTTCAGATTGTAGCGGGCGATTATCTCCTGAATGGTGCGCAGATCGTCCTTCTGCCCCATCTTGGCCAACAGGTCGACCATGCCCTGGTACATCTTCAGCTTGAGGTCGGGGTCCTCGGTCTTGATCACCAGGTCCCTCATAAGCTCGAGGGCGGCCATCCACACCAGGACCTCCTTGCCGCTGGTCACGGCCATCTGCCTGGCCTTCATGTCCAGGTCCATGGCCCCCAGGTAGAACTGGGACAGCATCTGCAGGCTGGCGGCCCGGGGGTCCAGCGGAGCCTCCTCCGACATCTTCCTCGGTTCCTTCTTCACCGGGGCCTTGTTGGCCTCTCCCTTGGGCGTTATGACCTTGACCATGTCGACCACCTACCTGAATATGCCCAGGTCGTCCATTCCCGCCCGGGCCTTGTGCAAGTTCTTGCTCATCGTGTCGTACTGCTTGACCGATTCCTTGTCCACCGAGGGCCTCACGGTCTTGAAGGCGGCCTCGAAATGCTGCATCTCCACCACCTGGGCGTCCTTGTCCTGCCGCAGGGCTATCATGGCCGCCTCCCGACAGAGGTTCTCCAGGTCCGCGCCCACGTACCATTCGGTGCGGGACACCAGCTCGTCGATACTGACGTCCTTCAGGGGCATGTTCTTGGTGTGCACGGACAGTATGGCCTTCCTCGCGGCGGCGTCCGGCACCGGCACCAGCACCATCCGGTCGAAACGACCGGGGCGCAGCAGGGCGCTGTCCACGATGTCCGGGCGGTTCGTCGCCGCGATCACCGTCACCCCCTCCCTGGAGGTCAGCCCGTCCATGGAAGTGAGCAGCTGGTTGACCACGCTCTCCGTGGCCCTAGAGCCCTCGCTCCAGCCGCGCTTGGGGGCGATGGAGTCGATCTCGTCCAGGAACACGATGGATGGGGCCACCTGCCGCGCTTTCTTGAACACCTCGCGGAGGGCGCGCTCGCTCTCCCCGAACCATTTGCTCATTATCTCCGGGCCCTTGATGCTTATGAAATTGGCCTTGGACTCGTTGGCGATGGCTTTCGCCAGCATAGTCTTTCCCGTCCCCGGCGGACCGTAGAGCAGTATGCCCTGCGCCGGACGGATGCCCATGCGTTTGAACGCCTCAGGGTTCTCGATGGGCATCTCCACCATCTCCCGCAGCTGCTGCTTGACATCCTCCAGTCCGCCCACGTCGGACCATTTGACCGTGGGTATCTCCACCAGCACCTCGCGCAAGGCCGACGGCTCGATCTCCTTCAGGGCGTTGTCGAAGTCGGTTCCGGTGACCTTCATCTGGGAGAGTATCTCCATAGGTATGGCCCGGTCCAGCTCCAGGTTCGGAACGAAGCGCGCCAGGCATTTCATGGCCGCCTCCCGGGCCAAGGCCGCCAGGTCGGCCCCGGCGAACCCATGGGTTATCTGGGCGTACTGGTCCAGGTTAACGTCCTCGCCCAGGGGCATGCCCCTGGTGTGTATCTGCAATATCTCCTTCCGACCGAAATATGAGGGCACCCCGACCTCGATCTCGCGGTCGAAGCGTCCCGGGCGGCGCAGGGCCGGGTCCATGGCGTCCTGACGGTTCGTGGCGCCGATGACGATGACCTGGCCCCTCTCGGCCATGCCGTCCATCAGCGTGAGCAGCTGGGCCACCACCCGCCGCTCCACCTCCCCGGACACGTTCTCGCGCTTGGGGGCGATGGAGTCGATCTCGTCGATGAAGATGATGGAGGGGGCGTTCTTCTGGGCCTCCTCGAACTTCTCCCGCAGCTTCTCCTCGCTCTGC
This sequence comes from Methanomassiliicoccales archaeon, assembly GCA_026394395.1. Classification (NCBI taxonomy): domain Archaea; kingdom Methanobacteriati; phylum Thermoplasmatota; class Thermoplasmata; order Methanomassiliicoccales; species Methanomassiliicoccales archaeon. Next base: position 46,130 of record JAPKYK010000004.1, read on the forward strand.
CCATAGTACTTGGACATAATCTCCGGGCCCAGGATGGAATAGAACGAGGCCCCGGACTCGTTGGCCACGGCCTTGGCCAGCAACGTCTTTCCCGTTCCCGGCGGGCCGTAGAGCAGCACGCCCTTGGGGGCGTCGATGCCCAGGCGGTCGAACAGCTCGGGGTGCTTCAACGGGAGCTCGATCATCTCCCGGATGCGCTGCAGCACATTCTCCAATCCGCCTACGTCATCATAGGTTACCGAGGGAGAGTAGACGTCCTTAATCTCGGCGTTCTCCGACTTCACCACCATCTCCGTGTGTTCAGCCACCACCACCACGCCCGAGGGCTGGGTGGAGAAGACCTTGAAAGGCGCCAGCGTTCCGGCCAAAGCGAAGTTTGGCACCAGGAACTCGTCCCCCTTGACCATGGGCCGGCCGATGAGGCTCTTGCGGAACAGCTCGTCTACGCCCGCCCCCATGGTGATGCGCTTGCTGTTGGGGATCTTGGGCACCAGAACGATCTTGGCCGCCGGCTGGGGGTCAGCCCTGGCCACGGTGACCCTCTCTCCGATGGACACCCCGGCGTTGGACCTTATCATGCCGTCGATGCGGACGATGTCCTTGCCCTCGTCCTCCTGCTGGGCCCGGAAGACCTTGGCCGCGGTGAGCTTCTTGCCAGTGATCTCCACCGCGTCCCCCACTTCCACTCCCAGCTCCTTCCTGGTCTTCATGTCCAGGCGGGCCCTTCCCAGGCCCACCTCGGTTTGCGTCTGGGCCTTCGCCACGCGGAGTAGAACGGATTCGGCCATAATGTATCGGACTCCAAATCTGTTCTCTGGATATTAACTTTGCATCGGCGAACGAAAGGAATAATAGCGCCCGCCCCTGTTCCCCGCCCATGGAGTTCTCCGCCGAATGCGCCCCCTGCCTGCTGCGCCGGATCCTGTTCCAGACCAGGCTGGTCGACCCATCCAAGGAGACGGAGGTCATGTCGGCCTGCGTCCAGCTCATGGCCGAGGAATGGTCGCCGGGCATAAGGTCGGCCGCCCTGGCCACCAAGGTGCACCGGCTGAACTACGACCTCCTCGGCGTCGAGGATCCCTACGCCAAGCTCAAGGAGGAGGCCAATCAGGTGGCCTTCACCCTGCTGCCCCGGGGGCAGGAGCTGGTCGACGCTTCCGAGGACCGCTTGACCGCCGCGTGCCTGGTGGCCATCGCCGGCAACGTCATGGACTTCGGCATCGGCGGGTTCGAGAGCCCCAAGGAGCTCCGCTCCACCTTCGATTCGCTGTTGGCCGAGGCGCCCGAGCCGAACGACGTCCCTCGCATGCGCGAGGTGCTGTCAGGGGCGAAGGAGGTGGTGTACCTCTTCGACAACTGCGGCGAGATTGTGCTGGACATCCCGTTGCTGAAAGAGATTAAAGAGATGGGGTTGAAGGTGACCGGGGTGGTCAAGGGCGAACCGATCATCTCGGACGCCACCTGGGCGGACCTGGAGGTTTCCGGAGTCGACCGGCTGCTGGACGAGCGGATGACCACCGGAGCCTTCGCCATCGGCATCGACCTGGACCTGGCTCCGCAGGAGCTATTGGAGGCCTTGCGCCGCGCCGACCTGGTCATCGCCAAGGGCATGGCCAACTTCGAGGCGCTTTCCGGCACCTGGGTGCGGCCGATCGTTCATCTTCTGCGCAGCAAGTGTCTGCCAGTTTCCCAGGCCATCGGGGCCAGGAAGGACCGCAACGTGATCAGGCTGTTCGAATGAGGTGAGGGAATGAGAGGAAATGTAAGGCAGGCGGTGATTTTGGCCGGAGGGGAGGGCACCAGACTGCGGCCTCTGACGAACACTCGGCCGAAACCGTTGCTGCCTGTTCTCGGCGTTCCCTGCGTCGAATACGTCATCTCCTCCCTGGCCAACGCCGGCGTGGAGCAGATCTTCATCGCCTGCGGCTACCGCTCCGAGGACATCCTGCTGGTGCTGGGGCGGGGAGAACGTTTGGGCGTGGACATCGAGCTCGCCTACGAGAAAGAGCCGATGGGCACCGCCGGGGCGGTCAAGCTGCTCGAGGACCGCCTGGAAGGGACGTTCGTGGTCGGCAGCGGCGACACCCTGACGGACGCGGACCTGGGGGCGCTCATCGACTTCCACGTGGGGCACGGGGCGGAGGCCACCATGGGCCTGACCGAGGTGGAGCGCCCGGAGCAGTTCGGCATCGTGGGCGTGGGAGCGGACGGGCGCATCGAGCGCTTCAAGGAGAAGCCCCGCCGCGAGGAGGTCTTCTCCCGGGTGATCAACGCTGGCACCTATGTGCTGGAAAGGGAGGTGCTGGACCTCATCCCCGCCGGGCGGAAGTACGATTTCTCCCGAGACCTCTACATGGACATGCTGCAGAGGGGCCGCGGGCTCTTCGCCTCTCCTCTCATCGGCTACTGGAAGGACATCGGGAGGCCCTCGGACCTCTTCCTGGCCAACATGGACATGGCCTCCCGCAGGGGCAACCCTTCTGCGCACGGTCCCGTGGCTGGAAAAGCACCATCGGAAGCGGCCGTGGTCGGTCCGGCCTTCTTCGGAAAAGGGGTGAGGGCCCAGGGCAGCCAGGTCAAGCGCAGTGCCGTGGGCTCAGGCTGTTCCTTAGGCCGGGGGGCGGTCCTGGAGGACTGCCTGCTACTAGACCGGGTCGCCATCGGCCAGGGAACGACCCTGCGCGGGTGCATTCTCGGTGAAGGATGCCAGGTAGGTGCCGGAACCATGCTCACAGACTGCATTTTAGGAGACAGGGCGCAGGTCGGACCGGGGTCCAGGGCCGAAGGCCGCAGCTTCGAACCGGGGTCCTCCATCTGAGATAAATATTCGGACACGTTTCCGCTGGACATGGCCGAGACGCCCCGACGCACTTACGCCCTGCTGTTGACAGCGGGCATGATCTGGGGCACCTCGTTCGTGGCCGGAAAGCTGGGAGTGGAGGACACCGACCCCTACCTGTTCACGGCCATGCGCGCGACCTTCTCCGCGCTTTCCATCATACCGATACTGCTGGCCTTCAAGCTCGACCTCTCCCTTCTAAAGGACAAGTGGTTGTGGCTGATAGGCTTACTGAACGCCATGGGCATGTTCTTGCAGAACGTCGGGCTGACCTATACCACGGCCAGCAAGACCGTGCTGCTGGTGGACATAAACGTGGTCATCGTGGCCGTGCTGGCCGTTCTGTTCCTGAAGGAGGAACTGAACCGGCGCATCGTGGCCGGGCTGGTGCTCGGAATGGCCGGTGTCGGTCTCATCGCCACTGGCGGGGACCTCTCCAACCTAGGAGGTGGCTCCTTCATCGGAGACCTGCTGGTGTTCCTGGCCGGCGTGGCCTGGGCCTTCTACATCGTCCTGTCGACCAAGGTGCTGAAGAAGGGCTACGGGCTAGTGCACATGACCTGCACCATGATCCTCATCACCTGGATATTCGCCATGCCCTTCGGGCTGGCCATGACCTCCGACTTCACCATCGGGGCATCCAGTGTTGTGCTCGCACTGTACACTGGAGTGTTCTGCACCACCGTGGCCTTCCTGCTCTACAACGTCGGGCTGAAGTCCCTCGGTGCGACCACCACCTCCATAATACTGCTGGTGGAGATGGTCTTCGGCCTGCTCTTCTCCTTCCTACTGCTCGGGGAGAGGCCGGACACCATGACCGTGGTGGGCGGCTCGCTCGTTCTGGCGGCGATAATGGTGATATCCGTCAAAGGCCTGGAGAGGGCCAGGAGAAGGCGGTCCGGCGCCTAGGAGAAGTCCAACAGCTTCTTGGCCTCGACCACGCGATCGACGGTCATGGCTATCTCCACCATATTCGTCCGGCCGCCCAGCATGAACAGGGAATTGATGTTCACGCCTCCTCGGGCCAGCTTCTTGGTGAGCTTGGACAGCTCGCCCGGCTGGTCGGCCATGGAGACAACCACGACCTCCTGCTCCTTGAAATCCAGCTGCGCCGCCTTCAAGGAATTGCGGGCGGTGACGTCGTCGTCGGTGATTATGTGCACCCCGGTCCTTCCGCCACTAGCATCCGTGGCCATGCCCCGGATGTTGACGGCGTTGCGGGCCAAGGCCTCCGCGACCCGGGAGATCTCCCCCGGGCGGTCCTGTATGTACACATCGAACTGTTTGTAGGACATCCCTTTCTCATTGAAGGTGCATGAAGTTAAATCTTTGTAGGAATGCTACTGAGAATTAGATTTATAGCGTAAGGCCATATCGAGGGACATGGCCACCGGCGCCAAGCCCTATGCGATAACGGTGAACTGGAATCGGGCGGAGGACACCGTCCAATGCGTCAGCTCACTTTACGAAGGGAACCCCGAGCTGCAGGTGCTGGTGGTCGACAACGGGTCCCAGGACGGCTCGGTGGAAAAGCTTCGCAACAAGTTCCCCGGGCTGATCATCCTGGAGAACCAGGATAACCTGGGCTACGTCAAAGGGGCGAACCAAGGCATCCGGCGGGCGCTAGCCGACGGAGCTACGCACGTTCTCATGATAAACAACGACGCCGTCTCCCGCCCGGGCATGGTGGCCGAGCTGGTGGACGTGCTGGACAGGTATCCCGACGCCGGGATCGCCGGTCCCAAGATCTTCTATTACAGCACGGACGTGATCTGGTTCAACGGAGGGCACTTCAATCACTGGATGGGTTTCTCCACCCATCAGTTCATGGACCGCCGGGACGACGGTCGCAACCGTGAGAGGAAGGTCGATTTCATCACTGGCTGCACCTTGATGGTCAAGGCCAGCGTGCTCTCCGAGATCGGTCTTTTCGATGAGGACTTCGTCATCTACGCCGAGGACCTGGATCTCTGCCTGAGGGCCAAGGAGAGGAAGTACGAGTCCTGGTTGGTGCCCGCCGCCATGGCCGAGCACAAGGTATCGCTTTCGACCGGGATCGCCGGCTCCAATCTGATGACCCCGTTCCGGGCCTACTACTACGGCCGCAACATGCTCATGATGATCCGCAAGAGAAAGAAGGGCCTGCAGTTCATCACCTGCTACCTGGGGCAGACCCTGGTCATGCTTCCTTACTACTTTTTGCTGATGGGTTTGCAGAAGACCAGGGGCTCTTTCCGCCATTACCTGAAGGGATATATGGACGCCCTGCGGTGGATGGTCAACGGAAACGCCTAGCTGAAGCTCAGTTCTCCATTAGGGTGCTGCTGGCCGTGTTCCACAGATAGGCTATACCGAAGCCCAGGAACAGGGGCAGCGTCTCCACGTCGATGGGGCCGGAGAAGGCCGCGAAGGCCATGTAGAAGACGTACAGCGCCACCAGGTATCCGGAGAAGGCCGTGAAGACCATCTTGACCCCCCTTATCAGCACGTCCCGCCGCCCGTGGGTCAGCAGGTACTTGTTGGCGATGACCAGGTAGGACATGGCCAGGATGAAGGCCAGTACCGTGGAGGTGACCATGTGGTCGTCGTACGCCACCTCCAGTCCCTCCATCATCCAGAAGGTGAAGACCAGCCCCAGCAGCAGAGCCGACAGATAACGTCCGATGACGTTTATGAACAGGAAATTGACCGCCATGGCGGCGGTCTTGCCCATCATCCCACACTGCCTCAATATGGAAAGGATGACCCGGGAGGAGAGCTTGGAAGTGCCGCTGCGGCGCGAGCTGAAGGTGAAGCTCACTTCCTCCACCTTGGTATTGCGGGGCAGGAACTTCAGCAGGTCGAAGAGCACCTTGAAACCCGCCCGCTCGAACCTGCCGCTGTACTTGGAAATGGTCTCCTGGCACAGGTCGGTCCGCCCGCCGAAGAAGCCGCTCATGGTGTCCGCGGAGATGGGCCGCCTCATGGCCGTCAGGTAGATCATGGCCAGGGTATGCGCCCCCCAGGAGGCCAGATGCCGGCTGAAGCTCAGTTTATGTTTGTCCTCACGGACACCGACGGCCATGTCCGAACCGCCGGCCAGGCGGGCGTGCAGCTCCCCCACGGATTCTGGCGGGTGCTGGAAGTCGGCGTCCATGACCACGAAGAATCTGGTCCTAGTGCTGGAGATGCTGTCCATGATGCTGGCGGTGAGCCCGCGGTCGGCCAGGTCGCGACCGAGGAGCGCTATCCGGGGATGCTTGGAGGCGAACTCCAGCACCCTCTCCCTCGTCCCGTCCGTGGAATTGTCGTCGGCCACGATGACGGAGACGCCGGGATAGAGAGAATCCAGGCTCTCTAGCATAGGCTGGATGTTCCCTCCTTCGTTGTAGGTGGGGAGAATAACCGTCAGGTCATCGAACTCGGACAATAAGCATCCCAACTTTTATAGTCAAAAAATCTCCAACGTATTTATATATTTTCGAACAGGAAGCTTTCTCCAACAATAGCGGGGCCCGGCTCTGAAGTTATATAATCGGAAAGGCCTCCATTCACCTCAGATGCTGACCATATCCGCTGGGGTCTGCGCCTACAACGAGGAGAAGAACATACTACAGTGCCTGCGATCCCTGACCTCCCAGACCTTCCACGGCAAGGAGCTGGTCGAGATGCTGGTCATTTCCAGTGGCAGCACCGACCGCACGGACGAGCTGGTGCAGGACTACGCCCGCAACGTCGACGGCCGCGTCCGTCTCATCAGACAGGAGAAGCGGGAGGGCAAGAACTCGGCGGTCAACGCCTTCATGGTCGAGGCCAAGGGCGACGTGCTATTCCTGGCCAACGCGGACAATGTCATGCGGGAGGATACCTTCGACCGCATGGCCGAGCACTTCAACGACCCATCCATAGGCATGGTCGGTGGCCATCCCGTCCCGGTGAACGACCAGGAGACGTTCATGGGGTTCGCGGTGCACATGCTCTGGGACATGCACCATCGGCTGTCGCTCATCCATCCCAAGGTGGGGGAGATAGTGGCCTTCCGGAACCTGGGGTTCAGGATACCGACGGGGATGGGCAGCGATGAGGACCTCATAAGGCGGGAACACGAAGGACGCGGGTTGAAGATCGCCTACGAATCGGAGGCGCTCATCTTCAACCGCGGTCCCACCACGGTGCGCGATTTTTTCATCCAGAGGACCAGGGTGAACATAGGCGAGCGCTACATGAAGCGCTGGTTCGATTACGACATACCCACCTGGGACAAGCGCTTCCTTATCAACGCCTGGCTCAGCTTCGTGAAGGACAACGCTAGCCACCCCATAAAAATGGCCGTGGCCATGTCCATGGAGGCCTTCGCCCGCGTTTACGCCGCCCTGCACGTCCAACTGGACAAAGGGGACAGGGCGGTGTGGCAGGTGGTCGAGAGCACCAAAGAGGTCGACAGCAAACCTTAACTTTTTTTATAAAAAAAGAGGGAAGAGGTTTAGGGGAGAGATATTTCAGCGTTTCTTGAAGGCCACCAGGCCGACGGCGCCTATCACCATGACCAGGCCGATGGGGGAGAGCAGGGCGGAGAGGGCATCCGTGCCCTCGACGGTCACTGTGCCGAGAGATTCGGCTGGCAGATAGACCAGTAGCTGCTGCACCTCGCCGTTATCGACGACCGCGTAGCAGGCCTGGTCCGGCTGGCCGTAGATCAGCTCAAGGGGATCGTCCACCTGCTGCATATCCGTACCGTTCAGGCGCACGTGCAGGTGGTCCTGCGACATGTCCATGGTGCCGGTCTCGGTGTTTATCAGCAACAAAGCTCCCTGGCCGTTCTGGCCCTGGGCCGACAGCTGGAACTTGTTCTTGACCACCGACTGCACCTGCACCTGCAGCTCGTTGCGGTAGGACACGGTGTCGTAGATCCCGCTCTCGTCGTCAGCCACGATTGTGATCTCGGCGGCCACCTGACCGTTCTGTACGGCCTGCATCAGGACCATCTCCATCCACTGGTGGCGATGGGCAACCTGGGGTAGGAAGCGGATCATCAGGTGCTCGGTGACGTTGCAGCTCACGACCGTGCCGTTCTCTGTGACCTCGAAGGGATCATCAGAGGCGATGACCCCGGTAGAGTTGCCGTCGGAGATCACCAGCTGATAGGTCATGTTGCAGGGCTCGTTCATCACCTTGTTCTCGATGACCGTCATGTCCCCGCTGAGGACGATGGTCATGTTGGCGCTCTCGTTCACGAACAGATGGTACATCCCGGTGGGGTTGTCATGCACCACGGCGACGGTCTCGCCATCGATCAGCTTGGCGATGGAGCCGTGCACATCGATGTCCTCGGGCACGAAGCCCTCCACGCTTATGCTGGTGAGCAGGACCTTCTCGCCCTCGGAGGTTATCAGGCCGTAATCAGTGATGACCCCAGTTGTCTCGTTGATTTCGTAGAACACGAATCCGCCCTGGCCCTGGCCGTGGCTGTACTGCATCTTGCCCATCAGGGACCTGTCTGCGCCCTTCTGGTACATTTTATTGTTATCATTATTTCCGTTATTAGCAGGTGTTTCCCCGCCGCCCTCGGACCAGGGACCGTTCCCGTTACCATTGCCGTTGCCTGAACCGTTGCCGTCGGCCATGGCCGGCGCGGCGAACAGGGCAAGGACCGAGATCAGGAACATTCCCACTAACACAAGGCTCAAGACCTTTAGCGTCCGCATTTTTTCACCTAAATGTCAATCCTTGCCGAGGGGTCATTAACGTTTTGGTACGGGCCTCGAACTGGTTGGTACGAGCTTCGAACAGCGGAAAACGCCCCCTTCGTCTTGTTCGAACTTTGAACCATAACGATTTACATTCCGCAAAGGGATTGAGCTGCCATGGAACCGTTGGACTTGGCCCTGAGGATAGTGCTCATAGGCCTATGCGTGATAATGTTCATCGTCAGCGTGCAGGCCTTTAAGAGGGCGGGTGGAAGGCGCATGGTGTGGGTGCTGCTTTCGTTCCTAGGATTCACCGCCCTGTCCCTCCTGGCTCTCCTTGGCGAGGTCTTCGATGATGCTGCCTGGAGCATGCCCAACGCCGTGGTCCTGTTCCTTATCCTTATCATTGGCGCGAACTACCTGGCGCTGTTGAGCGTCATCATCCCACAGGCCATAAGAAACGCCTTGCCACCTTACACGAACGAATTCATAACTATGATCAAGGACTCGTCCCTGGTCATGACTATAGGGGTCATAGAACTTACGCTGAGGGGCAAGCTGATCAGCGCGCATACCGGCCAGTCCATCCCCGTGCTCATATTCGTAGCGCTGCTCTACTTCATCATGACCTTCAGCGCCTCGAGAATCATGAAGATGATCGAGAAGAAGTTCGCCATACCTGGCATGATTGGGAGTGATTCAAAATGACGGAGCCCATCTTAGAGCTCATTGACGTCAAGAAATCATTCGGTGACAACCATGTCCTGCGCGGCATATCCCTGAAGGTCATGCCCCAGGAGGTCGTCACCATCATCGGCCCGAGCGGCAGCGGGAAGAGCACGCTGCTGCGCTGCATGAACCTACTCAATGAACCGGATAGCGGCAAGATAATATTCCTGGGGCACAACATCACGGATAAGGACATTGACATCAACGCCGTGCGCACCCAGATGAACATGGTCTTCCAGTGCTTCAATCTCTTCATGCACCTCACCGCCAAGAGGAACATCTCCCTGGCCCTGATGAAGGTCAAGAAAATGAAGAAGGCAGAGGCCGAAGCAGTAGCGCTCAAGACCTTGGAGAAGGTCGGCCTGGCGGACAAGGCGGACTCCTACCCAGGCGAGATGTCCGGGGGGCAGCAGCAGCGCGTGGCCATCGCTCGAGCTTTGGCCATGAACCCCAAGGTCATCCTGTTCGACGAACCGACGTCGGCGCTGGACCCCGAACTCATCGGAGAGGTGCTGGACGTCATGAAGAAGCTAGCCCTGTCGGGCATGACCATGGTGGTGGTGACGCACGAGATGGGCTTCGCCCGGGAGATGGCCGATAAGGTGATATTCATGGACCAGGGAGTCATCGCCGAGCAGGGGACTGCGGAGGAGATGTTCGTCAACCCCAAGAACCCCCGGACCAAGACCTTCCTGAAGAGGATACTGAAGGAAGTGGGCGACATGGACCCGGGAATACCAACCGATTTCGTCCCGAACGGGGACAACGGACAAGACAAATGTTAAATAGGCCAGTAGAAATACAAACGGACCATGTACGCGCTGAGGATTTCGACCGACATTGTTCTGGTCCAACGCGTCTTGGGTATTTGAAAGGGAAAACCGCAGGTTTTCCCGGTCATCGGTCGGTGTGTTCATGAAAGGATCTATCGTCCTCGGTCTGGCGCTTTTCGGTGTGGCTCAGGGAGGGGCCCGGCGGCCCAAGAAGCTTATGGACGGCAACGAATGCCATCAGCTTCCCTGGCTCTCCACTCCCAAGTATCCGTGCGGCCAGGACAACGGTCGGGACGACGAGGGGTACTACACCCCCATCAAGAAGGAGCACTCCGTCCGTAATTACCAGATACCGATCAAAGGCAAGAAGAAGTGAAGGTCAAGGGGATCGACATGGAAGTCATTTCGATGGTCGTGAACGACGAGTTCGGGGTCATGCAGAGGATCATGGGGGAGTTCACCCGCCGCAGGATTAACGTGGACACGATCGTCGTCGGGAAGTGCGAGATCCCCGGCAAGTCCCGCGTGGTGCTCAGCGTCTCGGACCGCAAGGAGGCGGAATGGGCTGTGGACAGCCTGCAGCGGCTGCAGGACATAATCCACGTCGAGCTGGTGGACGGGACCCGGCAGGAGGCCTATGCCCTGGTGGGCAACGGAACGGCCAAGGCCAGGCTCATCGGCTCCATCGAAGAGGTGGAAAAGATGTTGCAGGCCACCAACCCGGACAAGTTCATAAGGGCAGTGAACGCCCTCTGAGGTGTGCTCATGAAAAGCAAGATTTGGATGGACGGCCAGTTGGTGAACTGGGAGGATGCCAAGGTGCATGTGTTGGCTCATGGGTTCCATTACGGGACCGGGGTCTTCGAGGGCATACGGGTATACCACGTCCCCCAGGGGAAGAACATATTCCGCCTGAGGGACCACATGGTGCGCTTCATGAACTCGGCCAAGGTGCTGCAGATGAAGATGCCCTACACTTTGGACGAACTGTGCGAGGCCTGCCGGGATGTGGTGCGCACCGCCGACGCCGAGGGAGATTATCTCCGGCCCTTAGCCTTCTACGGGGTGCACCCGGAGTTCAAGATCGGGCTCAACCCCAGCAAGCTGCCCACGAACGTCAGCATCATCTGCACGCACATGGGTGTGTATATAGGGAAGGACCAGGTGGAGCAGGGCGCCAACATCATCACCTCCTCCTGGGAGAAGTACAACAACCGCGCCGCCGCCCTTAACGCCAAGGTCTCCGGGCATTACGTGAACTCGGTATTGGCCAAGCTGGAAGCGATACAGCGGGGCTGCGACGAGGCGCTCATGCTCAACGGCAACGGCAACGTGGCCGAGGGCACCGGGGAGAACGTGTTCATGGTGAAGAAGGGCAAGCTGCTCACGCCGCCAGTCTCCGCCGGGATACTGGAAGGGATCACCCGGGACTGCGTCATGACCATCGGCCGGGACCTGGGCTACGAGGTCGTGGAGAAGGACATCACCCGCTCCGAGCTGTACATGGCCGACGAGGTCTTCATGACCGGGACGGCCGCGGAGATATCCCCCATCCGCTCCATCGACAACCGCCTGGTGGCCGACGGCAGCATCGGCCCCATAACCAAGGCCCTGAAAGGCAAGTTCACCTCCGCGGTCTCTGGCCAGGAGCCAAAATACAAGGCCTGGTTGGACCTGGTATAGGTCGATTATCGGGCCGCGAGAAGGTGCGTAGCCTTTTATCTTGCCGACATCCATCACAACCGACCATCAGGAGGGTCCATAATGAGCAAGACCAAAGACAACCTGCAGACCGCCTTCGCTGGCGAGTCTCAGGCCAACCGCAAGTACCTGGCCTTCGCCAAGAAGGCCAAGGAGGACAAGTTTCCGGAGGTCGCCAAACTGTTCCGCGCTGCGGCCGATTCGGAGACCATCCACGCCCTCTACCACTTGAGGGCCATGGGCGGTGTCGGCAGCACCGAGGACAACCTCAAGGCCGCCGTCGGTGGAGAGAACTACGAGCATACCAGCATGTATCCGGCCATGATCGAAACGGCCAAAACTGAGGGCGAGCGGGTGGCCAGGACCGGGTTCAGCTACGCCAACCAGGTGGAGAAGGTCCACGAGGGCCTGTACCAGGCCGCTCTAAGCTCGGTGCAGGCCAACAAGGACCTGCCGAAAAAGAGGCTCTGGGTCTGCCAGATCTGCGGGAACGTCCACGAGGGCGACGAGCCCCCGGAGAGGTGCTCGGTCTGCGGGAACCCCAAGGACATGTTCAAGGAGACGCTCTGAGCGTCCCCCAAACCGCTTCCTTTTTTTTCCTTTCTTCAAGTAGTAATTTAATATCGCCTACTGGCCTCTATGGACTAGGTGTTGCCTTGTTCGAGGTCCGATTCCATGGTCGCGGGGGGCAGGGGGCGGTCATGGCCGCCCAGACTTTGGCCGAAGCGGCGGTAATCGAAGGGAGGCACGCTCACGCCTTCCCCTTCTTCGGCGCCGAGCGCCGCGGGGCCCCGGTGATGGCCTTCGCCCGCATCGATGACGAGAAGATCAGCATCAAGTCCCAGGTCTACGAGCCGGACCTCCTGGTGGTGCTGGACGAGTCGCTTCTGGGCATCGAGCCGGTGGCCAGAGGGCTGAAGCCGAACGGAAGGGCGGTCATCAACACCCGCAAGCTACCGACGGAACTGGACCTAGGCATCGAGGTGGAATGCGCCACGGTCAACGCCAGCGCCATCGCCCTGGAGTTCCTGAAGGCGCCCATCGTGAACACGGCCATACTCGGGGCGGTGGTCAGGATGACCGACCTGGTCACCATGAACTCCATGAGGCAGGCCATCGAGAACCGCTTCGGGGAAAAGTTCGGGAAGGACGCCGCCCGGGTCAACACGGCCGCGGCCGCGGCGGCCTACCAACAGGCGGCGGTCGGAAGATGCAAGGGGATGCGTCCGTTGGTGGCCAAGAAGGAATGGCTTCCAGGGTGGAGAGAGGTGCCCATCGGGACGACCCTGGCCGAGGACAGCGTGGACGGGGTGATGGTAGGACCGGGCAGCGCCCGCCAGAACCTGACGGGGAGCTGGCGCGTTCAGACCCCCCGCTACGACAAGCAGAAGTGCGTACGCTGCCTGCGCTGCTGGTTCTCCTGCCCTGAAGGGTGCATCAAGCGGGAGGAGGACGACTACGTCCGCTGGGACCTGAACTACTGCAAGGGTTGCGGCATCTGTTCGCAAGTATGTCCGGTCAAGGCCATCGACATGGTCAAGGGGGGATCGAGGTGAAGGTTCGGGTCATCAGCGCCGACCACGCCGTGGCCTACGCGGCCAAGCTGGCCCGCACGGAGGTCGTTCCGTCATTCCCCATCACCCCGCAGACGCTCATCGTGGAGCAGCTGGCCGAGTTCATAAGCGACGGGGAGCTGGACGCGGACTTCATCCCGGCCGACAGCGAGCATTCGGTGATGAGCATCGCCATCGGCGCTAGCGCCGGAGGCGTTCGCGTGTTCACCGCCTCGTCCTCGCAGGGACTGGCGCTCATGCACGAGATGCTGTACGGCGTGCCACAGAACCGTTTGCCGATCGTCATGGCCAACGTGAACCGCAGCCTGGGGGCCGCCTCGGGCATCTGGGTGGAGTACAACGACTCCATGGCCGAGCGCGATTCCGGCTGGCTTCAAGTTTACGTCGAGGACAACCAGGAAGCGCTGGACGCCACCCTCATGGCCTTCAGGCTGGCCGAGGACCGGCGAGTGCTCTTGCCGGTCATGGTCTGCCTGGACGGGTTCATTTTATCGCACACGGTGGAGAGGGTGGAGCTGCCGGAGCAGGAAGAGGTGGACCGTTTCCTGCCACAGTACGAACCGTTGAACATGCTGGACCCCCGGGACCCCAGGCTCATAAACCCGATAGTGCCGCCGGAATACGCCATGGAGATGCGCTACCAGCTGGACCGGGCGGTGGAGCACTCCCGCGAGGTAATAAATGAGGTGGACGCGGAGTTCGGCAAGGCCTTCGGCCGCTCCTACGGCGGGCTGATCGACACGTACCGCATGGAGGGCGCGGAGTACGCCATGCTCACGCTGGGGACGGCCACCGGGCTGGCCCGGAGGACCGTCGACAAGCTCCGGGAGCAGGGGAAGAAGGCCGGTCTGATCAAGCTGCGCTTCATGCGCCCGTTCCCCTTCCAGGAGCTGTGCCAGGCGACCGAGTCGCTTAAAGCTCTCGGCGTCTTCGACCGCTCCGCCTCCTTCAACGGCGGCGGACCCGTTCATTCCGAAGTGGCGGCGGCGCTGTGCAACGTGCCGGTGAAGGTCACCGGCCACATAGCCGGAATCGGCGGCAGGGACGTCACGCCGGCGCACATGGGGGAGATGTACGCCATCGTCGAAAGGGCGTCCAGGGGCGAGGACGTGCGCCCGGTGACCTGGCACGGCCTCAGGGGGGAGATGGAATGAGCGAGAGAGAGATGAGTACCATCAAGGACATGCCTACGAACGACATGTTCACCAGCGGGCACGGGGCCTGCGCCGGCTGCGGCATGGCCGTGGCAGTGAAGAATATCATGAGGATACTGGGCGAGAACACCACCGTTTACGTGCCGGCAAGCTGCCTCATCGTCATCAGCGCCATGTACCCCACCAGCAACTTCCGCACCCCCTATCTCTATACGGCTTTCGAGAACACTGGGGCGGTGATCACCGGGATACGGGCGGCGCAGAGGCGCCGCGGAATCGACTCGATCGTCGTCGGCCTGGCCGGGGACGGTGGAACTTTCGACATAGGGCTGCAGGCGCTGTCCGGCGCGGCGGAGCGCAACGAGGACGTGCTCTACGTCTGCCTGGATAACGAAGGGTACATGAACACCGGCATACAGCGGAGCGGGGCCACGCCCTTCGGGGCCTGGACCACCACGACGCCGGTGGGGGAGGTCGTCAAGGGGAAGCGGGAGTTCAAGAAGGACCTCATGGCCATCGTGGCCGCCCATGACCCGGCCTACGCCGCCTCGCTGTCTATAGCCCACTTCAACGACTTCGTGAAGAAGGTGGAGAAGGCCAAGAACAAGAAGGGCTTCCGCTTCCTGCACGTGATGACGCCGTGCGTGCCCGGCTGGCGCTCCGATTCCTCCATGACCGTAGAGATATCGAGACTGGCGGTGGAGACGGGCATGTGGACGCTCTATGAGATCGAGGGGGGCACAGCTCGCACGACATATCGCCCGCAGACCATGCTTCCGGTCACCGACTACCTGAAGCTGCAAGGTCGCTTCCGCCACATGGAGAACGACGACATCGCCAAGCTGCAGGAGTGGCTGTGCCGGAAGTGGTACTTGCACTACGGGTTCGAGGTGGAGCAGCCGGTGTGCGCGGTCTTCGAGAAGCAGAAGCCCCTGCGGCAGCCGCACGAGGAGCAGCTGCACTTCATCTGAGGGTCAGGCAGCCCGGGAGGCCAGGGCTTTGGCCTCCGTCAGGCCTGCCTTGAGCATCTCCAACGTCCCTTCCCGGGACTCATGCCGTAGGTTGCGCTTCCTTGCGAACTCCCTTGACAGCCCTTCGTAGCGTTCGCGCTCGCCGATGCCCGTGTCGATGAACAAGCATCTCGAGTATCCATCGAACATGATGTCCAGGAACCATTCAAGGTCCACGCCCCGTTCCTTGTAGTCAGGCATCTTCGAGGTCAGTTCCTTCTCGAAGTAATCGAGGCCCATCTCGGACACGAACGGGATGTGGTACATGGTTCCCGCGCAGACCTTCCTTTCCCGGCTGTACTCCTCAGGGGTGATCAGCGCCCCTATGCAATCGTCGGCGGCGATGGTGGCCGTAGGTACCTCCAATTCCCTGACTATGCCCTGAAGGGAGTTGCAGACGCCATATCCAAGGAAGACCGCATCGACCTGCCCCTTGAGGCTGTTGACCTTTCTTACTATCTCCCGTTTCAGGTCCTGCGGATATGAATGCAGTCCGAATTCCAGGTATTCCTTGTACGTTATGTCCGCATCCTCTTCCGTCAGCATTTCCATCTCCTTCTTGAGGCATTCGCAGGCCACGACACCGATTCTCATGTCCTATCTCCGAATGGACCTAAATCATAAGTATATTTTAATATTCCTAAGTACTAATATTCTATTACTACATGACCGACGCGAACGAAGAACTGATGAGGAAGATCGAAGAGCTGCGCCGTGAGATGGATTCCATCCACCGGTCCGTCAGCTCCCTTAGGTACGACGGGATGACCGCAGCCTTCCGGGAGCAGATCGGAGGATCGTTCCTAAATCTGAACCGGGAGGCTTTCCGGGCCGCCATGGGTCAGGAGGACGCTCGGTCATCCCAATCCAAAGAAGCCTTGTCGCAGCTGTCCGCCATATATGACGATGCCATGAGCTGCTTCGAGAGGGACGACCCCAACAGAGGGATAGATAGACTGGAGGAGCTCCGTCCCCTGCTGTCGGAGGCCTCCGTACCGGTCATCGGCCCAGACCTCGCTCGGGTCCTTTCCGCGGTGGTGAAGAGGGCCAGGGACCAGATGGCCATGATGGAGACCCTGCGCTTCCGGGTGGGCCGCCCCATGCTCAGGCGCTCTTGCGAGAGCGCATTCGGTGGGCTGGAACCGGAGGATTTGGAGATCTTGCTCGCCCCCCTCTCCAACGCTACCCGGCTGAAGATAATGGCGTTGCTCTACATCAGCCCGCGAAGCTTCACGGAGATGAGCCAGGAGATAGGGTTGCAGAAGGGGCACATGCAATTCCATCTCAGAAAGCTGGTGGACGCCGGCTACGTGAAGGTGGATCGCCGGACGCACCTCTACTCCATCGAGGAGAAGGGCTTCGTCGCCATCGACGGCCTGGGCCGGCTGTTCTCCCGCCTCTGATACGATGAACGGGCGTTTCAGTCCTTGGACAAGGCCACGGCCAGCAGCACCACTACGCCGATGACGGCCAGAGCGTCACCGAGCACGGCGAGGCCCGCTCCGATCAAGCAGATTCTCTTGCGCGCGTCTTTCATAATGGTTGCACCGATCTCCAGGAAGGCCCGAAGAGCATTAATATCTTGCACATCTTTTTTATATAACGAGAAGATGCGTCAGCCAGCTCCATTGGATCAACGTTCATCCGCGACACGGAGGGTGTGGATAACCCTTTTATATGACCACTCCTTTGAGCGTTCCTGCTCTTATGAGCCTGTGAATGATGAGGATGTCTTGAACATCGGAAGGAGGTATAAATTTGGCAAAAGCTGTATTCGTTAGGTTCGAACTGCCCAAGGAACTCAAGGACAAGGCCTATGAGGTCGTGGAGCTGGCCCGGGACACCGGCAAGCTCAAGAAGGGCACCAATGAGGTTACAAAGATCGTGGAGCGCGGAGAGGCCGTCCTGGTCGTTCTGGCCGAGGACGTTCAGCCCCCGGAAATTCTGGCCCACATGCCTATGCTGTGCGAAGAGAGGAACATTCCCTACGTCTACGTAGACAGCAAGGCCCAGCTGGGAAACTCCTGCGGACTGGAGAAGCCCACCGCTTCCATAGCGATCATCGACGCCGGAAAGGGCAAGCCCATCCTGGAAAGCCTGGTCGATCAGGTCAAGAAGATAAAGGGCTAAAGGGGTTAGGAAATGGCTGAAGACGATAGCATCCCTTCAGAGGTCGTGGAGGTAATCGGCAGGACGGGCATGACCGGGGAGGCCACCCAGGTCAAGGTCCGCGTGCTGGACGGCCGAGATAAGGGAAGGATTATCACCAGGAACATCATGGGACCGGTCCGCATGGGCGACATCCTGATGCTCAGGGAGACGTCCAGAGAGGCTAGGAAGCTCTCCCTAAGGTAAGGAGGTCATCACATGGTCGAGCAACACTTATGCTCCTTCTGCGGCGAGCAGATCGAGCCCGGAACCGGCAAGATGTACGTCAGGAAGGATGGCACCGTATTCCTCTTCTGCACCAACAAGTGCTACAAGAACATGGTGGAGCTGAAGAGGGTGCCCAGGAACATCACCTGGACCAAGGCCTACGCCGCCAAGAAGGGCATCAGCCGAGCGGTTAAGGAGAAGGCCGAGCAGAAGGCCGAGGAAAAGACCGAGGCCAAGGTCGAGCCGAAGGTCAAAGCCAAGGCCAAGACCAAGGCTGAGGCCAAGACCGAAGCGAAGGAGTGAGCCCAATGATCGAGCGCACCTTCGTGATGCTCAAGCCCGACGCCGTGCAGCGCGGCCTGATGGGTCAGATAGTCGCTCGTCTGGAGGCCAAGGGCTTCCGCCCGGTGGCCATGAAGTTCATGCGCATCCCGCGCGAACTGGCCGAAAGGCACTACGGCGAGCACAAGGGCAAGGGGTTCTTCCCCGGGCTCATAAACTACATGACCTCCGGTCCGGTGCTGGTAATGGTCTGGGAGGGGGACAACATCATCTCCGTGCTGCGGGGCATGATGGGCAAGACCAACCCGATGGAGGCCGCGCCCGGCACCATCCGCGGGGACTTCGCCCAGCAGACCGGCCGTAACATCATACACGGCTCGGATTCGCCCGAGTCGGCCAAGAGGGAGATCGAGCTGTTCTTCAACGACTACGAGCTCCTGAGCTACGAAGCCTGCAACAAGGTCTGGCTGTTCGAGTAGGACCAAATCCCTTCCTCAAACCCCAATTTTTTCATATTTTTATCGTCCAGCGTCAGCTCCGCAGGCCTGAAGCGACGTGGAAAAGTTACTAATACGCATTCCTGAATCCGATGTCCATGACCATCCGTCAGCCCATAGTCAGCGTGCTGGGCCATGTGGACCATGGCAAGACTAGCCTGCTCGATTACATCCGGGGCACGGCGGTCATAACGCACGAGGCGGGGCGCATCACTCAGCACATCGGGGCGACGGAGGTCCCGTTGGACCACGTCTACAAGGTCTGCGCCAAGCTGATCGGCAGCAAGAAGTTCAACGTGCCCGGGCTGCTCTTCATCGACACCCCCGGGCATCATTCCTTCATCACCTTGCGCGCGCGCGGCGGCTCCCTGGCGGACATCGCCATCCTGGTCATCGACATCAACGAGGGGCTGAAGCCGCAGACCGTGGAATCCATCAACATACTGCGGCGCTTCAAGACGCCCTTCATCATCGCCCTCAACAAGATCGACCTGGTGGACGGCTGGATCACCCACGCCTCCTCCCCCTTCATCCTCTCGGAGAAGGCCCAGACCGAGGAGGCCCAGGCTGCGCTGAGCGATAAGCTCTACAACATAGTCGGCCGCCTGGCCGAAGAGGGGCTGTCCTCCGAACGTTACGATCACATCGAGAACTTCACCAAGAACATCGCCATCGTCCCCATCAGCGCCAAGAACGGTGAGGGCGTCCCGGACCTCTTACTTGTGCTGGTCGGCCTGGCCCAGCGCTTCCTCGAGGAATCGCTGAAGACCGCGGAAGGACCGGCCAAAGGCACCATACTGGAGGTCAAGGAGGAGCACGGGCTGGGGCAGACCATTGACGTAATCCTATACGACGGCGAGCTGCGGCAGGGGGACACCATCGCCCTGGGCACAAAGGGAAAACCGCTGGTCACCAAGGTGAAGGCCATACTGAAGCCCAAGCCCCTGGACGAGATACGCGACCCGCGGGACAAGTTCGACCGCATGAAGGAGATCTCCGCCGCCGCCGGAGTGAAACTGCTGTGCCAGAACCTGGACGGGGTCGTCGCCGGGGCACCCATCAGGGCCATCAAGGGCAATCAGGCCGAGGTGCTGTCTGAGATAGCCGAGGAGACCAAGATAAACATCGAGGTGGCCGACGACGGCCTGATGATAAAGGCCGACGCCCTCGGCTCGCTGGAAGCGCTGGCGTATGAGTGCAAGCGCGCCGCCATCCCCATCCGCAAGTACGAGACCGGGGACATCTCCCGGCGCGACATCACCGAGGTGAACGCCTACAACGACCCGCTGCACAAGGTCGTCCTGGGGTTCACCGTCAACATGCTCCCGGACGCCAAGGAGGCGCTCCTGAACCACAACGCCAAGGTCTTCACCAACGACGTGGTCTACGGCCTCATCGATGACTACCAGAAGTGGGTGGAGGAAGAGAAGCGCAAGGCGGAGCTGGCCAAGCGCGCCCTGGTGGCCTTCCCCGGCAAAATAAAGATCCTTCCCAACTGCGTCTTCCGGGCCAGCAAGCCAGCCATCGTCGGCGTGCGCGTGCTGGCCGGACGCATCCGCAACAACCAGAAGCTCATCTCTCCCGACGGCAAGGAGATCGGTCGCATACGCTCGCTGCGCACCGGCGAGGACGTCCTCAAAGAAGCGATAGCCGGCCAAGAGATCGCCATAGCCATCGAGGGCGCCACGGTCGGCCGCCAGATGGACGTGGAGGACATACTCTACGTGGACATCCTAGAATCGGAGATAAAGAACCTGCAGGACTACGACCTCAACGTCGACGAGAAGGAGGTCCTGGAGCAGTTTCTGGAGATCAAGCGCAAGACCGACCCGTTCTGGGGAATGTGATCATCTTTCCTTGCCGCAATGAGGGCAGTACTTGCCATCGGACTCTGAGGTCTCCCCGCAATGGAGGCATTTCTTCTTTCGTTCCGTGAGCACCTTTTCCAGCTTGATCTTGGTGTAGAAGTTCACCAAGAGCAGGAAGGCCACGCCGATCAGGCCGATAAGGACCATGAGGGCGATGAACAGGTCCCAGCGGGACTCCTGCTGCATCTCCACGTTGTCAGCCGTAACTTCATAGTGGACCGTTAGTTCGGCCGGAGAACTGGGGGCGCTTCCGACGTCCGTGTTGTCGATGACAAGCACGTACTGCCCGGCGCTGAACAATAGCACGTAGTTGTAGGCGGGGATCACCCCGGCGTTATTGGAGCACCAACCGATGACAAGCTGGAATACGCCCCCGGAGATGTACTCCTGGTAGCTGCCCAGGTCCATGATGAAGACGTCGAAACTGTCCTGCAACGAATCCTGGTCCAGATATACCAGGTAGCGCACGTTCCCGGCCTCGGACGAATCGTTCAGCGAAACTTCAGAGACGGTGAAGTTGAGAAGGACCAGATGCCCGTTGGCAGCAATGACCGCCTCCCCGTCCGTAGACATCGCTGACGCGGAACCGGGAACGGCAGCGGCCATCAGGACCGCCAGGACCATAAGAAGCACTGCCGCCTTGGACATACCCGATTATCTGTTTTCCCATAGATAAACCATGGTCAGGGTTATCTACACTTACGGTGTTCCACGGGCAATGAGTCGAAGGACGGTCATCCACAAGTACAACCCGGCCAACCTCGAGTTCGTGGGGGAGGCCGAGGTCACGCCTTCCGAGGAAGTGCCAAAGATCATTGACACTGCACGAAAGGCCCAGGCGGAATGGGCCGCCCTGCCGCTAGATAAGAGGAAGAACATCCTGCACCAGGTGCAGAACGCCCTGGCCAAACGGACCGACGAGTTCGTCGGGCTGGTCTCCCAGGAGACCGGCAAGCCGGCCATGGAAGCGCTGGCGACGGACGTCATGAACGCCCTCAGCGTGGGCGACTTCGCCGTGGGGCGCATGGAGCACATCTTCCGCGAGAGCACGGTGGACTTCGGCAGCCTCTCCACCATGATGCGCTACATGGGCCGCTCGTCCCACATGATACCGCGTCCGCTGGGGGTGGTGGGCATAATCGCCACCTGGAACTATCCCCTGGCCATACCCTATTCCCAGGCCATGATGGCTCTGGCCGCCGGGAACGCCGTGATACTGAAACCCTCATCGCACACGCCGCTCACGGCCCTACGCATGGGGGAGATGATGCTCAAGACGGGTATCCCGGAGGGGCTCATGCAGGTCATCGTCGGCTCCGGGGAAGAGGTCGGCGAGGCCCTGGTCAGGTCCAACGTCGACCGCCTGGTCTTCACCGGTCACCCGGACGTCGGCCACAGGATCATGACGGTGGCGGCGCAGCGCCTGACGCCCCTGACCCTCGAGCTGGGGGGCAAGGACGCCTTCATCGTGCTGAAGGACGCCGACCTGAGAAGGGCGGCCAAGGCCGCCTGCTGGGGCTCCTTCGTGAACTGCGGGCAGACCTGCGTGGCGGTGAAGCGCATCTACCTGCACCGTTCCGTCGAGAAGAAGTTCACCGAGCTCTTCCTGGAGGAGGTGCGCGCCCTCAAGCAGGGCTACGACCCAGAGGACCCCTCGCTCACCGTCGGTCCCCTCATCTCCGAGAAGGCGATCAAGGACATGGAGACACAAGTGGCCCGGGCCCTGGAGCAGGGGGCCAAGATCCTCATCGGAGGACAACGGAAGCCGGGGGAGAAGGGCTATTTCTTCGAGCCGACAGTGATAACTAACGCCGCGCAAAGCTCGGACATCGTGCAGAAAGAGACCTTCGGACCGATCGTCGTGCTGCTGACCTTCGACAGCGAGGAGGAGGTCGTGCGCCTCAACAATGACTCCCTCTACGCCCTCAACGGCAGCGTGTGGACCTCCGACCTGGAGAAGGGAAGGGAGATCGCCACCCGGCTGCGGTCCGGAACCATCACTGTCAATAATGTCGCCTACACCTATGGGCTCGGCGCGACGCCCTGGGGCGGCCGGGGGGAGAGCGGCTTCGGGCGCACCCACGGTGACAATGGCTTCGAGGAGATGATAGAACGCCAGCACGTGCACCTGGACCGGGGCAAATTCTCCTCGGAGATATGGTGGCCCCCGTACAGCGAAGAAGGCATGGAGGCCATGCGGGACTTCACCATGCTGGCCTTCGTCGGGGAGAAGGACCGCATGCTGCAGCGGTTGTTAAGGGCCCGCCAGTTCATGAAGCGCTGAGACGGAAAACGGTATTATAGCATTGTACTGCTTGATAGAGAACACCGAGGACGTCAGATGAAGAGCAAAGGTTGGAACCGCCGGGCCAAATGGTACTTCGGCCTGACCGTGGCCCTCATTCTCATTGCCTGGTCCTACACCTGGTTCAGCCGAGAGGTCCCTCTGCATCACCAGCTGCTGATCCCCTTCGCCTTCGTCACGCTTGGTATGGCGATAAAGTACGGGGACCAGGTCTTCGACCTGGGCATCGGCAGCAAGCGCAGCGCCATATTACTGTCCATACCAACCGGGGCGCTCATGGGGGCGCTGATATTCCTGGACGAGGGTTCGGCCACCATCTTCATCGGGCTGCTGCTGGCCCTGCTGATAGCGTCCAAGTACGACAACATCGCCTTCCAGCTAGGGTTCATGGCCGCCGGGGCCCTGACCATACTGGCGGTGATCAACGGGAACCCCTTCCACGGTGTAGGGGCTATAGTGGTCATGGTGGCGGCCTTCGCCGACGAGGTCCTCAGCGACCGCGGGGACCGCATGCCCGACAGTCCGTTGGCCAAAGTGCTGAGGGAACGTCTGGTGCTGAAGGTGGCCGTGCTGCTGCTGTGCGTGGTGGCCATACTTCCGACGTACCTCTATTTCATCGCCTTCCTGGGCTTCGATACCGGCTACTCCTTCGTGGAGCAGATCAGCATATCAGGGGGGATCGGCCATCGAAAGCCATGACGTGATAGTGCTGGGGGCCGGTCCGGCGGGGGCCGCCGCCGCCTTCTTCCTTTCCCATCTCAGCAAAGGCAAGCTGAACGTGCTTTCCCTGGAGAAATTGGGCCCGAACTACGACCGCTACCACCGCATGTGCGGAGAGGCGGTGAGCCATAAGGCGTTCGCCGACCTTTCTCCGCTGACCCCGGGAGCGGTGACCTTCGAGATATCACGCACGATAGAGCACTGGCCGGGGGACATCGACATAGATACGCCCTCCCGAGGGTACATCCTGGACCGCCCGGCCTTCCTGCACCAGCTGCTGGAAAAAGCAGGCAAGGAGGGATGCCATCTGGAGCAGGGGTCGGCGGTGAAGATAACCCGGGACGACGGACTCCACACCGTGGTGACCCGGAACGGCCAGGAATACCGGTCCAAGTGGCTGGTCGGCGCCGACGGCTGGAACTCCCTGGTGCGGAGGACCTTCTTTACGGGCGGACCCCGCCTGCTGTGGGCGGAGCAGTACGTCACCGAGGATAGGACGGAGAGGGACGCCATGCACTTCTACTACGACCAGAGGTACCAGGGAGGGTATCGCTGGGTCTTCCCGCACGAGAAGGGGAGCCGGATCGGCTTCACCCGCGGTGCGGACCCTCGCCCGGTGTTCATCGAAAGGCAGGGCCGTCCCATCCCCTACGATTATCACGAGACGGTGAGCGGGAACGCCTGCCTGGTGGGCGACGCCGCCGGCCAGGTGAACCCCCTGACCTTCGGGGGCATCCGCATCAGCATGGTGGCGGCCAAGATGGCCGCGGCCTCCATCGTGAAAGGCGACCTGGCGTCATACGCCAAGGACTGGGCCAGATCGCCTTACGCGCTTTCACTTTACACCAAGGCCTTCGACGCCCTGAAGGGCATGGACAACGCCTCGCTGCAGCGCTCCATAAGCCCCTTCCGCAAAGGGTACGGGAGGATGGCCGGGCTGAGGGCCATGACCCTGGGAAAGGAGAACAGGTTATTGAACCGTGCCTACAGCAAGGCGGCGAAATGGGGCTGGTGAGACGATGGACTGCGATGTTCTGGTGGTGGGGGCCGGTCCGGCCGGGAGCGGCGCGGCCAGGTCCTCGGCGATGAGCGGGGCGAGGACGCTGATGATCGACAAGAAGAAGGAGATCGGCACCCCGGTGCAGTGCGGCGAGGTCATCGGCCTGGAGCTGGTCAAACGCTCGGGCATGCGCATCCCGGCGCAGACCGTCGTGGCCCGCCACTCCTTCACCCGCTTCGTGCTCGGGCGCGAGGCGGTCATCGATAACTTCGAACCGTACTGGCGCAGCGTAACCGTAGAGCGGAAGATCTTCGACAAGCACCTGGCCATGAGGGCGGCCAGGGCCGGGGCCTCGGTGCAGGCGGACACCAGGCTGGTATCGGCGAAGGTGAGCGACGGGAAGGTCGAGAGCTGCCTCCTGATTCATCGCGGACAGGAGGTGGAGATATCGCCCAAGGTCGTGGTGGCCGCGGACGGGGTGCACTCCACCATGTCCAAGGCCATGGGGGCGGAGTTCTTCTCCCCCCAGGACGTTGCGAGGGGAGTAGAGTTCGAGCTGGTGGCCAAGAAGGACCTGCCAGAATGCATGCAGATATTCATCGAGGGCGAGATCGGCCTGGGCTACGGCTGGATCATTCCCAAAGGTAAAAGGAGGGCCAACGTGGGCCTCGGGCTGGTCGGCGTCAACGCTTCCCGACGAACATTCCTCGAGGACTGGATCTCCGAGCATCCGGTCGTCTCCAGGTACTTCGACGTGGACAAGGTGCTGGAGGTCAAGATGGGCGATGCGCCGGTACCAGGCTTCCTGGGCGGGCCGGTCCGAGGCAACGTCCTCTTCTGCGGGGACGCCGCCGGGCAAACGCTCGCGTTCGTGGGCGAGGGCATCATGCCCTCCTACATCTGCGGCGGTCTGGCTGGAAAACACGCCGCCCTCATGGTCAAGGGCGCGGGGCAGCGCTACGAGGAGGAGCTCGTGGAGGTCATGGGCGGGCAGCTGATGATGGGGGCGGTGCTGCGGGACACCCTCGTGGAGCTGTGGTCCTCGGAGAGCATCGATGTCCGCCTGCGTTCGCTGCTGTCGGGAGCGGTCATGAACGAGCTGGTCTCGCCGGACGACATGATGTATTCCCTGCCGTCCTTGGAGCGGGAGCCGATAAAGACCATCCAGTCGTTGATAAAAGGAAGCGGCCGGAACATCCGGGCGAGGCGCTGTTAAGCCTCCCCCCATATCCCATTTTTCCACCAATAATTATTTAAGTGGTACTACATTAGGGCGAAATACTCGTAACGCTCAAAAGGTGTTTGGAATGGTTGAATTCAAGGCCGTTGTTAATGATCTGAAGACCGGCAAGTCTTACAATGTCCCAGTATCGGGACATCATGCCAACTCCCTGATCGGGAAGAAGATAGGCGACACCATAGATGGGATATTCGTTGGGCTGCCTGGCTACAAGCTATCGATCACTGGTGGAAGCGACAAGGACGGCTTCGCCATGAGGAAGGACCTCCCCGGCCCGCGGAGGAAGAAGCTGCTGCTGACCACCAGCACCGGCTTCTACACCACCGAGGGCGGACTGAGGAAGAGGAA
This sequence comes from Methanomassiliicoccales archaeon, assembly GCA_026394395.1. Taxonomy (NCBI): domain Archaea; kingdom Methanobacteriati; phylum Thermoplasmatota; class Thermoplasmata; order Methanomassiliicoccales; species Methanomassiliicoccales archaeon. The sequence goes on from JAPKYK010000004.1 coordinate 72,212, forward strand.
GTCCGTGCGCGGGAACGCCGTGGCCACCGACACCATCCAGATAAACATGAAGATCGTTTCTCAGGGACCGAAGCCGGTCGAAGAACTGATCGTCAAAAAAGAGGAGAAGAAATAATGAAGGTGTCCCGCCAGCCTGAGGTCAACATCGGAATGATCGGTCACGTGGACCATGGGAAGACCACGCTGACCAAGGCTCTTTCCGGTGACTGGACCGACAGACATTCTGAGGAGATCAAGAGGGGCATCTCCATCAGGCTGGGGTACGCTGACGTCGCCTTCTACAAGTGCAAGAAGTGCGAAGAGGAAACCTATTCCAACACCCCCATATGCAAGGTCTGCGGCGGCGAGGCCGAGTTCGTGCGCTCCGTTTCTTTCGTCGACGCGCCCGGGCACGAGACCCTCATGGCCACGATGCTTTCAGGAGCGGCCATGATGGACGGCGCTCTGTTATTGGTCGCCGCCAACGAAGAATGCCCCCAGCCCCAGACCAAGGAGCACCTGATGGCCTTGTCCATCATCGGCGTGCAGAACATCATCATCGTGCAGAACAAGATCGACATCGTCACTCGCGAGGAAGCCCTCGAGAACTACAACCAGATCAAGAAGTTCGTTAAGGGCACCATCGCCGAGGACGCCCCGATCATCCCCGTTTCCGCCCATCACGACGTCAACATCGACAAGCTCATCACCGCCATCCAGAAGCACATACCGACGGTGAAGCACGACGAGAAGAAGTCGCCCAAGATGTACGTCGCTCGCTCGTTCGACATCAACCAGCCTGGGAACTCCGTTGACGATCTCAAGGGCGGCGTCCTCGGTGGCACGCTCATGCAGGGCACGCTGAAGGTCGGCGACGAGATCGAGATATCCCCCGGCAGAAAAGTTGAACTGCCCGGCGGCAAGTTCAGCTGGGAGACCATTACCACTACTATCGAGTCGCTGCACACCGGCGGCGGCCCCATCAACAAGATCAAGTCCGGCGGCCTGGTGGCCATCGGCACCAAGCTGGACCCGGCAATGACCAAGTCGGACGGATTGACCGGAAGGGTAGTCGGAAAGCCGGGGACGCTTCCAGAGGTCCATTTCAAGTTCAAGATGAGCACCCACCTGCTCGAGCGCGTCGTGGGGACCAGCGACGACATGGTAGTGGAGAACATCAAGACCAACGAGCCCCTGATGCTGAGCATCGGGACGGCGACAACGGTGGGATTGGTAACCAGCGCCCGCGGTGATTCTTCCGAGGTCGCGCTGAAGATCCCGGTCTGCGCCGAAGAGGGGCAGCGCGTGGCCATCTCCCGCAAGATCGCCAATAAGTGGCGCCTGATCGGCTTCGGCATCGTCGAGTGAGGTCTCATGCAGAAGGTGGTCCTGGACACCAACGCCCTGTTGATGCCCTTCGAGTTCAAGATGAACCTGGACCTGGAACTGGCCAGTCTTTTCGGGGAGTTCGAAGCGTACGTCCCCGGCCCGGTCATCGGCGAGCTGAAAAGGTCGGGGAGCAAGCACGCCAAGGCCGCGCTCATGCTGGCCGGCAAATACAAGCGCTACGAGACCTCCACGCAGGGCGACGCAGGCGTCCTGGAGGTGGCCAAGGCCCTGGGCGCCATGGTGGTCACCAACGATTACATCCTGCGGCGCAAGATGAGGCAGGAAGGCGTGCGCGCCGTTTTTCTCCGCTCGCGCAAGCGCCTGTGCATAGAAGAGTGAATCAGATCAGCGGACGGGGCGGGTCCTCCGGACCGTTCTTCGCTTTCAGGTTCATCTGCTGAAGGCGCACGGAGCAGATGTCCTTTCCGAGCTGCGTCAGGGCGAACACTGGCACCTTGGTGCCCACCTGCATGGCATCGCTCTCCTTGGCCATCCTCCACACGTGCTTGGAGGCGCACGCGGTGACGACGTCGCAAGTGTCCAGCAGCATCTTCGTCTCCCCCTCGTCCAGGCCACTGGTGTGCACGGCGAAGAGCACCACGCTCTCCCCCAGCTCCTTACGTATGAGAACGGCGTCGTTGCCTTTGGCCACGGTGACGCCTATCTTGCGGAAGCCCAGGTCCCAGGCCAGGCGCGCCCCGGCCACCTGGTCTATGCGGGCGGTGGCGGGGTCCAGTACGTTATCCTTTCCGATGGCCGCGATGACGCTGTCGATCGGAGACGTTTCCACCAATCCGGAGATGCGCCCGCCGATGCCCTGCACCAGCTCCGGGTCGGTGACGATGGCCGTACCGGAACCGTCGCAGACCACCACGGCGCAGTCCAGGATGCCCTTCGCCACGCACATGCCCATCAGCTCCGATATTCCGAAGGAAAGGAAGTCCCGCATGCGCATCTTGCGCCCGGGAGCGCACATGCCGAAGTCCTTGATGCGGAACTCGATGTTCTGGCGCACCAGTTCGGCGGTGATCTTCTCGATGCCCCGGTGCTTGAAGAACAGGGGGCAGTAGTCCACCTGCGGTTCACCGACCTCCACCACCTTGCCATCCTCGATGATCACTCTGGTCTTGCCCAAAGCCTCCATCACGTGCCGGTCCTTGGTCATTAAAAGGGGAAAGATGCCGGCGGATATCAATCCTCCCAAGAACAGGCTAGTAAGTTTTTAATGGCGACAACTGATAACCAAGAAAGTGCTCTGCTACGGAATGAATAGTAGCGGAGCGCGGAGATGTTACCTTTGCAGCCCGAGAACGACGAGAAGTTCGTTACCGCCCTCCGGCGCATCGCTCTGATGGGTGGATTGCACGATTACGTCGCCTTGTCCTCCAGAGAGCTGGGAGACATGCTGGATATGTCCCAGCAGTCCGCCTCCAAGCGCATCCTCGAGCTGCTCGACGACAAGCTCATCGAGCGGGACCTGGGGGCGCGAAGGCAAAGGATCCGGATAACCTCCAAGGGCTCGGACATGCTGCGCAAGGAGTACATCGAGTACCAGAAGATATTCGAGCTGAAGGACGAGATGGTCATCAAGGGCAGCGTCATCGAGGGCATGGGCGAAGGGCAGTACTACGTTACGCAGCCCGGTTACATGGAACAGTTCCGCGACAAGCTAGGGTTCAAGCCCTACGAGGGCACGTTGAACGTCAAATTGCTTCCGACCGAACGGCACAAGATCGAGACGCTGCGGAACGGACGCACCATCGATATCGAGGGGTTCGAAAGGAACGGGCGCACCTTCGGAGACGTGCACTGCATACCGGCCAGCATCCAGAACGTGGAATGCGCCGTGGTTCTCCCGTCCCGCTCACACTACGAGGACATACTTGAGATCATCTGCAAGTTCCACCTGCGACGCACGCTCGGACTGGAGGACGGGGACCCGGTCGAGGTCCGCATCCACCTGAACTTCTGATCACCTTACGCTCTTGACCGCGGAACGGAAGATGGACAACCCATCGCCTTCCTTTTTCCATTCGGTCCTGCTCCAATCAGGGTGGGTCTCCCTTTTCAGCACTCTCTCCGGGTGGGGCATCATGCCCAGCACGTTGCCGGCGGGGTTGCATATGCCGGCGATGTTGTAGAACGAACCGTTGGGACACCAGGGGTACCCGGCGTAGTTGCCTTCCGGGTCCACGTAACGGAAGACCACCTGGTCGTTCTCCAGCAATCGTTCCAGCATCTTCTTCTGCTTGCTCCGGGGGAACATGAGCTTCCCTTCGGCGTGGGCGCAGGGGATCAATACCACCGATCCCTGCGGCATCTCGGAGGTGAAGACGCTCTTCCCCCTCTTCTCCTGCTTCAGCAGCGTGGGCCGGCACTCGAAGCGGCCGGAGTCGTTGGTGTATAGCGCCGCCTCAGGCACCTCGGACATCGTTCCGTCCATGGCCGGCAGCAGCCCCAGCTCCACCAGGATCTGGAAGCCGTTGCACACGCCGAGGACCGGCTTTCCGGCGTCGACGAAGGAGATGATGTCCTTCTTCAGCCCGCTCTTCATGCGAGCGGCGAAGATGGCGCCAGCACGAACGTAATCGCCGGCGGAGAACCCGCCTGGAAGCATAAGAATGTCGTAACTGCTCAGGTCCCGTTTCAGGTCCGAAGGGCATTGCCCCAACAGCTGCTTCAGATGGACCTTCTCCGGGGTGGCGCCCACGGTCTTGAAAGCCTGGAAGGCCTCGTCCTCGCAGTTCGTGCCCTCTATCCTCAACACGCAGACCTTGACGTCCTTCATCTTGCTCACCCCATCAGCTTCGGGAGCGCGCCGCTCCAGGCCTTCCGCATCTCGCTCAGGGAGACGCTCGCGTTCTCATCCTCGACCTTGATCTTCAGCGAGGTTCCGCCGACCTTGCCCAATCTCGTCACCGGCACGGTCATGCTGGACAGGAACTGCTTCTCCTTGGAGGGTTCGATCTCCACCACCCAGCGGGTATTGCTCTCGGAGAACAGGTCCATCTTGGAACCGCAGGTCAAGGAAGCGCCTACATCCCCGCCCAGGCACATCTCGGCGACCGTTATGGCCAGGCCGCCGTCGGAAATGTCATGGCAGGAGGCGATCAGCCCCTTCTTCATGCACCCGTGCAGCTCGTCCATCGACCTCTTCAAACGCTCTGGGGAGACGTCCGGCACCTCGCCGCCCTGCCCACCGTACTTGCGGTAGAGGGCGGACCCGCCGAACTCCCGTTTGCTTTTTCCGACCTGGTAGAGCAGGTTGCCCATCTTCTTCAGGTCGGTGGTGACGCACTTGTGCACGTCCTCCACGATGCCCAGGCCAAGAACCGTCGGCGTGGGAAGTACCGAGCCACGGGCCGTCTCGTTGTACAGCGAGACGTTGCCGGACGGCACTGGCAGGTCGAGATATTTCGCCAGCATGCCCATGCCGGCCACGGCCTGCTTGAACTCACCCAGACGCTCCGGTTTTTCCGGATTTCCGAAGTTAAGGCAATCGGTGAAAGAATCGGGATAACCGCCCACGGCGATGATGTTACGGCACGCCTCATCTATGGAGGCCATGCCGCCGCGGTAGGCGTCCAGGCCGCAGAACCAGGGGTTGACGCCCAATGCCAAAGCCAATCCCCGCTCCCTATCAGGCAAAGGCTTGATGACCGTGGCGTCGGAAGGTCCGGTCTTGTTAACGACCCCGGACGCCGGTTTGATGACCGTCCCCCCGCGCACCTCGTGGTCGTACATGCGGAACACCCATTCCTTGCTGGCAATGTTCGGATCGGCCAGCAGTTCCAATATGATCTTCTTCAGGGAAGGCAGCTTGGGCCTGACGTGCTTAGTGGTCGACGATCTGGTCTCAATCTTGCACGGTCTGCAGTATTCAGGTCCTTTCGTCAGGAAATCCAGGTCCACCTTGAAGACCTGGGTGCCTTGCCAGAACAACGTCACCTCGTTCCCGGGGACGACCTTGCCGACCACCGTCGCGTCCACGTCCCACATGGCGAACAGATCCAGTATCCTCTTGACGTTCTTTTCCGACGCCGCCAACATCATCCTTTCCTGAGACTCGGAGACCCAGACCTCCCAGGGAGCCAGCCCGCTCTCTTTTAGTGGAACTATATCCAGCTGGACCTCCGCGCCGCAGCCGCCGGAGAGGGCCATCTCGCCGACGACGCAGGAGAGCCCGCCGCCTCCCAGGTCCTTCATGCCGTTGATGAGGCCCAGGGAGTTAACCTCCAGGCAGGCATGGATGAGCGGTTCTTTCGTTATCGGGTCACCCAGCTGCACCGCCCCGCGGCTCTCGTCCTCGGACCTGGAGCTGAGCTCGGCCGAAGCGAACGTCACTCCGTGGATGCCGTCGCGGCCGGTGCGGCCGCCACATAAAATGAGATAATCGCCAACGCCGCCCACGGCGTTGTTGCGCAGATCCTTCTTCTTGACGATGCCGACGCAGCCGACGTTGACCAGGCAGTTGCCCAGGTATGATTCGTCGAAGTACAGGCCGCCGCACACGGTCGGGATGCCGATGCGATTCCCGTAGTCCCGGATGCCGGCGACGACGCCGCTCACCAGGTACTTCGGAGTCTTCGATCCAGCGGGCAGCTCGCCCTTATAATCTATCGGCCCGAAGAACAGGGGGTCGATCAGCGCTATAGGCTGGGCGCCCATGCACAGTACGTCGCGCACGATGCCGCCGATGCCGGTGGCGGCGCCGCCGTACGGTTCTATTGCAGAGGGATGATTGTGGCTCTCGATCCTCAAGGCGTAGCCGTACTCGTCGTCGAACTCCATTACGCCAGCGTCTCCTTTGGAGAGCACCCGGGGATTGTTGATGCCGAAGATATGCTCGCGCAGGATGACCTTGGAAGACTTATAGCAGCAGTGCTCGCTCCACGCTTGAGCGATGGATTCCAGCTCCACGTCCGTCGGACGGCGCTTAAGGGAAACGAAATGGTCGCGGATGCGCTTCATCTCGTCCAGTGAAAGGGAAAGGCCCATCTCTTTGCTCAGGACCTTGAGCTCATAGTCCGTGGCCTTCGCCAGGTCTATTTCCACCAGGCGAAAGGGCACGTCGCGCTTGAAGAACAGGTGGTCAAGGGGCATGACCTTCACCTGAGGTCAACCCTGAACTTCTGGATCACCGGGTTGGCCAGCAGCTTGCGGCACATTTCCTCGCACTCCTTGCGGGCGACGACCGGGTCGGCGTCCATCTCGATTTCGAACATCTTGATGGAGCGCACGCCCTTGATGTCATTGAATCCAAGCAGTTCCAGGGCCTTCTTGGTGTTCTTGCCCTCGGGGTCAGCGACCCCCGGTTTCAGCTCGATCCTTATCTCTGCCACAACCATGGATGCACCGGGTGAGGAATGCCCCTCCCGTAATTAATCTTCTGCCCCGCCCTAGATGTTCCAATATTGGGAGACGGACTCGAAGGTGCCGGAGAGGATGAACTCCACGGCCATGGCCGCGAGGAGCAGGCCCATGATCCTAGTGAAGGCCATCGCGCCGCTCTTCCCCATTCTGGTGAACAGGGGTTCAGCATACTTCAGCAATAAGTATGATATGATAACGGTGGCGAAGATGCCGATGAATATGGACAGGAAGTCGAAGGTGGCGTCCGAAGAATCGAGGGCGTAGCTCACGTAGATCATGACGGTGGTGATGGCGCCGGGGCCGGCGAAGAGCGGTATGCCCAGCGGGACGACGCCAACCTGCTCTTTCTCAGACGCCTCCTGGGCCTCCTCATCGGTCATCTTGGCCTTGGTCATCTGACCCCGGGTCATGGTGAAGGCGATGGAGAACAGCAATATGCCACCGGCTATCTTGAAGGCCGGGATGGTTATGCCGTACAGGTCGAAGATGTAGTTGCCAAAAAGGGCGAATATCACCAGCACCCCGCTGGCGACCAGGCAGACCTTGATGCGGACCTTCTTCTTCAGCTCTTCGCTGTAACCTTCGGTGATGGCCACGAACACCGGGATGTTGCCCACCGGGTTCATGATGGCGAATATGGAGGCGAAGGCGGTTACGGCGAAGGCCACATCCATGATGTGGCGAGAGGAATAGGGCTATATAAGAATTAAGCGAACGGATCAGGAGACCTTCCGGGCGAAAACGAGATATCCAGTGTGTCCCAAGGTATCGTACGACGGCCGCACGCCCATCTCGTGCACCACCATCTCCCGCTGCAGGTTCTCGTAGCTGCGTATCTCCACGAAGCCCTTCTTGCGCAGCTGGCGCACTACCTCCTCCAGTTGGTTGGTGTTTGGCACGTAGGCACAGAAGCGCCCTCCGTTCCGGAGCATAGAGGAGACGTTGTCCACGGCGTCCCAGGGGTCCGGAATGTCCAGGACGGCGGCGTCGACGACCACGTCCAGGCGGTCCTTGCGCACGTCGCCCATCTCCAGGCGCCAGGCGTCCGCAAGACCGGCTTTGTCCACGTTGCGCTTGCCCTTCTCGGCGAACTCCGGGCGGATCTCCATGGAGATGACCTTCCCCCACGGCCGCACCTGGTTCAGCAACGCTATGGTAAGCGCGGCCGAGCCCACCCCGGCCTCCAGGACCTTGTCCCCGGACTTGACGTTCAATTCCATCAGGATCGTCGCCGCGTCCTTGGGGGTGATGACCTGCGCACCGCGTTCAACGGACGACATCATCTCGGACGCTCCAGGCACCAGCAGCCAGAATTTCTTCCCCGCCACGGTCACCTCGGTGCCGTCCTCCGCCGTCAGCAAGCGGTCCCCGTCCACCACGCCCATGCCGGGCAGCTTGAGCATTCCCTTGTTCAGGACCACCCAGGTCCGCTTGCCCTTCTCGTCCAAAAGATACACAAGGGAGTTCTCCGGCAGCATGAGTAGGTCATCCTGCCGGGGCGATTAAAGGGTTGCGCCTCAGTCCTTAAGCTTGGCGCCGCAGTCATTGCAGTTCTTGTCGGAACTGGAGATGGCCGCACCGCATTCGGGGCAGCGGGGTATGCCCTCGATCTGCTGCACTTCCTTCTTCTTAAATTCAGACTTCGATTCCTCCGCCGGCTTCTCGGCCTTGGACGCTTCCTCCGCCCCCTTCATCTTGTACTCCGGTGGTTGGTAGCTCTTAGGGTCCACCGCCTTGTCCCGCCCCTTCTCCTTCCAGGAGCGGAAGGCCAGGAACAGCAGCAGCCCCAGTATCGACAGTAGGAGGCCGACGATCAGCCACGTTCGCACCACCTTACCCTCCATGTCCATGCGCCGGTAGAGGTACAGGGCCACGATCGCCCCTATGCCCAGCCACAGCACTATCGGTATCCAACCATCCAATGACATCCCATCCTGTTCTTCATCATGGGTATGCGCCTATATCAAATTGATTTTTCGGCAGATGACGGTACGCCGTCCCTGATGGAGGTCCTCTCCGCAAACGCCCATGCCAGTATTCCGCAGGATAGGGATGTATCAGGCAGTTCTGGGGAAATAGATTTTAATAGGCCGACCACGTTTGACGCCCGATGGCCGAGTCCGCCTACCCTAAGAGGACGCTGAAGGTATTCTCCTTGCTGCTCATAGTGACAGCGATAATATTCTACTGGGTATGGGGCATCTCCTACGGCAGCTGGAACCTGTTCGCCGCGGAGAACATGGGGGTCTACTCCATCTTCATCATACTGCTGGGCTTCGGCATATTCGGGTACCTCCTGACCAGGTACCGGAATTGAATCACCATTTCTTTTTCTCGTAAATCTTATGCATAGTGAGTGCAATACGCTCATGGAGTGAACAGCATGAAAAAAATTGGCAGCTGGTTCGTGCCTTATCTCATGGGCCTGCTCATTGCCGTCGAGGGAGCCGTAATTATCGACATGGCCGGCCGGGTCGAGCTGGTGGACGTGCTTACCCTGGACAAGATGGCCGCCATGCTCGTCGGCGTCGTCCTGCTGCTCCTGGGACTTCTGATGTTCGTTCCCATAATCCCGTCGTTCAAGAAGAAGATGGGCGAGGGAACGGTCAAGCGGCTGCAGATCGCCGCCGCCGTGATCATACTTCTGGCATCTCTGATGCTAATATTGATCGCCGTCCCGGCGAACGTGGAGGGCATCGGTTACCTAGGCAAGCACTGGGTGGTGCTGGCCGGGGCCCAGCTCTTCCTGCTCGGCCTATTGGCCTTCGTGTTCTCCTACTACGTGCCGCTGGAGGACCCCCACATGGGCTGGATGGAATGGCTGGGCATGTTCGCCTCCTGCCTGGTGATCATCGAAGGCATCGTCATCTTCGGCCTCAGGGCCACACTTAACATTCACGCGAAGCTCAGGACCGGTCCGGAGTTCATGACCATCGCGGGTGTGATATTGGTCGCTCTCGGATTGATCGAGATGGTCATATTCAACCGACGCCAGGAAGGGCGTTCGGAGAGGGCGCTCAACATGCTGAACTGGGCTGGGATCGTGTTGAGCGTGGTCATCGGAGCGCTGGGCATAATCACTATAGCCCTATCCACCTCCATGACCCTGGGCGGGGTGACCTTCGGCATCCAGTGGCTGCTGTTGGCCGGCGTCCAGTTGGCGATATTGGGCGCGTTGCTCGATTACACGCAGACCCTGGTCGGAGGGAACGAGGGGCGGGCCCCGGACGTCGGGCTGATGACCACCATACTGATGCTGATAGCGATACCGATAGCCGCGGTCCTGTGATCACATGGAGCGGGCGGCGTAGGTCGGTTTCTCCACGCTCTTGCCGCAGACGATGCACTTGCCGTGGAACTCTTCCTTGAGGTTCGGGGAACCGAGCATCTTCAGCCCGGTCTTCTCCTCGAACCTGCGCCCGCACTCCTCCTCGCCGCACCAGCCGAAGCGAACGACCTTCTCCGGGATCTTGTCCAGCGAGTCCAGTTCCTGTATCGCCCCGTTCGAAGCAGCTAAAGCTTTCGCGCGCATGTCGTGCGAGATGGTCTGCAGGGTCTGGCGGACTTGGGCCACGATGTCGGCGCGGTCCAGCAATCCCTTGCCGCCAGTATCCCGGCGGGCGTAGGCGACCTTTCCCCCTTCGATATCGCGCATGCCCATCTCCAGGCGAAGCGGAACGCCGCGTATCTCCCAAGTGTGGAACTTGCTTCCCGGTCGCTCGTCGCTGTCGTCCAGCTTGACCCGGAGACCGGCGGCGGTCAGTTCCTGTCTCAGTTTCTGGCACTCCTCGGTCACCTTCTCCACGTTGCCCTTCGCCAGGATCGGTATAAGCACGATCTGGAACGGCGAGATGTCCGGCGGGAGCACCAGGCCCTTATCGTCCCCATGCACGGCGACGACGGCGCCTACGAGCCTCTCGGACATGCCGAATGTCGTCTGATGCACGAACTTATGCTCGCCCTTCTCGTCCTCGTATGTGATGTTGAACGGCCGAGAGAAGTTCTCCCGGTAATGGTGAATGCTGCCCAGCTGCAGGCTGCGCCCGTCCGGGAGGAGCGTATCAACCCCCACGGTGTAGTAGGCGCCGGGGAACTTGTCCCACTCCGTGCGCCGGAGCAGGAAGTAAGGCAGGCACAGGTGCTTCATGACGTTCTCCAGGATGACGAAGTCCTCCTCTACCTGCTTCTGGGCGTCCGCCTCGTCCACGTGGCAAGTGTGTGATTCAAAGAAGTGGATCTCGCGGACGCGGATGAAGGCTCTGGTCTGCTTGGTCTCGTAGCGGAAGGTGTTGACCAGCTGGTAGGTCTTCAATGGCAGGTCGGTGTGAGAACGAACCCACAAAGCGAAGATCGGGTACATGGCCGTCTCGCTGGTCGGCCTGAGCAACAGGCGGACGTCCAATTCGTTCAGTCCGGCGTGGGTAACCCAGTACACCTCGGCGTCGAAGCCCTTGATGTGATCTTTTTCCTTCTTGAACTCCGTCTCCGGGATGAGCAGCGGGAAGCACACCTCGTCGTGGCCAGTAGCGTCGCACTCCTCGCGGATGTAAGTGTCGATAAAACGCATTATCTTCCAGCCGTAGGGCGTCCAGACGTTCATGCCCTTGATGGGGTAGCGCTTGTCGGTGAGGTTGGCCAGTTCAACTATCTCGTTGTACCACTCGCTGAAATCCTCTTCTTTCCTCATGTGCAGCACCCTACGTACGGATGGATTCGGAATGGGCAGTACTGTTTTAATGTTTTGCCGAGGAAGGAAGACCTACTCCGCGATGGCCTTGGCCACTTCCGAGGCGACCGAGATCTGCGAGACCTCGCTCTCCAGGGTGTTGGCGCAGGCCAGCTTGTCCACGTACTTTTTCAGGTTGTCCAGCGCGTTGCCGACGAAGAGACCGTGAGTGCAGGCGGCCATGACCGTGCGGGCACCCAGGCGCTTAAGCTCCTCCGTCGCGGCGATGATCGTGCCGCCGGTGGAGATGATGTCGTCCACGATGAGAACCTTGCGTCCCTTGGCGTCGATGTTCTTCGGTGTCATATGCACATGCGTCCCCGACAGCCTGGTCTTCACCAAGTAGTCCCAATCGACGCCCAAGCGAGCCGCGGTCCATCCTGCCCTCTTCAGAGCGCCCTCGTCCGGAGCGATCACTAGGTCCACGCCGAACTCCTTGAAGAAATCGGCCACGCAATTGGCGGCGTGCACGTCCACGACGTCCGCCTTGGTGAACCACTCCATGATCTCCGGGTTATGGATGTCGATTAAAACAACTTTGTCCGCGCCCAGTTGAATATGGTCGACCATGACTTTCGCCGAGAGCGGCTCGCCGCGGTTGAAGCGCTCGTCCTGACGAGCGTAACCAAAGTAGGGAACGACGCAGGTGACCTTCTCCGCCCCTAAGGCGCGGGCGGCGTCCTGTAAAAGGAAAAGCTCGATCAGCTTCTCGTTGGGGTAGGAGTTCTGCACGATGACCACCTCGCCGTGCAGGGCCTCGCGGTCTATGCGCGCGTACGTTTCGCCGTCCGGGAAGGTCTTGGTGATGCCCTGGATATACTCGCCGTTGAGCTCTTTGGCCAGGTCCTTGGCCAAATTGGTGGAGGCGGAGCCGCCTATGACTTTCATCGCCCGGAGATTAGGTTCCCGATAAATAAGGGATTCCTCGGGCCTGGGTGCCGTTCGGGCCATCGCTCGGCAACAATATTAACGGACCAGCTGCGGTCCTCCCCAAGCTATTTATCGTGTTTGCCATATATCTCAAACGGATGGGAAATGCAAACCAATTCTATTTCAGAATCCAGCGGTAAGGCTGTCCTGCCCTCGGATGACGAGGAGGAACCGGTCGTAGAGGAAGAGGTCCTGGACGACGACGTCGAGGACGTCGGCACTCCGGACGAGGAGGTGGTGCACCGCGAACGGAAACCGTCGAAGCACACCCTCGAGGACCCGGTATACGGCCACCTGGAAGGCATGGGCATCATCTACGGCAACGTGCAGGCGACCTCCTTCCACCTAAGGGTCTTAGGCGACCTGCAGAAGATGGACTACGTGCAGGTGGTGCACCAATCGCACGGCTGGGTGCTGGGTCAGGTCTCCGACATGGAACGGAAGACCGACCTGACGCTGGAGAAAGCGAAGCAGATAAGCGATGGCATGGCCGTCGACATCGACGAGATCGTCATCGCCCAGATAACGATCCTAGGTTACCGGGACGAGCGCAAGTTGTTGCAAGTGCCCCGTTCACCGTTCAAGGCCGGGGACATGGTCTACCGGGCTAGGGACCAGCTGATCAGGGATGTCATTGGCCTCAAGGAAGGGACGCCCACCGGGGCGTACATCGGCAAGTTGTTCGGCTACGACATCAACATCGAGGTGGACATCAACGCCATGGTGCAGAAGCACGTGAGCATTCTCGCCAAAACGGGCGGCGGAAAGAGCTTCCTGTGCGGCGATCTGGTCGAAGAATTGATGAAGCACGACGTGACCGTGCTCATTCTCGACCCGCACGGAGAGTACGGCGCCATGCGCGACGTCGGCTCGGTGATGCCGGGCAAGAAGGACTTCGGCGTAACGCCCCAGGGCTTCGCCGACAAGATAATGGAGTTCGCCACCGACATCACGATCAACAAGGGCGCCAAGCCTTTGAAGTTCACCCTGGCAAACATCGACGCCCGCGATCTGTTAGCGCTCACTTCCATCAAGAACGGGAAAGTCTATTTGAACGCGTTGCGGAAAGCGATAGACGGCCTGAAGGCGGTCAAGAAGGACTACGGACTGAAAGAGATAATAGCCATGCTGGAGTCCGACGAGGACGCCAACAACCAGACTCTCATCGCCGAACTGGCATACCTGAACGAGGTGAACATCTTCGCTCCGCAGGGCACCAAGATCGACGAGCTGATATCCCAAGGGATGACCACCATCATCAATCTGAAGGGGACGCCGCCGGACATACAGGAGCTTATCGTCACCCGATTGTGCACGGCCTTGTTCGAGCTGCGCAAGCAGGGCAAGGTCCCGCCGATGATGATGATCGCCGAGGAGGCGCACAACTTCTGCCCCCAGCAGGGCGTGACCTCCTGTTCCAAGATATTCCGCACCATAGCGGCGGAGGGCCGCAAGTTCGGTCTCGGGCTGACGATAATATCTCAAAGGGCGGCCAAGATCGATAAGAACGTGCTGTCCCAGTGCAACACCCAGATGATACTCAAGGTCACCAACCCCAACGACCTGAAGGCCATCGTGGCCTCCGTGGAAGGGTTGCAGGCCGGAATGGACATGGAGATCCAACGGCTGCCTATAGGCGTGGCCCTGGTCATGGGCGGCAACATCCAGATGCCGTTGTTCGTGGAGGTCCGTCCACGCCAGAGCCGGCACGGCGGGGAGAGCGTGGAGATCATCCCCTCCAAGAGGCTGTGAGATGAGGGACACCATCTCCAAGGAGCATCTCGGCAAGTACCTGGCGATAACGAAGCGTGCCTTGGACAAGGTCAAGGTGGCCGCGCCGGAGCGCTCGTACAACCGGAAGCTGGCGGAATCGTTCCTCGAAATGGCGAGGACGTACTACGCGGACGCGGTGCACTTCGCCGAGCAGGGCGATTACGTGAACGCGTTCGCTTCGGTGAACTACTCGCACGGATGGCTGGACTGCGGCGCCCGGATAGGATTATTTGACGTAGACCAGGACGACCAGCTGTTCACCCTGTACGAGTGATTTTTCTCAGAGGAGCTTCGGCCCCTTAAGGTCCACGGAGCAGCGGAACGTTTCCCCGTAAGCAGACAGAGCTTCGGCCAGAAGGTCCATGTCCGGCCCGGTGGCGAAGACGGAATTGCCGATCATGGCCTGGCTGGCCCAGCCCCACTTCTTCGCTTCCCAGACCGCGCGACGGACCTCGGGCGTAGCCAGACCGGAACCTTCCATGAACTCATTGGACAAGCGGAAGAAGTTCTCGAAGGTCGGTTCCTGGATGAGCCGGTCCACGCAGCCCGCGCCCACGGCGTTGAGCTGCTCGCGGACGCTCGGCTTGCTCAGCATATCAGCGGTCGGTATGGACGGGCCGACCACGGTCAATATCAGGTCCATTCGGCCGCTCATCCGCTTGACGTCACCGATAGGCGGCAGCCCCGGCTTGCGACGGATCTCCACCCCGGCGCGCATTATGCCAGAAACGTCTCCCATGCCCGTGCGGTTGGCTATCTCCGCGGCGTGCGCCGCGGCGTAGGCCTCATTCTCCGATAGTCCTAACAGATGTACCAAGGCCCAGGCGGCCGAGAGCGAACCGGCGGCGCTGGTGCCAAAGCCCTGCGCCAACGGCAACTGCAGTTCGTTGCGCACCTGCACGTCGAGCTGCCGGTCCTTTAAAAGCGAGCGCACCGCGTGCGCTGTGACCGGCGCGTCGACCTTCAGACCGTTGAGCCAGGTGTCTATCTTCCCCGTGCCCTCGGTCACCTCCACATCGCTGATGACGCCTAAGGACAAGCTCAGTCCAGCTCCGCGGGAGCCGCAGGCCATGACATCCTCGTGCTGGCACACCTGGAACAAACCGGTGACATGTCCGGGGCAGAACGCTTTCGCCTTCATAATTTGGAGATCTCCTCGATTATCTTTTGCGCCACGAGCGACTTGCTGCCTTCCATCACGACCTGCCCCTTTGGTTTTACGAACACGACCATGGTGCTTCCGGTCTTGACGTCCTTCAGGTCGTTGGCGACCACGGCCTTCAGTCCGTTCCTCTTCAAGGAGGCACGGGCCTCGGCCACCAGCTCCTCTATCATCACTTCAGACTCGGCCTTGAATCCTATGACCTTGTCGCATTTCTTCCGGATGAGCGGGAGCATCTTGGGCACGCTCTTCAGCTGCAGCGTGGTGACCTTGGCCTCCGAGGGCAGCTTTCCCCCCTTGTGGTCCAATGTGAAATCTGAGAGAGCTGCGGGCACCAGCACCAGGTCATGCTTGACGTCCCTGATCATTCCCTCCAGGTCCGCCACGGCCTCGAAGCGCCTATTGTTTATGAACGACGGTAACGGAACGCTGCAGCGGCCCATCCATAGCTCGACGTCAGCTCCCTGATGATAAGCTGCCAGAGCCAGTTCCACGGCCGTCTCGCCCGTCCCGCGGTTGGTGATGATGCGCATGTCGTCCATATGCTCGGCGGAGGAGCCACCGACAATGAGGACCTTCTTCCCTTTCAGCGTCCCTGCGGCCAGCTGGCGTATGGTGGCGTGCACTATCTCGTCCAACGTGGCGATCTTGGCCTTCTTCCCTTCCAGGCGCGGGCCGACGAAGATAACGCCGGCTCTCTTCAGCTTCTCCATGTTCTCGGCCACCATGGGGTTGTGGAACATGGCTCCGTGCATGGCCGGGGCGATAAGAATGGGAACGCCCGAGCCCAGAGCGACCGTGGCCATCGTCGTCACCGTGGTGTCGTCGATGCCGCAGGCGATCTTGGAGATGGTGTTGGCGGTGCTGGGAGCGATCAACAGGAGGTCGGCCCGACTGAGAGTATCCCCCATAAGTGTAACGTGCTGCACCCAGCCATCCAGTTCCGTTATCGCCTCCTCTCCGGTGGCGAAGGTCATGGCGCAGGGCGTGACCAGCTTCTGTGCCTCTTGCGTCAGGACAGGTATCACTCGGGCGCCGTGCCGCATGAGCTCTCTAGAAAGTTCGAAGCACTCCACGGCGGCGATGGAGCCGGTGATGCCCAGGACTATGGTCCTTCCTTTCAGCAACGAGGACCCGGTGCCCCTGATCGCTTCGGAGGGATGCATGCGTCTAAATTCGGAGGACTCGATTTAAACGTATGCCTGAACCGCCTTCTTGATCTCCTTGAAGACCTCGGCGATGGTCCCGCTGGAATCGATGACCGTCCAACCAGCCTCTTCCGCGAGCACGAGGTAGTTCTCCTGCACCTTCTTCAGGTACTCGCCGCGCTCGAACTTGCTCAGCTCGCCGCGATTGCCCACGCGCTTCATGGCCTTCTCCGGATCGACCGTCAGAAGAATGGTGACGTCCGGGTGACGGACGACAGGCCCGTTGAGGTTGAGCAGCCAAGCGAGAGCGTTGTCGCCCATCTCCGCCTCGAGGGCCGCCCCCTGGTACGCTACGGTCGAACCGTAATAGCGGTCGCAGACGACCGTCTTCCCTTCCTTCAGCCACTCGCTTATCTTGATCGTATGCTGGCAGCGGTCGGCGGTGAAGAGCAACGATTCAGTGCGCGGGTCCAAGTTCTCCTCGTTAGCGCGGCGCACCGCCATCCCCAGCCAGTCCGTGGTCGGTTCGGCGGTGAGGACGACGTTGCGTCCATCCGCTTCCAACCAGGTCTTGAGCTTCTTGCTCAACGTACTTTTGCCCGTGCCGTCGATGCCCTCCAGTACGATGAACGCGCCCATCACTCCCACGCTCATGCCTTGCCCCCCTTGCGCTGGTAGATCCTCCAGCTGAGTATGAGCTCCTTGGCCGCGTACACCTCGTCCACGCGGGAGATAGACGTGTTGCGCGGAGATGCTTTCGCATCCGCGGGGTCGCCGGTGGCTATATCGATCAATGCTTGAGCGTAACGGTCCAACGTTTCCTTGCTCTCCGTCTCCGTGGGCTCGATCATGAGCGCTTCCTCCACCAGGGAGGGGAAGTAGATGGTGGGGGTCATGAAGCCCCGGTCCAGCAACGCCTTGGCGACGTCGGTCGCGTGCACCCCCTTCTCCTTCGCCAATGTCTTCGCGGAGATCACGAACTCGTGCTTCCTCAGCTGGGCGAAAGGCATCTCGTACGTTCCAACGACCTTGCTCTTGAGGTAGTTGGAGTTGAGCACCGCCTTCTGCGAGACCTCTTTCAACCCATCGCCTCCGTTCACCATGATGTAGGCGTAGGCCCGGACGAGCACGGCGAAGTTGCCGTAGAGCGAGCGCACCTTGCCGATGCTATCTGACTTTTCGTAATCGAGGCGATACTTGCCGTCCTCGCTCTTTATGCGGGGAATGGGCAGGTAGGGCTCCAGGAAAGCCTTGACGCCGACAGGTCCGGCTCCCGGTCCGCCACCGCCATGGGGCGTGGCGAAGGTCTTGTGCAGGTTGAAATGCACGATGTCGAAGTTCATGATCCCCGGTGAGGTCATACCCATGATGGCGTTGAGATTGGCGCCGTCGTAATAGAGCAGCGCCCCGGCGCCGTGCACCAGTTCCGCCAATTTCGTTATATCCTTCTCGAAGAGACCGAGAGTGTTAGGGTTGGTGACCATGACCGCTGCGGTGCGTTCGGAAAGCGCCGCCTTCAGCGCCTCCAGATCGACGCACCCATCCGGTCCGGACGGGATCTCGATGACGGTGAAGCCGGCCATGGCCGCGCTGGCCGGGTTGGTCCCGTGGGCGGAGTCGGGGATGATGACCTCCGTACGCTGCTGATCGTTGGCGGTGTGGTACGCTTTCGCCAGAAGCATCCCGGTGAACTCGCCGTGGGCCCCGGCCGCTGGCTGCAAGGTGACAGCGTCCATGCCGGATATGGCGCACAGGGCCTTCTCCAGCTCCCGTAGGAGCTGCAAAGCGCCCTGGATGGAATCTTCGTCCTGGCACGGATGAACGGACGTCACGGTCGACAACGAGCTCAGCTTGTCGGCGTACTTGGGGTTATACTTCATGGTGCACGAGCCCAGCGGATACATCCCGTTGTCCACGCCGTAGTTCATCTGGGAGAGGTTGACGTAGTGACGCACCACCTCCCTCTCCGGGAGGTCCGGCAGGCACAAGGACTCGCGGGCCATGCCCTCGGGGATCTTCACCTCCTCCTCGCTGGTCAGGCAGAAGTCGTTCTCTCCCTTCAGCTCGAAGATGAGCGGCTCGTCGTAGCGCGCCTGACGGTAGCTCATTGCGCAGCCTCCTTCAGGGCGACGATGAGGCGGTCCACGTCCGCCTCGCTGGTCATTTCCGTGGCGGTAAGCAGCATGTGCTCCGAAAGGCGCGGAACGTGCCTCTGCATGGGCATGCCGCCGATTATGCCGTGGCGCAGCAGCATCTTGTTCAGCTTCTCCGGGCGCACCGGCGTCTCCACCACGAACTCGTTGAAGTGCGCACCGTCGAACACCGGCGCCTCGTAACCGTCCAGCTCGTTGACGCGTTCCATGAGCGTCTTGGCATTCCTCATGTTGATGCGGGCGATGGAACGCAATCCTTTCGAACCGACCATGCCCAGGTAGGCGCTCACGGTCACGGCCATCAGCGCCTCGTTGGAGCAGATGTTGGACGTCGCTTTGCTGCGGCGGATGTGCTGCTCACGGGTCTGCAGCGTCATGCAGAAAGCCCGGCGCCCTTCCTGGTCTCTTGTCAATCCAATCAATCGTCCGGGCATCTTGCGCACGTGCTCCAGCTTGCAGGCGAAGAGGCCGATAAGCGGTCCGCCGACGTTCATCGGTAAGCCCAAGGGCTGCCCCTCGCCGATGACGATGTCCGCGCCGTACTCGCCGGGCGGCTTAACAAGCGCTAACGAAAGCGGGTTCACACCTACGACCAGCGGGACGTCGGGGAACTCCTTCTTGAGCTTGGGAGCTTGAGAATCGATGATCCCGAAAAGGTCGGGCACCTCGGCGTACAGCCCGCAGACGTCGGGTGTCATCTTCTGCTTGATATCGTCTATATCCAGTTCGCCAGTGAATGCGTCATAGCAGTACTCCACGATCTCCAGGTCGGCGCCGGCGACGTAGTTCTTCAGAACCGATTTCTTGTCCCAAGACATGGCCTCCGGCACCAGGAACGTTTTCTTCGGGGAAATGCGGTGGCACATGGTGGCCGCCTCGCCGAGCGCGGTGGCCCAATCGTAATTGGAGGAGTTGACGACGTCCATGGCGGTCAGTTCAGAGATGAAGCTCTGGTACTCGAACAGGGATTGCAGCATGCCCTGGCTGATCTCCGCTTGATAGGGCGTGTAGGAGGTGAGGAACTCCGAGCGGGAAGTGATGGTGCTGACGGCCGCGGGGATGAAGTGATGATAGATGCCACCGCCCAGGAAGCAGGGCGCCTGCTCCGCGGTGAGGTTCTGAGAGAGCATTTTCTGGATGATGCGCACGACCTCCATCTCTCCCTTGCCTGACGGCAACGGGATCCCGTCGATGCGCACTTCGTTCGGTATGTCCGAGAACAGCTCGTCCACGCTCTCGATCCCCAGTTCATCCAGCATCCTGCGGTCCAAGGCCATGATAACATGTCCTCTTACGCCGATATCCCGATAAATAGTTTATCTGGCTGGGACGCTGGCATGCAGAACCTTGTCATGACAGGGGTTCAGCCGCCCCGGTCCTGAACCTCTTGCACCAGGCGGGAGTAGAACGAGGCCAGGGACTGGACGTCCTTGATGTCCTTCCGGGCGACGGTGACTATTCTTTGCCTTAATACGTCGTCGTAGGGAACGGAGTTGGCCTTCAGGGCGTTCTTGAGCAGGCGGCACAGTTGTCCTCCTTTCCGGTCCCAGTCGGTCATTATGATCGCCTTCTTGTTCTCTCTAGCCAGTCGTTCGGCTACGGGAAACAAACCGTTGCTGCTCTGCACTTGAACGATCTCGCCGCGCACACCCAGGATGATTAGCGAGCCGCGGTCCTTCATGCCCTCTACCAAAATGACGACGTCCTCGTCGCGGGCTATCAGCTCGTCCACGACGGACTGCAACTTATCCAGCCTTTCCTTGGCGGAGAAAGTTGTCATTTGACCCCTCCCAAAACGGAACGCACTTTATCTGGGGATAATGGAATGGAAACGACCTTCATGCGCTGCAGGTGGCCGCGCACGACGGTGACCTTGACGCTAAGAATAGAAGAGAGAAGCTCCTCCACCTCCTCGTTCGCTTTACCGCCTTCCGGCGGCGTTCCGACCTTGACCACCAAACGGTGACGCCAAGGGTCGACGCTCTGCACTCCCGGGCTGCTGCTGTTTGGAGTAACGATAATGTCCAGCTCCGAGCCTTCGGCCGAGGGGCGCAGGCATTGGGATAGGTCCACGGAACGGAAATGACGAGGGGATTACTTAACCGTTGAGAGGCGCGCCAGGATGCCAGTTTTTGAGCGCCAAGGTCAGTTTCTTATATCAACAACCGAATCCGTGTGCGATGGCACAGCCTCTCGAGAAGATCAACTACAAGGAGGTCATGGAGGTCCACCGCAAGGAGCAGAAGACCGAGGATCTCATGGAGGTCAGGCGTGATCTCTACCCGGCGTACCGGGAGTTCCTGGAGGGGCTCAAGAAGGCCAGTGAAGAGGAGATAAAGAACGATCCGTACTCCTTTAAAGCCGGTACTTTGGCCAACGAGGTCAAAAAGGTCTCCACCAAGGGGCAGCAGATATTCTTCCTGCGCATGCGCAAGGTGGCCACCATGGCCACGCGAGCGTCGTCCGGGGCCAAGATCGACCTGGGGCGACTGACAGACGAGGAACGGGAGCTGTACGACCAGGTGCTGCGCTCTATTAACGAATGCAGAGAGCTGGCCATGGAGGGGAAGATGCCGGAAGCGCGTCCGAGCGCTCAGGTCGGTTCCGTCTGCGGGGCGGTGGACCAGGGGCAGCTGAGGCAAGCGCTGAACCTGGTGAACGGGAAGGACGCCAAAGATGACGCTGATGCGTCGAAGACGTTTGATAGGGTGTTGGTCCGGGTGCTGGAGGATTTGCCGGAGATTGCCGGGATAGATCGTCCTTATCGTCTGAACAAGAACGACGTGGTCAATCTGCCAGTGCCGATCGGCTGCGCGCTCATCAAGAGGGGGAAGGCGCAGGAGATCGTGCCCTTCTGGCGGAAGGCCGAGTGACGGTCGAGTCCGCAATGTTTATTTATGGAAATATGATTCCGTGGCTTACCGGGCCCGTAGCTCAGCTAGGTAGAGCAATCGGCTCTTAACCGATGGGCCGAGGGTTCGAATCCCTCCGGGCCCGCACCCATTCTTAAATTTCAGTGCACGAAGTCTACGCCATCTCCCGAAGACTCGCCCCGCGCGTTGACGGTCTCCCCAAGCTTGTACATCTTGATTCCCAGTTTACCCGCCACGTTCGTTGACATCGAGTCGACCATGAACTTCGATTTGGCGCCAGTGAAGATCAGCAGGACCTTGATCAGCCCCTCGTTCGCCGGCTCTATGGAGCAACCCCAGATGATCCTGGCCATTGGATCGACGCTCTTGCCCACGTACTCTGCGGCCTTCTGCGCCTCATCGACGGTCATATCCGGCCCGCCAACGATGCGTACCAGCGCGCCCTTCGAGTCCTTCACGGCGATATCACCAAGAAGAGGTGAGTTGATAGCTTCCTTGACCGCCTCCTTGACTGGATCGTCGGTGTCGTTTCTGTTCGCTTCTCCAATGCCTACGAAAGCCACTCCTCCCTCGTTCATGAGCGTGAGTATGTCCGAATAGTCAAGGTTCACGAGGCCAGGCTTGGTGATTATCTCCGTCAAGCCCTTGATCGTCTGCATAAGTACTTCGTCCGCCACCTTGAACGCCTGCTCGATCGGCAGTTTTGGCACCAGGTCGATTAGCCTGTCGTTCGGGACGACGATCGTAGTATCTGTGACGCGTGCCAGCTTTTCCAGGCCGTCCAGGGCGTTCTCCATTCTGATCGCGCCCTCGGCCTTGAAGGGCAGGGTGACAACCCCGATGGTCATGGCACGATATCGTTCCTTGGCCATCTGAGCGACATAATGCGCCGCTCCCGTACCTGTTCCTCCTCCCATTCCCGCGGTTATGAACACTATGTTCGCTCCATTGAGAAAATTGCTGATCTCGGTGTCGTTCTCCCGGGCGGCCTGCTCCCCCACCCTGGGTATCGCCCCCGCTCCCAGGCCGCGGGTGGTCGTCTTACCGATCAGTATCTTGGCCGGGGTTCGTATGGTCAGAAGATGCTTCACGTCGGTGTTGATGCCGCATAACTGTGCTCCATTTATGCCCTCGTCCACGCAGCGGTTTATGGTGTTGCATCCGCCGCCACCGCAGCCGATGATCTTGATGCAAACATCGAGCTGTTGGGCGATCTTCCTTATCTCTTCATCGGCAGGGGAGCATTCCGTCGCCGCTTTCTCCTGAGCCGGCGTTTTCAACTTATTGCTCTCAAGGCTCGCTAGAGCGCTCTTGACTAATGAGTTTGGCATAGTGCATCCCAATAATTAATTGGATGTCGCATGATAAAAATCTATTTATTGCATAAGCAATAATTTTCAAAAATAATGCAATGTTGCAAAAAATAATATAATTTATGACACAATACAATAAAACGATGGACGAAACGATAGAAATGCCCTATGCAATTTCACTGGTGGGATCCAGACCTGAATCTGTAATGAGGTCACTGATATCCCAGTTGAGGTCCATAAAAACGTTGGTCCTCTTCCATTCTGCACATCCCATTTCGATGGCCGCGGCGAACTCCATATCCATGACCTTGCACGATGTCGGGATAAAAGTGGTAAAAAATCAAATTGAAGACGTGTTCAACTTTTTTGAGGTCTTCTTGTCAGCCGATTATATCTGCTCGAAATATGGGGAACCTGCTTGGGTCAATGCCACCGATGGTCCGGGGCTGGGGGCTTCCGCCTTAACGACGTTCGCCACCATACACGGTATCGATTTAGTATCATATGACGAAGAAAAGGATGCGACTTTTTTAGTCCATCTCACCGAGCTTAACGAACTATTGCAGTGCAGTGTAAAGTTCAAGAGATTGTTGGAGGAGATAATAAGAAATGATAATTGCTCAATGGGGCAAATTTGTTCCAATCTTATTATTTCCAGATCCACGGCATCGAGACAACTGAAAACGCTCCGCAGGTTAAATTTGATAAACATATCAGGATCTGGACGAGGCCGATCTCCGTTCATAATATCAATGACCGCCTGGGGCAGACAATTTTGCCAATATTCAGGAATGGATTGATTTCATATCTTATGGTGCTAAGATCGAAGCTGGGAACAATTGGCGTGGAACGTGACCGAATTCGTTGCCGCCACCGTTCAGACACGATTCCGACGCCTTTTCATTGAATATTCAACCAAAATATAAATTTCATTTTATTATTATAATTTCCTACAGATTACCAAAATGCCGTTAATGGAAAGAAAAAAGAGGAACTAGATATACATTCTTGCGATACCCTCCGGGCTTGCCATTAGGCATATCCAGTCACCTCAAATTTTTTGTCAATCAGGGGGTTTTTTGCACCGGCCTGTTCCGAGGGAGGTGTGGCAAACGCGTTATGAATCCTCTCTACGGTCTTGTCCTCTTCGATGCGCCGATAGTACCTCTTTGTCGTTACGGTAGAGGAGTGCCCCATGGAATAGGACACATCCTCTAGCAGCTCTGGGTGGTCCTTCATCACGATCTGCAGGAAGGTCGCCCAGAAGGTCTTCAAGGAGAATTGCTCAAAGCCCGCTGGCAAACGAGCCCCAATCACTTTCTTGAAGCGACGAAAGGAGTTGCTGGAGTAGATGCACGGATTCGATCTCCCCCGCACCGAGGGAATGAGCGGTGCAGCATCCTCGTCGAACCCATACTTCTCCAGGTAAGCCTTACGAGCTTTAAGGAATTTAACGATGGCCAGTCTGGCCGGAGGAAGGATCACGGCTTTCCTCTCCCTCCCATACTTGCCCTTCCCCTTAGGATTCTTGATCTTGATGAAAATCATGTCGGGGTTCAGATCCTTCAGGTCAGCCAGTCTTAGTTCAGACGGTCGAAGACCGGTATTGGGCAGTATGACCACCAAGAAGCGACACACCTCGCCCGTCCATCCCTTTATTCCGTTAGCCGCCTCCTGTATATCTTCCAGCTCGTCCGAAGATAGGCTTCTTACCTCCTTGGTAATTCGCATGCTGAACTGGGTGCCCTTTTTCTTTAATTAGCAAATAAGTTCTAAACATAATCTGTATTTGTGCAAGATCCCCAACGGTTTCCTGAATTTTTTGTTGAGTTGTAAAAAAGAATGTTGTGGCGAATGTCACTATTCCAAGGGTTCCAAATAAGGCCGATAGTGCAGTATTATTTTCACGACCAAAATGAAGTACATATAATATCAGAACGATTCTAATAGCTTTGACTATCCAATTAATGGTAATATTTAAAAAAAATGCCAATTCTTGGAATAAAACAGATCTAGAAAATCTTTTCTCAACAACTTCTCTTTCAGTTCTTCCTGCTCTCTGAATATGATTTGATTTCTTATCCCGGTCTGGTAGTGAGCTTCATTGCAGAGATCTCGCTAACCTTATGGCTTCTGGTCAAGGGAGTGAGGGACAATGGGCAGACTTCGATGGAGGCTGGCTGATCCTCAATAATCATTCCTTTTGCTCGATTGGAAGATGTACTCGGAAGGGGTGATAATGAGCATGGATAGCGGAACCGGCGAGATATTCGAAGGGGCCATACGCATCACCGAGCAAAAGCCATTGGAACTACTGGACAAAGTGGAACTGTAAGAATGAACAAGCTCGTTCCCCTCTAAACCAACAAGAACAGTAATTTCAGCCGTGCAAAATCATAGAAACATAAATTGCGACTTTGTTTTTGAGTTTGAAACACATTCAAATCAAAACTCAATTCCACAATCTCTTGGATGGATCCGCGGAGCTGGCTAGTAATAGTTTGAACTCACGAGACCTAACAACATTTCCAACATTCCAGACTTATCACAAATTACTTTAAGAGGACGCGGTAATCAATATTGTTGGGTATGAACATGGCAGGAACAAAGGCTGGAAAAAGAACGAATGCATCTACTAAAATCGACAAAAATCGAGAGGTCAAGACCCCAGCGGAGGAGGTCAAGCCACCAACCGAGCAGGAGCAATCCCTCGTTCCAACTCCAGAGCAGGGGAGTGAAGAGCCTAACATCTCAAGCATCACCGAGCAACCCACACCGGAGATAGATGCTTCAACGAAATCCAGAACCTATAGCTCAGGGTTTGGTTGGGTGATTATTGATGGAAAGAAATTCAACAACGATGTCGTTGTCCTAATGGATGGTTCTGTTGTCAAAAGGGAGAAGAACCTATCCCGGGATAAGAAAGCGAAGTACGGCCATACGCCATTGACCCGCAAAGAGCTTCTCCCACTTCTCAAGAATAAACCAGACCTGATAGTCATCGGAACCGGTCAGAATGGGGCGATGCCGATTACACCCAAGGCCGAAAAAATCCTCAAGGACAACAAAAGTTTCATCGGACCTACGCCGGACGCGCTCGATTGTATGCAGAAGAATGGAAGAAATGTGGTAGCACTGTTGCACGTCACGTGCTGAATGGTATTGCCTCGACCCGCCTTTATTCAAAGGATTGATTGGCATAGCCTCCTCGTGGTTGAGAAAGAAATCTAGGGCTATTTATCAGTTAAAGCGAATGTTCCAGAAAGATTCCTGCACCAGTATCATGCTTGCCATTCAAGTCTAGAGAAGACATCGAAAGGATTGTTAGATTTTGTTATTTCTGTTCTATAGTTATGACGATCTTACCCCGAGCCTTTCCATCTTCGAAATACTGGAATGCCTCCGCAACATCATCCAGATGGTACTGTCTATCTATGAATGACACCACCTTACCATCTTTAAGAAGCTCGCTAACAACAGCCAGGTCTTCCTTCCTCAACTTTGCCGTCAAGCTGCCCATTTTCTTGTTGCCGGTCATTGAGATCAATGGCCCAAGCAACAGCGCCTGGGATATTTGAGCGCCAGAACCTCCGCTCATGACGTAGATCCCTTTGGGACTTAATGCCCGCTTGTAATCTGAGATTCGACGATATCCGTTGGCGCCAATGATCAGGTCATAGTGATGGCCATTCTTAGTCAAATCTTCCTTAGTGTAATCAATGACGTGATCTGCCCCGATCGAGCGTGCAATTTCCAAATTCCTCGTGCTGCACACCGCGGTTACCTCGGCCCCGAACGATTTAGCGATCTGCACTGCGAACGTACCTACGCCGCCCGACGCCCCATAAATCAATACCTTTTGACCCGGCCGAATCTTTCCTTTGTCACGAAGGCCCTGAAGAGCGGTGATTGCAGCCAAAGGTGAGGCCGCCGCTTCCTCGAATGTTATGTTGGCCGGTTTCAACACAAGTGCATCTTCGGTGGCACATGCAAATTCGGCATAGGCACCCCGACCACACTCAGCTAGGTTCCCGAAAACCTCATCACCTGGATGGAACTGCCTAACCTCCTTGCCGACCGCTTCGACCCGACCGGCCACGTCCGATCCAGGTATCTTGTTTTTAGGCTTCAGAAGCCCAGAGGCCATTATACGGACGACGAACGGTTTGCCTCTGATCATGATCCAGTCAGCTTTGTTTATGGATGCCGCATGGACTTTTATAAGCACCTCATTTTCCTTCGGAACAGGTTTTTCCACCTCCTTGAGCTGAAGAACTTCCGGTGGCCCGTATTTTGAGCATACAACTGCTTTCATGAATGTTCCCCCGAAGCGATTGCGGATGGATTAAATCCTTTAACTATCAGCCATGCGGCAAGAACCATTTCTTGCGGGAGTATTGGAAGATTCAAAATGATCTGTTCCGTTGAAAAAGGATCTATGGCACCGAACATGGTCAATACGCATGATAACATGGTCAATATGGCAGCGACAAGACCCCAGCCCGATAACCATCGAGGAACTAGTTTTGTTCGATAAAATATGATATAATATAGCATACACCCTATAGAAAAGGCCAGCAGCGCCCCAACATTGGCCACCCAACGATATCCTGCTAGTAACAACGCTCCCAAGGTTTGGAAATACGATGAATCCGGAGCTCCAGCTTCTACAAATTGATGGCTTAATGTTATTAGTAGTAGCAGACCGCACACAGCAACAAAACGTAACACTCCCTCAATAGTCCTGAAACCAACCGCTCCAAGAGCTAGACCTCCATTGTATTTTCTTAGCACTGGATACAGTGAAATAGCAATACCAGTAGCGGCAGCACCACCGATAAACAAAAGAAGGGCTCCTGCTGCCACTAAGCCTCCATTTGCAGAAACATCAACAAGGTAATTCGTAGCATTTATAGGTCCCAGGAATGAGATGCTTAGTATATCCACGCCCGTTGCAATTATAAATAAAACTCCCGTAATTATTGCGTTCTTTCGGTAATATCCTTCTGTCATTCTAGTCACTTCTCCACGTAAGTCGCTGAAGGACATTCATTGCTTACTCCCCCGAACCATCTTAGATTCCTCAGATTTATTGGGATGCTCCAGATCGCTCATGGCAAGGTCCATTCTTAGCTCGCCATTGCTTCCAATCACTTCCAGAATGACGTCTTCCAAGAATCGAGCTCGTTTCAGCGATCCAATAGAGCCTTCGATAAGGACTTTTTCGTCTCTGTCCAAGGATACGTTCTTCACATCCCCTTTCGATTTGAGTTCGATGGTGAACATCCGTTTGTCTTTTCCATTTCTTGTTTGGGTCATTTTCAAATCTCAAATCAGTTAAGCGCGAACCATGGTTGATAATCTTTATTTGATTCGGATGTGTTGCTATTAGCAGTTATGTGTAGGTGTTACATTTGGTGAAAACGAACGTCGATGAGGACCGCCTCTCCGACATTCTCATACAGTTATCCAACGCAGACAGGCGGAGGATAATTGAGGTTCTTCAGACGAAGAAGCTCAAGCTAAACGAAGTTGCAAAGGAGCTGGATATCACTGCTACAGAGGCGTTCAGGCAGTTGCAGCGGTTGACGGATGCTGGCCTCTTGGAGAAGACCTCTGATGGCAGATACCGCTCCACCCCATATTCGAGGCTCATCCAAGAATCCTCCACCGCCATGGACTTTCTTTCCAAACATAGGGAGTATTTCTTAGACCATGATACGTCGCTCATTCCTCCTCAATTCCGCGCCAGGTTCGGAGAGCTCTCGAAGACCGTACTTCATACTGAGGCGGTCCCCAACATCAACACCGGCAGCGAGGTCCTCAAGAGCGCCGAGGAGCGGATCGACGTGATCGGCGAACATCGCTTGGAGCAGCATGTCCAGATAGCCAAACAGCGCTCGTTGGAGGGAGTGAAGGTCAGGACCCTGTTGCAGGAAAGCAACATTGAGAGCATGAAAGAGGAGATCATCTCTGTTAAGCAATCGCTGGAGAGGAGATTCATCCCCCGAGTTTGCGCTGTCATGATAATGACCGAAAAAATAGTCGGGATTGCGTTACCGAGGTTGGATGGAAAGATGGATTACCAGGTCTTCGCCGGTAACGATTCAGAATCAATGAGATGGGCCAGCGACCTATTTGAAGATCAATGGAATAAGGCCAAGCCATGGCACCCTTAGGACGACTCCAGGATCGGTCCACCGAAGAACCCGTTCAGGATCCCGGCCACGGCGTACAGGGCGTTGAGGTATCATTTTTCCAATCTATATACTACCCCCGTACTATACTACTGGGGTAATATACAATTCCGAAAAAAGGCCCACCCATACCTGTTAACACTTACTTATGATCCCTTACTCGTACTGGTTACGTCGTAAGGAAAAAGGCCTGCCTATCGTTCAGGTCTAATTAAGACAGAAAAATGATACCTCTTTATTTTATTACTGAAGTTGTCAGTCCTAATCTTTACAATTGAAAATGCTACAGACATACATTATCATTTTCTAAAAACTGAAAATTCTGAGAGTTTAGTCAATAACCAGGATATTATTATAAATCTTCAAACGCTATATTTTAAAGGCTGATCAAATGACCAATACGTACTCCCTTCTTGCGATTAACGATCTGGTGCTGAAAAAGAAGATATTGTCTTTACACGAGCACTATGATGTGGAAGATATAAATGGGACTAAATTGGGGGAAGCCGAAGGCAATCTGGTTCAGATTCCCGCCAAATTCACTCTCAAGGACACCAATAATTCGGAGCTGATGCATCTCGGCGGGAAAGTGTTGTCGATCCGAGACCAGTTCACTTTGTATGACGGATCTGGAGCAGAGTTGGGAGTTATAAAGAAAAAGATTATCAAGTTGATCGGAAGAGAGTATTGGATAGAGAAAAACGGAGTCGAGGTGATGCGTATCTTTGGGAACTTCACCGATCACGACTACCAGATGCAGATCAACGGCGCTCAGGTCGCTATGGTGCATAGGAGATGGTTCTCTGTCCGAGATAAGATTGGTGTCTCGATTACAGGCATGGTAGATCATAGGTTGGTAATTGGAGCTGTGATCGTGATTGAGCACCTGGAAGTGAAGGAGAAATAACATCAAACGTTCATTGAACTAAGTATATACTGCATAAAGCCAGTGCACGCGCTTGAATGATCTATAGATACGCTTCCAGACCATGATGTTTATTACATTTCTTTGTATTGTAGTTGCAATGACTGGTTTAATGGACAACAAATCTCCCAGGGCCCACTATTATTCTGGCCTTAATATCTCATAGCTTATGAAGATTCAAAGCGGTCCTCAATTTTGGCAAGGAGAAGTGTTATCTGTTGCAAGTCATTTCGCTCTCTGTCATGAGCAATGATAGGCTGAATAAGATGGATTTAATTCGAAAACATTTCTCCAGCCAGAGCGATGATTATGATCAGGATATTATCAAATGCATACCGAGCTACATCACCATGCTCGCAGCTGTAGTCGGTTCGCTGCCATTTGACGAGAGCGAGGTGTTGCATATAATCGATTTAGGAACTGGGACCGGCGCCCTGTCAAATAGGGTCATGCAGCGTTTCCCCAACTGTAAGCTCACCTGCGTGGACATGACATGTGAGATGCTTGAGAAGGCGAAGCTCCGGTTAGTGGATAGTGCGGACATCACGTACCTGGAGAAAGACTTCTATGACCTTGAATTGCAGGAGGGCTGTGATGCGGTCGTTTCGTCCCTGGCGCTTCATCATCTAATGACCAATGATGATAAACGCTCCTTCTATGCGAAGGTGTACCGTTCCTTGCGTCCGGGAGGTGTGTTCGTCAATGCCGATGCCGTACTATCGACAGATGAATGGATCGAAGACCTTTACATGAGGAAATGGGTGGAGTTCATGCGCGTAAGCATGGATGAGGATGAAGTGAAAACGTTGCTTGAAAGGTGCAGGAGAGAAGACTCCTTTCCATGCTTGATGGACCAACTCAGGTGGCTCATAGATGCTGGATTCTCCAAGGTTGATGTGATTTGGAAAGATCACATGAGTGCCGTGGTCTGGGCGAGACGATGAATAATATGAATTGATAAAGAAAGAACAATAATGGGTTTACCTTTTTATTCCTCCGAGACAGGATTTTCGAAAAGATGGAGCAGATTCGTGTTTAGCCAGTCATTTTTCCGTATACAAATCCCCCGTTATCCACAACAACCAATAAAAACGGTAACTATTTTTTACTGTTTATTTGGCTAGTTATCACATAAAAACAGTAGAACAGTAAAACGATTACTATTTTTAATTAGTAAAAATAAGAATAAAGGGTTTATTGAAAGCGTTTCCCTCCAAGAGCGATTTGCGCTAATCTTACTTTTTCTCCACGACCCAGCGGCAATATGAATCTCCCTTGGTCATGAAATGCGTGGCGTGAAATTTAAAGTCGGGACTCACAACTGCAGCCATTCCTTGACATGCACATGTTAGCGACAGGCATGCCTCATAAGGAGCCTTAGAGAGTGGGCAGCCAGTGATAACTTTTACTACCTTTTTCGGTGAAGCCTCTTCTATGCGACCTTGGATGCCCATCATGCCCTCCCAAAAGTTAACTAAGGAACCCAAAGCGATAGCGTCCTTGCTTGTAATCTTGAGCTTCTTGTTTAACTCCTCTGTACTCTCCTTCCCAATCATTTCCATGGCTGGCCCATAGGCTTTCATAGCATTCTCAGAACCCATTGCATGAGTCATTGTTCCAACGGCGGCCAGCCACCATTTGACCATCGCATCACTCATAATAGCCGTAGCCTCTTGCGGGCCAACCTCATATTTCGGTAATTCAGCCATTTGATCAACCTCCCCTTCCCATCCCTATAAAACTAGAATTTGTCGTTCCTATCAATTTATGCATAATCAAAATCATCAAATGTCTAAGAATAAATTGTAATATTTTATTATTAATCTCTTTAAACCTCTGCTAAGATTCGTTAAACGATTTCCTTACCTTAAAAGGAGATTACAACAGCCAGTACCATGAATGACCATTTATTCCCTATTCTTACCAATTAAAAATCAGGGATAATTGAAGGTTAGACATAAAGAATAAAGGGCAATACATCCCACTATCCCAATAAAATTAACAATAATAAATTCATCATATTATTATAATATCAAATAGATTATCACAATGCCGTTATTAGAATTAAAAAAAGAATGACTGGACATGCTTCATGGCGATACCCTCCGGGCCCGCCATTAGGCATATCCATTCGCGTGGAATATTGGGGAAAAGTTCTGTTAGAAAAGAGGTATATACCACTACTTGACTTTTTTTATATGATATGAGGGCCCCGGTCCCGACATCGATTTCCGTTCTTTTCGTCGTTATCTTGCTGCTCATCGGTATCTTTGGCAACCTTCCCACTTCTCAGGCGGAGGAGCCATTGGTACCCCCGCCCCAAATTCAAGAAATTCACATTTATGACTTACCTGTCGATGCCTATGGAATGAAGCTCAACGAGCAATGGGCCCTTGTCATCGATCACGGGGGCATGATGACGGACATAGGGGCCAGGAACATGACCCAGAACGGTACCTTAAACGCGGATTACGTCTTCGACATCCACTATAACCTCGGCAATCATTCCAATTATATAGCCCAATTCATGATGATGTACGTGACGTTCGTAATAGGGAATCAGACCATGAACGTGCCATTGAGGAGCTGTGACGATATTATACTGACACGCACACCCATCCAGTATGACGGGGCTGTGCCCACGTTTTGGTGCAATATCACTTACAAGGACATCGACATCTATCCCGGCACCTCTATCAACTCCACCTTCGACTTGACGTTGTGCCATCATTTCGTCTGCGGATGGAACGAGACGAGCGTCAAGGTGGAGGCGATATTCGGCCTGAGCAACGTCACGTTGATCAACCCATGGAACGATACCGAGTTCGGTGCTGGCCAGCCCTACGCCGTTGAGATCCGTTATACCATGACGGTTGGTGATCCAAACGCGGCATCGATCGAGGAGAGAATAATGACCCCCACGGGTCATACAAACACCAGCCTTGAATATAACCTGACACTGGAGAACGGGCAACCCGTAACCCTATCGAAATTGACTATGAAGGACGATTTCTGGGTGTTCAATGCGAGCGGATCCTCCACATCGATCGGTTTTTCAACGATAGAATTTAGCCGAATATCTAATGTCACCCACGGTTTCCCCAGCCTCGTCTACAAGGACGCCTTGTCGATAAAGAGCGACCCAGAGATCACGGTCTTCCATGACAACGTCAGTGCAGGCAATGATAATGATATCAATGATACGAGCAAATCGACCGATTGGGTATCAATAATTGTGGTTGTCGGGGTCGTCGGGGCAGCGGTTGCGACCATCCTCTTTGTGAAAATAAGACAAAAGAAACGGTAATGTAAAGGCACACCTTTTAAAAAAATTAGCACCGAATGGATATGTATGATGATGGGCCCGATCGAGCCCGAATCTCAAAGCGTCTCGACATGCCAATACGCGCAAAGATTCATGGTCTACACTTACAATAATTTTGTAAATGATGAGAATAGCTGTCGTCGGGATTGGAGCTGAAGGTGGCTTCTTCGGAGCACTTCTCGCAAATGCTGGGAACGATGTAACCCTAATCGCTAGGGGGGCAAACCCTGGATGCCCTGAGGACTAATGGCCTATTCGTCAAATCCAACTCACTCGGAGACATCAAAATATCTGTGAAAGCAACTGATAGGCCCGCCGAAGTTGACCCCGTTGACCTAATCATGTTCTGTGTGAAGACCTACGACCTCGACTCCGCCGCGCAGCAGATGTCACCACTTATCAGGAAAGGAACCGTCATAATCCCAGTTCAGAACGGCGTAGAGGCTGCTGACCGCATCGGGAAGATAGTCGGATTAGAGCATCTCCTCGGAGGAGTCTCATGGGTGAGCGCCAGAGTCGAGAAACCAGGTGTTATCATACACGGAGGTTCAACGAGGCTAATATTCGGGGAACTCGCAGGAGGCGTGACAAGGCGCACAGAAGAGATCTCCAAAGTTCTCAAAGAAGCTAATATCGTCGCCGAGCTTCACCCAAATATCCGCCATGCATTGTGGGAGAAGATGGTCTCCAACTCAGCAGCCAGCGGGATCTTTTCATTGATTAGGCTCCCAGCAGGACCTATCAGAGATTACCCTGATTCTATGCAGCTGCTACGCGATACTATGGAGGAGAACGTCGTTGTGGCAAAGGCATGTGGGGTCGCTATACCTGAAAGATTTGTCGATGATACTATGAAGATGTTAGAGGGCTATGCGAATTGGGTAAGACCGTCTATGCTGGTCGACCTCATGGCGGGCTATCGGCTGGAACTTGACGCTACAATCGGCACCATCGTTCGACTGGGTCGAGAGAATGGAGTCGAGACTCCCATCAACTCCACTATTTACAGGGCGCTCCTACCTCATTTAAACGGGGCATCCCCAAATCCAACTCCTCCTGAAGATGGATAATGCTGACGGACCCTCATTCCTCGTATGAATTATCGAGCAATTCTATTTTCATAGCCCGAACCTCACCGCATTCCGAATAGGTCCTCGATAAAAAAAGAAATGGTAAGAGGTTTCGGATCCAAGGAGAACCGCCCCCCCTAACTTGCGAGTATGTGCACAAGTGTATACAGATCCATTCCTGGAGGGAAGAATTGTAATACTGGTATCATCTCAGTGGTCATCTCTGGAACGCGCTTGTCGAGGAACTGCTTGACCTCCTCTGGCTTCTCCGTTTCATAAATGCACCAAGCGCCGGTCTGCCGTGCGTCTGTGAAGCTGTAAACAATAGCTGAACCTTTTGGGAGGTTTGGTAATGCCTCTACTATCTTTCTACCTACGACCTTAAAATTTTCTTTCTTCCAGGTGTGCAACGCCAAGAAATGTGACATTTTTCACCTCAAATATTATTTTCCTCATTAAGATATTTTTACTCTCTATCTCGTCATTTTATTGCTTACATCCTCCTTTTTCCATCCCTAATAAATCAAGAATTTGTCGTTCCTATCTATTTATGCATCATCAAATTCGTCAATTGTCTAAAAAAATTGTAAGGGTTTTATCAATCTCTCAAAAACCTCTGCTAAGATTCATTAAGCGATTTTTCTTTATAATTTTTTCACTTTAGGAAATTTTGATACTCTATCCAATCAGAAAATTGGTATCTTTTTACAAGGGCCACAGGAACGCCATTTAACAGGGAAATTCTAATGCAAAGGTCGTTGGCATATCATTAAGCCATCATTAAGGTATAAAATTCCAGGCCCATTTCTATTGATTTGAGCCGTAACGTCAGTGGGGGGGGGTACTATCATGGAAAAGGGGCTCGGAACATCTGTCATATCCACAATACTTGTGTTCATGCTGCTATCGGGAGCGTTCATCGTCATGGCCACGGACACCGTATCCGCGGACCAATCTGGCGACTATACCTATTCACAGAGTGGCGGTCTGGCCACGATCACTGGATATACTGGTGCGGGCGGGGCGATCACCATCCCGGCCACATTGGACACCTATCCAGTTGTGTATATCGGGGACGAAGCGTTCATGATGAACACCAACCTGACCTCCGTGACCATACCGAACAGCGTAACGAAAATCGGACAGTATGCGTTCGCCGATACCATACATATGACTTCCGTGACGATCGGAAGTAGCGTTTCCAACATAGGAAATGAAGCATTCTATAGCGCCGTGGCTCTGGCCTCCGTGACGATTCCAAGCAGCGTCACGATAATAGGAAACTATGTTTTCGTGTACTGTAATAATCTGACAGCGATCAACGTCGCCGTCGCCAACCCGAACTATGCTAGCGTTGATGGCGTTCTGTACAACAAAGCCGTCACCACATTGATACAATGCCCGTGTGCAAAGGCAGGGGATCTCACGGTCCCCGGCAGCGTGACATATATTGGAAGTAACGCGTTCCTCACCTGCAGAGCTTTGACCTCCGTGGCGATACCGAACAGCGTCACGAACATCGCGAACAATGCGTTCTCGTCCTGTACTGCCCTGACGGCGATAAACGTCGCTGCCGGCAACCCGAACTATGCCAGCGTTGATGGCGTTCTATATAACAAGGCGCTCACAACGCTGTTAAAATATCCAGGTGGTAAGACGGGGGCTTTCACCGTCCCTGACGGCGTGACCTCGGTCGATACATATGCATTCTCTACAAGCATTCACCTGACCTCCGTGACCATCTCCAACAGTGTCGTCACCATCGGGACCTATGCGTTCAGCTACTGCGTTAACCTGACCTCCGTGATCATCGGAAGTGGTGTGACCTCTATGGATGTAGGAGCATTCCAATACTGCTCGGCCTTGACCTCCATGACAATACCGGCGGGCGTTACGACCATCTCAGATACTGCGTTCATCTTATGTACTGCCCTGACCGCGTTCAACGTCGCCGTCGCCAACCCGAACTATGCCAGCGTTGATGGCGTTCTATATGACAAGGCGCTCACCACGCTGATACAATATCCAGAGGGGAAGGTGGGGGCTTTCACCATCCCCAACGGTGTGATGGTGATCGGTAACTATGCATTCTCCTCCTGCTCACACCTGACCTCCGTGGTCATCGGAGACGATGTCACCACCATCAATATGCACGTGTTTGCCGAATGCATCAACCTGACCTCCGTGGTCATCGGAGAGAGCGTGACGTCAATCGGAACCTATGCGTTCTTGGATTGTTATAAACTAACGTCTTTGACCATCGGCAACAACGTCACAACGCTGCTGAACTATGCGTTCTGCTTCTGTACTTCCTTATCCTCCATCAAGCTCCCTGACAGCATCACCACCATTGGGCCGGGAGCGTTCTGGGGCTGTGCTGCCCTGACCTCTATCGCGATTCCAAATGGCGTCACGACCATTGGCAACAATGCGTTCGCCGAATGCATCAACCTGACCTCCATCATGTTCATAGGGCTAGGAGCGCCGACCACGGTCGGGGTCGATTGGATTATAGACACGGATCCTGGAATACAAGGTCACGCCTATGCCGCCTCGAACTTCCCCGCACCGGGAAACGATTTCCATGGATTGGTGATGGGAACGGTCCTGTCCATACTACCTAGTGCACCCACCGGCCTCACCGCCACCCTGAACAACACCCAGGTCGTCCTGACGTGGAACGCCCCTACCCTAGATGGAGGCGTTCCGATCAACGACTACCACTTGTACCGGTCCACGTCCCTCAACGGCACCTATGAACTGATAGCTGCGCCAGCAGGATTGAACTATATTGACGAGGACGTGGCCGACGGTCAGACCTACTGGTACAAGGTCAGCGCTTTGA
This sequence comes from Methanomassiliicoccales archaeon, assembly GCA_026394395.1. NCBI lineage: Archaea > Methanobacteriati > Thermoplasmatota > Thermoplasmata > Methanomassiliicoccales > Methanomassiliicoccales archaeon. The sequence continues at coordinate 109,393 of JAPKYK010000004.1, forward strand.
ACGCGAACGGGGAAGGAACTAAAAGCGCAGTCATCTCCATCGATGTACCTGGCAGCTCAGCGAGCGACAGTACCATGTTGCTGATTGTGGCAGTGATCGCCATCGTGGCAGTACTAGGAGTCGTGGCGTTCCTGTTCCTGCATCGGAGGAAGTGAACATCGCACGAACAAACCCTTTCCCAATTCCATTTTTTGATAAGACATGTATCGCCAATACGTTATAAAAAAATAAAATGGAAAAGATTTTAAGCCGGTGCAAAAACACCCCTGATTGAAGCATCGTATCGATAAGCTGGCGTGGTCATAGTGCGTACCCCTCCAGCCTAACCCCATCGATATATCTCTAAAACCTTATATTGCTCAATAATCGATCAGGGGAATGTTGCATTGCCGATGAGATCTCTGTTGGTCCTGTTCTCATATCATCATCACAACACCGAAAAGGTCGCCAAGGTCTTCGCCGAGGTCCTTGGCGCGCAGATAAGGACGCCGGAGCAGACCGACCCCGGGGAGCTTCAGCAGTACGACCTGATAGGCCTCGGATCGGGGATCTACGGCGGAGAGCATCACCAGGACCTGCTCGACCTGGTCGACAGGCTTCCCCAGGTCTTTGACAAAAAAGCGTTCCTTTTCTCGACCAGTTACGATAGAAGAATCGACCTGGTCCACTCGTCGCTAAGGAAAAGACTGGAATCGAAAGGCTACATCATCGTCGATGAGTTCAATTGTGGAGGTTTCAACACCCATAGCTTCCTAAAGTTGTTCGGGGGACTGAACAAGGGCCGGCCCAACCCCGAGGACCTCAAACGGGCGGAGGAGTTCGCCCAGGGCCTAAAACTAAAAATGCAGACCCCCCCATGAGATGGCGAGCGCGCCGCCTGCAACGTGTTTAAGATGTGAATAACAAGTCATTCACAAAGGGGGATAGAATGGGAAAGTGGAGCAGGAGCGTCGCCTTAACAAAGATGAGCTTCCGGGTGATCCGCAAGGACAAGGAGATCCTGTTGTTCCCGGTGATGTCCGGGCTGGTATCGATCATCGTAATGGCCTCGTTCTTCGGTTCCTGGTTCTTCCTGAACGGCTTCGACATCGAAGGGATGCAGAACAATTACCTGCTCTACGTGTTCCTCTTCCTCTTCTATCTGGTCAGCTACTTCACGGTCATCTTTTTCAACGTCGCGTTGGTCGCTTGCTCGATGAAAAGATTGGAAGGCGGGGACCCCACGGTACGTTACGGCCTGGGCTTCGCCGCAGGCCGTTTAAAGGTCATCCTGAAATGGGCGCTCGTAGCGGCGACGGTCGGACTGATCCTAAAATCGATAAGCAGCCGGTCAGGCGCTATGGGGAAGATCGTCATCGGTTTCATTGGAGCCGCTTGGTCTATAGCCACCTATTTCGTCGTGCCGGTCATCGCCTTCGAGGACGTCGGGCCCTTCCAGGCCATAAAGAGAAGCCTCGGGATCCTACGGGGGACCTGGGGCGAGGGCCTGCTCTCCAATCTAGGCCTGGGCCTGATCTTCTTTGCTCTGGCGCTTCTCGGCCTTGTGCCCATCGTGCTCGTCATCATCTACGGCAGCCTGATGATGATACTGATCGCTATAGTGGCGGTCGTCCTGTACTGGGTGTTCCTGGGGGTGCTCTATTCCACCGCCTCCACGGTACTATTGACCGCCCTGTTCCGTTTCGCCACTACCGGCAAGGTGTCCGAGGACTTCCCCGAGGCGGTGGTCAAGAACCCCTGGACCGCCGAGCAAGCGGGCTGGAAGTAGCCCGCTGACATTACGACGAGGCCATGCCAATCATTAATAACCCCACTCATCAATAAAATCCCAGGGGGTTCAAATGGAGCGAGGCAAGACCATCCATTTGATACTGGTATGCGCGGTCGTGCTGTTGCTTGTGTTGAACGTTTTCCAGTTCATGATCAATTCCAACAACGATGGAGTGAAGCAGGAGGACGTCCCCGTTCAGATAGCGGACCTCAAGGGGGACGACTGGGTAAGCTTGGTCGGCGAGACGGTCACGGTCGAAGGGTATTATGTGAAGAACAACGGTATGGGAATGCTGATCTCCGACCCCTCCCTGACCCAGATCAGACGAGCATTGAACACCTCGGAGCTCCTCCGGATTGACGCCCCGTTGCCCGATGATGCGGTCCAATTCGGCAAATACCTGATCAAGGGAAAGGTGTTCGAATCGGCCAACGTGGACGAGAAGGTCTACCTCGGGACTGACAAATATACTTTGGTACTGCTTCCGCTCGTCGACCCGCCCTTGTACGTCATCGACGTTCCGCTACTGATCCCGCCCGAACACTCAGCGACGAAATAAGCCGTGCTCATCAGTGGGGGAGTTTCGACAGAGGATGCCTGGCCATCGTTCTGGAACGACCTAGTGCTGGTCTATTCTGTCCTGGTCCAGAATTATAGCTATGATCCGGAGAACATTTATGTTATCTACAACGACGGTGTAGGCGCGGACGGTCAGATACCGATCGACTGCTCCGCCTCATCCGCCTACGTTAGTACTATTTTGGACAACCTGGCCGAGGTCACGACAGCAGAGGACACGTTCTTCTTCTATGCTACGGACCATGGTAGTTGTGCACCAAGTTGGGGGAATGAGCCGAGCAACGACCAAGGAAATGATGAATACATCGCCCTTTGGCACGATAGCTATGTGGATGACCTACTGAACACAAAGCTCTATGATATCGACTGTGAAAAGGCCATCATCATCTTGGACCTGTGCTATTCGGGCGGTTTCACCTGGAACCTTCACGGGCATAGCAACCGAATCATCATGACCGCCTGCCTAGAAAGTCAGGGTGCGGTCGACAATCCTAGCATTCCGAACGGAGACTTCACCTACAACCTCATGAACGCGTTCAAAAATAGCTATTATGGGCTCATAATAGCAGACATGGATTTCAACGGCAAGGTCTCCGTGGCGGAAGCCTTCAATTACGCCGCGTATTACTCGGTCCCATATCAGACCCCGACCTACGACGACAATGGCGACGGTGTCTCGCACAGCGGCTTCATCCCTAACGGTGGGGTGTCGGGCGACGGGATATTGGGGGACATCTACCTCTGAGCAGGAGAGGCATAGGATGATGCCTTGGGAAGTCTACTCCCTCGATATGCGAGAGGAGATCAGGGCCTTCATCGAGATGGTGGCGAACCGAAGGTCGGCGCAGATCCTAAAGGTCATTCCCGACGTCGAGATAAAGCTGGCCATGGACGAATCGGGGCTGCGGTGCGCCCTGCAGGTGTTCAAGAACGGAGAACTGGAACGCCTGGAGTTCATCGAGTCGGAATCGACCGCCGGGCAGCTGAGATATTTTGACGATTACATCGACGTGGGCAAGAGCATCGGGACCCTGGTCCTGTTGTTCCCCGAATCCAAGTTCTCCCGCGACATGGCCTCGGGGATCTATCAGAGCATCATGAAGGAAGTGCGCGATAAAGCGGAACGCGAGGTGAGCTTCCAAGGGTTCGTCTATGATGACCGGGGGAACCTGAAGAAAGCAGAGTGAGCAATTTTTTACATGATCGTGCATCGACTTTTTTAACAGCAAAGCATTAATTCCTCTTCCAAACAATGTTAATTTAACTCATTTTTTATTTAAAAGTGAGGGGGAAATTCATCGTGGATAAGAGACTGGGGTCGTATGCGATACCCATGATTTTAGTGTTCATGCTGGTTATAGGTGGGTCCTTCATCGTTACTACGGATCCAGTGGACGCCGCAATAGAGGGGGATTATGAATACACAACGAGCGGAAGTCCTACCGTCGCAACTATCACTGGGTATACTGGTGCTGGGGGAGCGATCACTATCCCGGACGTATTGGGCGGCTATCCGGTCGTGGCCATCAATGATTCTGCGTTCTACATATGCTACTCCTTGACCTCGGTGGTCATCCCTGACAGTGTCAAGACCATCGGGAACGAAACGTTCTGTGGGTGTAATGCAATGACCTCTGTGACCATCGGCGACCATGTCATCTCCATCGGGAAAGAGGCGTTCAGATCATGCCACCATTTGACCTCATTGATCATTCCCGACAGGGTCACTTCCATCGAGGACCGTGCGTTCGAAAATTGCTACGCAATGACCTCCTTGACCCTCGGAAGTGGCGTAAGGATCATTGGATCAGGGGCGTTCACCTCTGATCCGCTGACCTCTGTGACCATACCCAGCGGTGTGATCTTCATTGGTGTTAATGCGTTCAGCAACTGCAACCTGATGACCTCGATAGATGTTGCCCCGAGCAACGTCAACTATGCTAGCGTCGATGGGGTGCTTTACGACAAGAACATAACCGCTCTGATCCAATGCCCTGCCAGCAAAATTGGGACGTTGACCATCCCCAGTAGCGTCACCTCGATCGGTAACTATTCATTCAATTATTGCTCCCTGAACTCCATCTTCATCCCCGACAGCGTCACTTCGATCGGGATGGGAGCATTTTACATGTGTAACCATCTGACCTCGATCACCATTCCCAGCAACGTTAGGACCGTCGGTTATAATTTGTTCTATTCCTGCTCAGCACTCTCATCCGTGACCTTCGCCTCGTCCAACAACCTCATTCGTATCGGGAGCAATGCCTTCGATCACTGCACCAACCTGACCTCGATCACTATCCCTGAGAGTGTTTATTTCATCGATCAATATGCGTTCTCTTTCTGCACCAACCTGACCTCGATCATCATCCCCGACAACGTCACCTTCATCGGACCGTATGCCTTCGATCACTGCACCAACCTGACCTCGATCACTATCCCTGACAGAGTTACTACGATCTATTCGCAAACTTTCAATTTCTGCACAAATCTGACGTCCGTGGTCATCGGTAATGGTGTCGTCGGCATATACTCCATGGCGTTCCGATACTGCTCATCAATGACCTCTATCACCATCCCCAGCAGCGTCAATGTTATCGGAGGATATTTGTTCCAATTCTGTTCCGCCTTGACCTCGATAATTTTCACAGGGCTTGTTGCCCCGACCTCTGTTGATGAGCATTGGGTGTTCGGTACTCTCGCAGGAATAAGAGGTCACGCCTACACCACCTCGAACTTCCCTGCCCCCGGTAACGATTTCCATGGGTTGATGATGGGTCTGAACATCCCCTTGACCTCTCCGGGCATTCCGAAGAAGCTCACCGCCATCGGGGGTGTCGCAAAAGTGTTCCTGACATGGTCTGCTCCTTCTGAAACTGGTGGAAGCAATATCACCGGTTATAACGTGTACCGGTCCCTGACATCCGGTGGCCTATACTCGTTGATATCCTCACCCTCGGAACTGAACTTAACCGATACAGGCCTGACAAATGGTCAGATATACTGGTACAAGGTCAGTGCCGAGAACGCGATGGGTGAGGGCGCCAATTGCACCGCGGTCAATGCGACCCCGTCGTCTGTGATCACGGTCCCCGGAGCACCGCAGAACCTTGCTCTGGATAAGGACAATAATACGGTCGATGTGACCTGGCAGGCGCCGATCAGTGACGGCGGGAGCACGATTATAGGCTATAGGCTGTACCGGTCGACCTCGGCCCATGGTATGTATGTTCTCATCGCCTCGCCCTCGGGCTTGAACTACACCGACACGGGGCTGGTCAACGGAACGTCCTACTTTTACAAGGTCAGTGCCGTGAACGCCATCGGTGAGGGCGCCAATTGCACTGAGGTCGGCACCTATATCCATACGAACGAACCCACGGTCCCTGGGAACCCCGAAGGTCTTACGGCTATCGCCAACGACACCGAGGTGGTCCTGACATGGTCCGCTCCGATCAGTGACGGTGGAAGTCCGATAACCAGTTACCAGCTGTACCGGTCCACAACCTCTGACGGCACATATGCTCTGATAGCTTCGCCCTCGGGGCTGAACTTCACAGACACGGGGCTAACCAAGGGCCACACATATTGGTACAAGATTAGCGCCTTGAACGCGGTCGGGGAAGGGGCCAATTGCTCTGCCATCGCCGTCGACATTCCTAGCGATAGTTCATCGAGTGACAACACGATGTTGATCATCGGGGCAGTGATCGCTATCGTCGCAGTGCTGGCGATAGTGGTGTTCCTGTTCCTGCGTCGGAGGAAGTGAACAAGGTCCGCATAGTTCCCAACCGATAGACGACGACAGATATCATGCTGGCCATACTCAGATGCGAGAGCATCCCTCTGCACCATTTCGATGTTCTGAAACGGTCAGCGCAAGGTCATCATCGTTTTCGTAGAGAGTTCGCCACGAAAACCGTTAATCACCGTTCCGCCTTCAGGTGCCATGGACCTCCGCCACATCCTCGGTAACAGCGCGGTCATGATGACGCTGTCCTTCATTATCGCTCTAGCGGTAGGGGGCTTCCCCAGCGGTATCGTCCTCACCAACAGCAACATCGCCATGATCTCGCTGATGGTCATGATGTCCTTATCGCTGACGAACTTGCGGCTGCGCGGGTTGAAGGTCACCGACCACGCCGTTCCTATCCGAAGGGCCTTCCTGCTCTCCATGGTCCTGGCCTCCGGAACGACTGTCCTCATGGCCTTCCTGTTCCAGGGGGACCTGCGGGCGGGCTGGATAATCGTGGCGGCCGTGCCGTCCGCCGTATCGGTCGTCCCCTTCACCTACCTGATGAAGGGGGACCTGGAACCTACCTTGGTCTCCACAACGGCCCTGTACGTCATCGCCTTGGCCTTCACCCCCCTACTAACGCTCGTGTTCCTGGGGCAGGCCATCGACGCGGTCTTGCTGCTGACCTACGTCGGCCTACTGATCCTGCTGCCGATGTTCGTTTCCCGTCCTCTGCGGAGTTTGAACATCAACCCGGAGAACAAGACGGCCATGATCAACATCGCTTTCTTCGTGCTCATCGTGGCCGTCGCCGGTCCGAACCGCCAGATATTCTTCGGCGACTGGGCGCTGCTCTCCGGGCTGCTGGCAGTAGCGGTGCTGAGGATCTTTGGCCTCGGGCTGCTCTGGAACTGGTACCTCCAGCGCAAGCACGTGCCCCGTGCGCAAAGAGTACCCGAGGTGCTGTTCTCGACGCACAAGAACACGGGAATGGCGGCGACGTTGGCCATAGCGCTCATAGGGCCAGCGGCCGCGGTCCCCGCCACGGTTTGCGCGGTGGTCGACATCAGCTGGCTGATCTTCCTATCGCACCTGGTCTTCAAAAAAGAGTAAGGTAAAGTCTTTCCTTCGTTCCCTGGCCCTTACGACTGATCCGCGATCTGGCCAGCGTGGCCGTGGTCCACGACCGTTATGACCACGTTCCCTTTCTTGTGTCCTTGCTCGACATACCTGTGCGCCTCGACGATCTGCTCCAGCGGATAGCGCCGATCGATGACGGCCTTCAACTTACTCTCCTCAGCGAACTTCTTGATAAGGGCCAGGTCCTTCCTCTTCTTCCTCTTTGACCTTAAGGCCGTGGCCATGAGCCTGGCCTTCTTCCGCCGGTCGATGAAAGTCCATATCAAGCTGACGAGGTCCTCGCGCTTGGGCAGCACCGTGAGATACACGCCCCCTCTCACCAGCGAGCCCTTGCAACGGGAGAACGTGGTCTTGCCCACCGTATCGTAGATGATGTCGTAGATTTCGCCGTTCTGGGTAAAGTCCTCTTTTGTATAATCGATGACCTTAGTGGCCCCCAAGGACCTCACCAGTTCCAGATTCGCGGCGCTGCACACTCCTGTGACCTCTGCCCCGTAACATCTGGCAAGCTGCACCGCGGCAGTACCTATGGCCCCAGAGGCACCGTAGACGAGGACCTTCTGCCCGCTCCGTATCTTCCCTTTGACCGTAAGGAAAGGCAATGCCGTCATGGCGCCGCTGGGAACGGCGACGGCCTCATCATAGGTCAGGTTGGCCGGCATCAGGAACACCACTCCTTTCTCAGGCAGGCATTTGTACTCGGCGTAGGTGCCTCCCACCAACTTGCTGACCCCGAGGACCTGATCGCCTATCTTGAATCGCTTGACGTCCTTCCCTATGGCCTCAATATCCCCAGCCAGGTATCTTCCTAGGATTCTGGGCTTCTTAGACTTCCTGTGGCCGTCGAGGCCCGATAGACCTCGTATCTCTATGTCCACTCGCGTTACGACCGTCGCATGTATCTTGATCAGGATCTCATCGTCTTGGGGAACGGGTTTCTCCTCCTCCTTCACTTGCAGAACCTCTGGTGGACCGTATTCAGTTAACACGACCGCTCTCATCTGCTGCACTTTCTCCCCATCAAGCTTATATTTTCTTGTAAATCAAAACATACAAATAATACATGTAAACATATGGTGATAATGGTGATATAGGTGAGAATAACACCAGCAAAGTGGGACGCGGAATACACCTGGCTTCGTGACGAGGACCACATACGGTCCATCGGGACCAGCCCCCTGATCACGGTGCCTAGGAATCTTGGAACAAGAAAGCACGAAGAACCTAGAGAGACTGCTGGGGTGGCCGACAGGAACGGACTGGGGACAGAACATCGGAGTTCGTCGATATTGGATATGGCCATGCAGGTCATCGGAGCTTTCATGCTGCTGACCATCCTGGGCCTCAACGGGATGCTCCTGCCCCTCTTATCGCTAGGCGTGGTCCTGTCCGGAGAAATCATTTTTATCTCCTCCCTAGGCCATGGGAGTAAGCGTAATCGGAGTGAGTGGATCAGATGACCAATGTGACCATAAGAGGAATCAACGACGAGACGTACCTGCAATTCTCCGCCGAAGCCACCCTTAGAGGGATGTCCATCGGTGACCTGACCACCCAGGCCATGAGGTCCTTCCTGGAGCAGAACAAAGGTCCTATCTATCGCATCGGTAACATGGACTGTCTCACCATAACCCGCAACGACCTGGAATCCATTGACGGGGCGGTGATCATCAACAACATCGATCGCCTAGTATTCGAGCCGGACGTGGACTGGTCGGTCATCAAGGACCATATCCAGATGATAGAAAACGTGGACATCATGGTCATCCCCAGGGCCGTATCCAAGTTCCAGATACTCACCCGAGTGAAGAACGTGGAACACATCGAGTCGGTCTGAAGAATAGAACCCCCTATGGTCAAAATAAAAGGAAGACTGGATATGTTCTATGGCGACACACTCCGAGCCCGTCATTAAGCATATCCCGACCATTCATTTACCAGATCAATTCCCTTGATCTCCCGTCAATGGTTTTTGCGGGTTCTTTTCCAGCTTGGATATGTCAAACCCCTTGTCCTGAACACGCTTGACCAGTCCTTCGTACAATGCCTCGTCCATCTGGGGCGTTCTTGAAAGGATCCAGAGATATTTGCGGGACTCGTCGCCCACCACGACGTACTCGTAATCCTTTCCCAGTTCCAATATCCAGTAGTTTCCCGCGAAAGGCCAGAAGAAGCTCACCTTAAGCTTCGCGTTCGTGGCCGTATCAACTATCCAGGCCTTGCCTTCGGCCGTGCTTAATTCACCGTTGAAATTCTCCCTATAACCCTTGTTCAACACTCTGACCTTTCCGTTCGGGAGCAGCGTGTAGTTGGCAGTTACGCCCACAAGCCCTCTCTCGAACCGCTGCGGGAACTTCGCTATCTCGAACCAGGTTCCCATGTACCTTGTCACGTCAACATGTTCTACGGTCTTTAGTTCCGGCATCATATCCGCGTCCACAGCGTCATTCGCATGCATCTATTTTGCTGGTAGAGCTTACCGTCATGACCAACATTTAATAAAAATCAAGGGGTTAAAGACCACGATCCGATTGACTAGAAGGACATGGTATATCCTGGGGGCGCTACTAGCGACCTGCATTCTCCTTCCGCTCCTGCTCAAGGTCGGGGAAATAGTCGATCTGGACACCTGGCTCTTCCTGGAGGTCCGGGAGGAGTACGAGACCAGCCTGAAGACCTTCCTGCGGTTCTTCACCGAACTTGGCTCCCTGACGGTCTGGTTCATAATCGTACCACTGCTATGGCTGGGACGGAAGAAGGAAGCGGCCATGACGCTTCTTTTCGCCTTGCTACTCGTCATATTTATTGGATTTTCGATGAAGTTCGCCGTTGACCGACCGCGACCATATGAGGTGATAGCTCACGTCGACCCACCGTATCACCTGTTCGATCCATCCTTCCCTTCCGGGCACACCATGGTGGCCTTCGCCGGCGCGGTCGCGGTAGGAATGAAATGGCGCAAGGCACTTCCCCCGTTACTGGTGTTAGCGGCGGCCATCGGTTTCAGCCGGGTGTACCTCGGCGTTCACTACCCGTACGACGTGGCCAGTGGAGCATTGCTCGGTATACTCATCGGGCTCTTGGCCGACAGTATAGACCTACATAGGCAGGTCATCTGGCTGGAGTCGCGCACCAAAAAGTTGGCCGACCGTTTAGGCCTCAATCAAAAAAAGCATCTGTCATGACCAATAGATTACCAATATTGGGCGATGGACAATAAAATAATCATTTATAAATAAAACATACGAATATGGGTTAATAACCATGATTCAGACGACCAGAGAAAAGAAGGTTCCCCTTTCCTGCTTAGCGATTTTATCATTGTTCTTGGTCGTCTCCGCAATTATCGTGTTTCCATTGGCCGTATCAGCTGATGGTGGTGAATCAGACAGTGAAGGCAGTTTTCACGTTTCCTTGATGTCTCTGGCAGCGTTCATTGGGTTCTTAGCGGCATTGACCGGAATGAGAAACTCTAGGATCAAGTCAATATCGAAACTGTTCCCGAAAATTGTCCCGAGGATATATCATCGATGGTTGAGCGTACTTTATTATGTCGTATATTTTGGAACGTTCATAGTCTGGTCGATGACGTTCTATAGCAATCGTGGCCAGATCTACTTCACTCTTCACGGGCAGGTCGGTCTTCTATCATTTATTCTAGCCATAGCTGGGATCATAACCGGACTGGTGATGTGGAAAAGACCGGCAAAGCTTTGGAGATGTCATTGGGTGTTCAACATGGCATCCTACTTCCTTATGATAGTGACGATCGTACTAGGCCAGGCCCTGGGGGATTAACCGAATCATACATTTGGGCGATTCTCTCCCGAACCCTCATGCTCAGTCAATTGCGACAACGACCTAACCGAGCATAACTGGTTTGGTAATTATTATATTCATTTGGTTATTTATAAAAAGCGTTTAGTGAGTTCAACACGTTCTATGGCCAGCCCGGTTTGGTTCAAAAATGATTGGATTATCCGTTCCTGCTCGATTTTTACGACGCTGTCGAGATTATCTGTCCTTATTCCTACTACGCCCAATATACCATTGGGGGTCCGGATCGGATAGTATTGCAGTTCGGCCGAAGATAGCGTATCAGTGTCCTTGCCCGCGGAGACACCATTGTTGAACGTCCATCTGGCCGCGGTCATCTCTTTACCGTCCATATTGAGGCCAATGCTAGCGCTGACAAGCTTCAGCTCCCCATCCCGTGGCAGTAGATATGCGGATTTGCATTGGCAGGCCCTATTAAGATGGTATTCCAACATTTCCACGACGGCCTCAATATTTGTGGCCCTGACCAGATCAAGGCTGAGCAAATACTGCGTTGACGTGTACTCGTCCCTGCGTTGGGCGGCCTTGGCATAATCTCTCGACCTTACCACCAGTAGGCTGATCACCACGCCTACGAAGAGAAATGTCAGCAACGATATCACATATTCTGGATTGCTAATCCTTAATGAAAAATAAGGATGAATAAAGAAGAAATTAAACATGATGATGCTGGCCACGGCAGTATAAATGGCCGGTAATATGCCCCACAATACCGCAGCGATGACGACGCTTATCAGGTACATCATGATGAGGTTCGTTTCCTGGAGGGTCGAACGTAGTAGGTAATCAAGGATGGTAAAGAGCAGGACCATCCAGGTACAATATGCATAAGGCTGTAACCGACCGAGATTAACGGTCGTCTTTGGTTCATTATCGTCCCCCTCCTTTTTCGTTCTCATCCGGGGATCGGTAATGACCATCAAGTCGAACTCCGTACCAAAATTGACCAGCTGATTTATCAGGGACCCAAAGATGATGTCGTGCCACCACGCGCGTCTCGATCTGCCGACGATTATTCTCTTGATATTGTTCTTTTTCGCGTAGCGGATGACCTCCTCGGCGATTATCACTCCAAACGTGGTGCTCGTCTTCGCGCCCAACGATGCCGCCAGTTTTATTCCTTCCATCGCCTGCGTTCTAGATTGTCTGGACAATCTGCTGTTCGCCAGAGTTTCGACATATATGGCATGCCATTCGGTCTTCAGCTCATCGGCCAGCCGCTTTGCGTTGCGGATGATGCGTTCGTTCATCTCCTTCGAGTTCCCAATGCAGACGAGCAACCTGTCCTTGACCGGCCACGGACCTTCGATGGAGCGTTCCCGCATGTACTCGAGCATCTGGCTATCAACATGCTCCGCCGCAATTCGCAGGGTCATCTCCCGTAAGGCGATCAAGTTGCCCTCGTTGAAGAAATGATTCAAGGCCATCGTGGCCTGTTCTGGGACGTACACCTTGCCGTCCTTGAACCTCTGAATGAGGTCCTTGGGGGGCAGATCGATCACCTTGATCTCATTGGCCTCTTCAAGGATCGTGTCCGGGATGGTCTCCTGGACCTTCACACTCGTTATCTGGGCCACGACATCGTTCATGCTTTCCAGATGCTGGACGTTGAGCGTGGTGCAGACGTCGATTCCGGCTTCCAACAATTCCTGGACATCCTGATAGCGCTTTAGGTTTCTGGACCCGCCGACATTGGTGTGCGCCAGTTCGTCCACCAGCGCCAGATTGGGGTTTCGGGCCAGAACCGCGTCGATGTCCATTTCCGTCGTGCGCAAGCCGTGATGCTCCAACTCTCTCTGGGGAACGGATTCCAACCCTTTTAGCAGCTCTTCGGTCTCCTTGCGGCCGTGCGTGAGAACGCAGGCGACGACCACATCGACGCCTTTTTTTTGCTGCCGATGGGCATCTTCCAGCATGGCATACGTCTTCCCAACGCCAGCAGAATACCCTAGAAAGACCGTCAATTTCCCCTTCTTCTTCTTGCGCTCCTCGTTCTTCGCGATATTGAGGAAATATTCCGGCCGCGGTCTCTCACCGTTATGATTGTTATCGTCGGCCGTCACATCAACGCCTCCGCGATAGGTCCTAAGACCAGTGTCAGGAAGTAACTTAGTGCGCCGAACAAGATGACGACCCCTAGCAACCAGATCATGAATGTAAGAGTATGAGTGGGCAGGGTACCTGAGGTTTCCGGGACCACCTTCTTCTCGCTTAGACTACCGGCCAAGGCCAGCGTCAAGGCGATGATACCGAAGCGACCGATCAGCATGGCGATGGCCAAGGCCAAGTTGTAGAACGGTGAGTCTGCCGCCAATCCGGCGAAAGCGCTTCCGTTGTTGTTCGTCGCCGAGGTGAAGGCGTACAATATCTCCGTGAAACCGTGCGGGCCAGCGTTCAATACCGCCACCCTTCCCTCCGGGATGGTCACGGCTATGGCCGTACCGATAAGCACCGTGGCTATCGGCAATAACAAAATGACCGTGCACAGCTTCATCTCGTACGGTCCGATCTTCTTACCTAGATATTCCGGCATGCGGCCGATCATGAGCCCCGCAATGAAGACCGCCACTAGGACGAAGATCAGCATCCCATACATGCCCGAACCTATGCCCCCGAAGACCACCTCTCCGAACTGCATCAGGAGCAATGGGCACATGCCCCCTATCGCCGTGTACGAATCCAACATGGAATCGACGGCGCCACAGGATGTAGCGGTCGTGGATATGGTAAACAAGCACGATGGTACTACTCCGAACCTCAGCTCCTTCCCTTCCAGATTGCCTCCGGACTGGTAGATGGTCGAAAACTGTGAAACACCGGTCATGTTCGAGATTGCGGGATTACCAGAGTTCTCCGCCCAGACGATGGCGCAGGAGAAGGCGATAAAGAGGATGGACATCACTATCAGAAGAGCATAACCCTGGCGCTTGTCCTTGATCATCCTGCCAAAGGTGAAGCACAGTCCGACCGGTATCAAAAGAACGACCAGGGTCTCTATAAGATTGGTCAACAATGACGGGTTCTCGAACGGATGGGCGGAATTAGCATTGAAGAACCCCCCGCCGTTGGTGCCAAGCAGCTTGATGGCCTCCTGGGAGGCGACCGGACCGATGGCTATGGCCTGTGTCGAAATTAGATCTCCGGTAGAATTCGTGAACGGTTGAATAAGATTAGCGACCATCGCTCCATCAAGCGTTTGCGCAGTACCTTGGGACACCAAGATCAGAGCGATGATGAAGGCTATGGGCAGCAGGAGCAGCGTCGCCCTGGTCATGTCGACCCAGAAGTTGCCGAGGTCCTTTACGCTCCTGTTCCGTATTCCGCGGATCAAAGCGATCAGCACTGCCAGCCCGGTTGCTGCAGAAAGGAAATTTTGTACCGTGAGGCCGACCATCTGGGTGAAATAGCTCATGGTCGTCTCACCGGAGTACGATTGCCAGTTGGTGTTCGTAACGTAGCTCACAGCGGTGTTGAACGCCTGGTCGATCGATAAGGAACCAAGCCCGTCCGGGTTCAGCGGAAGGATCCCCTGGAACATTAATATCAACATGAGCACGATGATCCCCAGGCCGTTGAACAACAACAGGCTAAAGAGGTAGGTCCTCCAGCCCATGCCCTTCCTGTCGATCTGGGCCGGTCTGTAGATCCGGTTCTCTATCCAACCGATAGCCCTGGTAAACCGCCCCGGCCGGTCATCATAGGTATTGGATATGAGCGTGCCTACCAGCCAGGCCAGCGGCCCGATGATCACTATGAATAGAATTATGTAAAGCCAGTCTGAAGGCGTGATCCCTAGGAACGCAGCGTTTGACGATATATTCGAGAGATCGAGGGATGCGGTTTCATTGCCGCTTCCCGCTCCGGCATCCTCCGCAGCATTGAGGGCCAAATTGAGCTCGAGGACGTTGACCAACTTATCACCGGTTATATCGATCGTGACGCTGGCATTGATGAGCGACATAACATAAGGCTCATTCATGCCCCTCTCTCTGGCGACCCTCGGCAATTGATATATCGCCGCCGCGTAACTTATGTCTGGATCGAGCCCGCTCGCAGAAGCGGTCACCAGGTCCGAAGGTATCGGATAGGTGTTGTTAGAGTCCGCGGCATGCAAGGCGTCGATCCGTTCCTGGACCACGATCTGCAGATCGGTGCTGTTCGCGGCAAAGTTGGTACCGCCGGATGTACTGGCGTTATAATCAGTGGCCGAAAGCCTTCCCCAGAAATACTCCGGGTCGCTGAACCACTGCCCTATCAGCTCGGAACCGACCACCGTACCGTTCACCACTATCTGGCTTCCGTTCGCCTCATGCGGGAATGCGAGTTGAGCGATCCCGGTCACTGCCAGTGGATAAACGACGCCAGTGACCAGGGTCATTATGAGAAAGAGGACGAGGGCTGGCCGAGCCTGCTTCGACAAGGTCCTCCTCATCGTTCTGAACCGTTCCGACATCGGTGTCCGGCCTTTTCCCTCACCCCCGGTCAAATGCTCGCCCCCATCAGACTTAGTGCAATGTCGATCAGCTTGATGCCGATGAACGGGACTATTATTCCGCCCAGACCGTAAATGAGGAGGTTCTTGCGCAGCAGCTGCTCGGCGCTCATCGGCCTGTACTTGACCCCGCGCAGGGCCAACGGTATCAACATAAGCAATATGAGGGCGTTGAATATCACCGCAGCCAGGATGGCGTTGTGCAGGTCCATGAAGTTCAACGCCTCCAGCGCTGGATAGGTCGCGGCAAAGGCCGCCGGAATTATGACAAAATACTTCGCCACGTCGTTGGTTATGCTGAAAGTAGTCAAAGCGCCCCGGGTCATCAGGAGCTGTTTGCCAGTTTCCACAACCTCGATAAGCTTGGTGGGATTGCTGTCGAGGTCGATCATATTGGCCGCCTCTTTGGCGGGTTGAGTGCCGCTGTTCATGGCCACGGCCACATCGGCCTGGGCCAAGGCTGGGGCATCGTTAGTTCCATCACCGGTCATGGCCACTAACCTCCCCTCGTCCTGATATTGCTTGATCAATTGGATCTTGTTCTCAGGGGTCGCTTCGGCCAGAAAGTCATCGACCCCGGCCTCTGCGGCTATGGCCGCCGCGGTCAGTTTGTTATCACCAGTGACCATGACCGTCATGATCCCCATACGTCTAAGTTGAGAGAACCGCTCCTTTATCCCCGGCTTTACCACATCCTTGAGATGAATGACCCCAATGGCCTTACCGTCCTTGGCGATCACCAGCGGAGTACCTCCAGACCTGGCGATCTTATCGACCTCCTCCTTGATTCGATGTGGGTACTGGTTCCCACATGACATGACATATCTTTCTATGGCGTCGCTGGCCCCTTTGCGTATGGCACTTCCGTTGAGATCGACCCCGCTCATTCTGGTGTGGGCTGTGAACGGTATGACCTTCATCTGGTCCAGTTCATCGGGCTTTACGAGGTCCTCCTCCCTGATCCCATACTTTTCCGATACCAACGTCACTATGCTCCGCCCTTCTGGCGTATCATCAGAAATGGACCCCATTAACGCGAGACCAACTACGGTGTTCTTTTCTTGCTCATCCAAGGCGATTATGTCCACCGCCCGGCGGCTGCCGAAGGTTATGGTCCCGGTCTTATCCAACAGCAGAACGTTCACATCGCCAGCTGCCTCTATTGCTTGGCCGGAAGAGGCGATGACATTCTTTTGGAGCAAGCGGTCCATCCCGGCGATCCCGATGGCACTGAGAAGTCCGCTTATCGTTGTGGGAGCCAGACATACTAACAAGGCGATGGTCACGGTCAGAGAGATCGGATCACCGTATCCGGTGGTATAAACGGCATAGGCGGAGAACGGTATGAGCGTGGCGCATACGATAATGAATATTACGGTCAGGCCGACGAGAAGGGTGTTCAAAGCGATCTCGTTGGGGGTCTTCTTTCTCTTTGCCCCCTCGATCATGGAAATCATCTTGTCTATGAATCCTTCACCCGGGTCGGACGCGGTCCCCACGACCAACCAATCAGAGAGTAACTTGGTCCCCCCAGTGACGGTACTTCTGTCTCCCCCCGATTCTCGTATGACCGGGGCGCTCTCACCGGTGATGGCGCTTTCGTCGATGGAAGCGGCACCCTCCAATATCTCTCCATCACTGGGGATGACGTCGCCCGCTTTTACATAGAAAAGGTCGCCCTTCCTCAAATCGGACGACGAGCAGGCGGAACAATCCTTTTCAGATGGTTCGATATCCCTGGTGACATTGTAATCAGGGCGCAGCTTCCTTGCACTGATGGTAGTTCGCATCCGTCGTAGATCGTCCGCTTGGGCCTTTCCCCGGCCTTCTGCCAAAGCTTCGGAGTAATTGGCAAAGATGACCGTGAACCATAGCCCGATCGTGATCGGACCGATGAAAAATGATGATGAACCAACATCCTCTGACAGTGAGATAAAAAATAGGATCGTGGTGATGGCGCTCCCTATCTCCACCACGAACATCACGGGATTTCGGATGGTGCTCCGGGGGTCGAGCTTGATGAACGACTGAAGGAGAGCCCTCTTCAATATGGCGTTATGCTCCTCCTTGCTCAGGGTCTTGCTGCGCTTCTTGCGTTTTGCATCTGTCCCGTCTTCTATGTCAACTGAGGTCACTTTATTCACAAGCTCCAGAATCCATAGCTCTTGCCCCGCCCCAGACGCTATAAAAATAGATAATGGTCTTCATTTGTCATGTATAAATAAACAATGGCGGAACAACGGTTATCTCTCGTTAATGCCAGAATTACATCTACCGAGCGGAAGCCCAGGATAATACGGACCCGTTGGCAGATAAGATCGACCAGGTCCAGCTCATGGCAATGCTGGCGACGATCTTCAGCCTGGTGGTCGTGGTCCTCCTGGCCATCGTTCTGCTGAGGGGGCGCAAGGCATAGGCCGGCACTCCGACCTATCCACAACCTCCTGAAACCCTTTTTCAACCTTTCATTGGTTCTTTAGAAGTGAACAGGACCGTCCCCAAACCCGCTATCCAGATTAGGATGGGGTACATTATCATCCGTTCCATGCCCCCCGCGCCCAGGCCTAGGAAGACGTTACCCTTGTAGAGGATCATGGCGAAGAACGAGATGACCCCGAGAACGATCGATATGTAACGGAACGGCCCGGAAAGGGCCCAGTAGCAGTAAACGGCCGCCAAGGCCGCGAAGACGAAGGCCAGGACCGCTCCCCAGTCATGTACTCCCCAGACCGTCATCGGGAATATCCCGATTGAGAGCCCCCCGACGCCGGCCACCATCAGCAGCCAAGGGATGTAGCTCAATCCTTTGTCTTCCCTCAGGACGACCCCGGCGATGAGGCTAAGAAGGCTATAGGCGATGACGGACAGGTTGAAGAATATCGCTGAAGGTTCCCCCCAAACGCCCAGGTCGGATATGAGACTGGCATGGGTGCTGTAACCAGTATATTCCGCCTCGGCGATATTGAGGAAGAGCACGAACTGTGCGGTCGCCACGAACAACAAGGTTCCGGCGAGAACCCTGGACTTCATGCACTCCCCAACGACGGGGAAAAAAAATCTTTTCCCAAATACCTTTTTTAATAATTCAAATAAAAAAGAACTGGACGAGACGATGGGATAATCAATCCAGCTGTCCCTTTTTCGATGGGTGGCCCTCTATCCCTCAGGACTTTCTGCGGAAGAATAAAGGACCGTTCCGAGGCTGGTCATCCAGATTATGATGGGGTATAAAATCATCCGTTCCATGCCTCCCGGTCCCAGGCCTAAGAATATGTTCGTTATGGAGAGGATCATGGTGATGAACGAGAGCACACCGAGGAAAGTCGCGATGTAACGGAACGGCCCAGAGAAGGCTTTGAAGCAGCACACGGCCGCCGACGACGCGCATATGAACGCCATGAACGCCCCTATCTTGTGCAATCCCCAGACCGTTTCCGGGAATATTCCAAGTATTATCGCCCCGGCGCCGGACACAATCAGCAGCCAAGGGACGTAGCTCATTCCCTTGTCCTCCCTCAGGATGAACCCGCCGATGAGGCCCAGAAGGCCGAAGGCGATGACCGAGACGTTGAAGAAGACCGCTGACCATTCCTCCCACACGCCCAGGTCGGATATGTAGTTCTCATTAGCGCTGTAACCGGGATACTGCGTCTCAGCTATGATCAGAAAGAGCAGGAACTGCGCGCCTGCCACAAACAGCAAGGTCCCGGCGAGCATCCTCCGCTTCATAATAGGTTCTACGTCGACATGACGATATATGTTTTCCCAAAGTTCCCATTTAACTCACACAAAGAGGAACTGGATATGCTCTCTTGCGATACCCTCCGACTCCGACCCTAACCACATTCCGAACAGATCTTCAAAAAATGAAAAGAAGGAGGTTTCAGGTAATCAATCACAACCTCTGCCAAGATTCGTTAAAAGGTATTCTATAAGTGATCTCCATCGTTGGAATGTTAAATCAGCCAATTATACAGACTAATTGTAGACACCACAACAATAATGAAGAACCTCAGGGATAAGAGCAGATGTCTATTGTAACTGTCTGGTGTTGATCTGTTCAAAGCTTTTTCCATTATTGAAAAAGCCCCGGATAGCTATATGGACCGTGAAGGTGATGACCATATATTGCCCCCACTGTGGTATCGTTCTGCCCGACGATGCGCTTTTCTGCTTAAAGTACGGAACCAAGATAATTAGTGATAAGGCGAAGCCGGCCGAAGCGTCTACTTCTTCGGTAATCGCTCCCTCTGAAGCGTTGGCGCTTAAGTGTCCAAATTGTAGTGCGCCCATCGCCCCGAAGTTCGGAGAAATGGTGATCACCTGCCTGTACTGTGGGTCTACGATAACATTGGTGAACGATGGATGGAGGAGCGTCCAGAAGCAAACCATGCTATCGATAAGATTTTCTGAGAAAGAGCAAATCATCGAAAAGATACACGCTCTTATGGACAAGGGGCTGTTGCACAGGCATCTTCAGGAGGATTCAAAATTGGAGGATATGAGCCTCAGCATGATTCCATATTGGATTGTATCGACCTCAGCACGAACATCGATTGTGGCCAGCGATATGGCCGCTGAAGCCGGGCAAATTGCTACCACAATGGCTCTGGCCGGTCTAATGGGCGCAGCTCTCGGAGGTGGACGGGGCAGAGGAGGTTTCGGTGGCCCGCTCTTGACAGGTGCAGTGCTTGGAAGTACGATGGGCAGAGGCATCGGCAACGTGACCAAGACCCAGGAGATAGATAATAACTACAACTTTCCGATAGTGGCTCTCAAAGCTTTCACGCAATATCAGCCCAAGGATTATTCCTTCGCCCTTGAGGAGCGGACGTTTTTTGATATGGCCCAGGTACCTAAGGGCATACAGATAATGAACGGGGATATTGGGGAAGAGGTCGCTAGGCACCAGGCAAAGACCCTTGTGGACCAGTTACAGTCTGACAAGGCGCACGCCCATTATCATATGATCCAGCAGTTGCATACTCAAGTAGACGTTTCGGAGACCGAACTATTACATGCTCCGATATGGTTCGCTCGATACGATCATGAAGGGAATAAGATCATACTGGTGGTAGATGGGAACTCGGGCGGCGTGATCAATAGCATTGGGCTTGGATGATGTCCCATCCGAAATATATGACCGCCCGTTCCTATTCTCCCTTCGAAAGGTTTCTCTTTTTCAAATACTTTAAAGAAAACCAGGTAACGAAGATAAGTACCAGGCCTACAGCTACGACGGTGGTCAACAGGTTGAAATTACCACTGATGCTGTTCCAGTTCGGTCCCAGGATGTATCCTATATATGCTAAGGCGAAACACCATATGGCCGAGCCAATCGCAGTAAGTGTGATAAATGGCCAGAACTTCATCTTGGCCATTCCCGCCGGGAAGGAGATGTAAGTCCTGACGATTGGTAGCAGGCGAGTCAGGAATATGGTTATCGCCCCGTATTTTTTGAACCAGCGTTCGGTGGAGTCCAGGTGGCCTTCGTTCAAGAAAAAATAATGGCCATACCGCAAGACCGTTGTCCTTCCGCCTTTAAGACCGATCCAATAGGCGATAGTAGAACCAATCACGCATCCGAGGGTTCCAGCGAAGGTCACTAAGTAAAGATTTAACGTTCCGTCGGAGGCCAACCAACCACCAGCCGGCATGACGACCTCACTGGGGATTGGTATGCCCACGCTCTCTAAGGTCATTAGAAAAACGATACCGAGGTAGCCAATAAGCTCAACGATCTGGAGTGAGAATTGAACGACCACATCGATTAGGCTCATTACAAGGGCGACAACGTTCACATTTAAAACGTATTGGTCGTTCCTGCTAAGTTATATAAAATAATTATTAAAATAAATCTATAAAAATGATAATAGTAAGTCCACCAAAGATATTAACCCAAGGTCGCGGCAATATACTTCGCAGTGGGGGGAACTCGCTTGAAGGGCGTGGTAGCATACGACAGCGTGCACGGTAGTACCAAGGCGGTGGCCGAGGCCATCGCCGAACAGATTAGATCAGAAGGGCACGAGGCGCAGATGGTTTTCGTCAAAGAACCGATGGAGCGCCACATCGATGGGGATCTCCTGTTCATCGGCTCGCCCACCCGGGGTGGGGTCATGACCAAGGAGACCAAAGAGTTCATCGAGTCCTTGGACGTGAAGTACTGGAAGGGGAAGAATGTGGTCGCCTTCGACACCCTCGGTCCGCTGTCCAGGAATCCGGAGAAGCGCAAGAAGGCCCTGGAATCCCTGAACGATCAATCCATCACCGCAGCTAACAAGATCAAAGAGATCTGCCAGGGGCGCGGGATTTCCGTAGTCAGAATGATGCACTTCGCCGTCAAGAGCCTCTGGGGACCCATCACCCCGGACGGCCCGGAGATGGCCAAAGAGCAGACGCACAAGTTCCTGGCCGAACTTTAAAAGCTCCATATCCTAAGCACCATTCTCACCACAGGCCGCGCCACCCAGCCCTGCAATCGATTATCATGCGTGTTACGAATTTGTAAAAAGTATTATTAATCCAACCACAATATCCGGGACGCACTCGGTCGGCGCTCCGAGAACGTTGTGTCGAGCGCTGGTCCTGAACGGAAGTGTCCATATGCAAAAGAGCAAGATGTTCGCCATAGTAGCCGTGGTCATCGTCGTCATCGCCGCGCTGGGGGTCGCCTTGGTCTTCACCAATGACGACGGCGACGGTCAATCCGATACCACGGTCACCGATTCCTTGGGCAGGACCGTGGAAATTCCAGAAGAGATCGATTCCATTTTCTGCATAGGTGCCTGTTCCCTGAGGCTGGTGTCCTATTTCGACTCCGTTGACAAGGTGCAGGCGATAGAAACGGCCGGCACGTTCAACACCCGGGACGACCAAACATACTACCTCATCAACAAGGGGAACTTCTCCGCACTGCCGCAAGTGGCCACCACCGCGGAAAGCATCCTCCAGCTAAACCCCGACCTGGTCATCACCTCCACCGCCACCGACACGGGTACCGCGGACAATCTGCAGACCCAGACCAGCATCCCCGTCTACGCCATCAACGCCAACCTGGAGTTCGGGGATGCGTTCTACGAACAGATAAGTTCCCTCGGCACGTTGCTGGGCGAGCAGGACCGGGCCGCGGAGCTGAACGATGGGATCGCCGACATGATCGGCGAGATAACCTCCAAGGCCACCATCGCCAGCAACATGAGCGCTTACGCCTGCGGGATGTTCTACTACGGCGGCTCGTCCTTCCTCAAGGGCTCCGGCGATTACCTTCCGTTCGATTACTCCAACGTGACCAACGCCATCGGTCCGGCGGTGAACGGGCAACCATACGTCATCACCCTGGAAACCCTGCTGGCCGCCGACCCCGACTACATCTACATCGACAGCATCGGCCTGAGCAGTTGCATCGACTCGATCAACGGTTACATAAACGACGATACGGGGCTGGACAACGTCTCGGCGATACAGAACGACAAGATATACTCGGTCATGGTCTACAAGTGCTACGGCACCAACTGGGAGAACCAGCTGGTCAACGCGTACTTCGTGGCCTCGAAGATGAACGGCGGCCTGTACTCCTGGAACTTCGAGGAGAAGGCCAACGAGATTATCCAGCTGTTCTATCCCGACACCACCATGACCTATTCCGACATCGTCGACGGTCAGACCGGCAGCGGATGCGGAAAAGTGACGCTGTGATCCATTCTCAAAACCCTTCCCAACCCTTTCCCAGATAATGGTGATGAAGACGAACGGCAACGAGATATCCCATGACCACAACGGGTTCGAGGCCTTCGACATCTATGAGGACGACGGGGACGAGGGCACCCAGATCACCCGGGGCTATCGCGGCTACGTCAAGAGGAAGCGCCTCTTCATCGGTCTCGGCCTTCTCGTACTAGTCCTTTGCGTCATTATCGCCGCGTTCAACGGCCCCATCGACATACCGTTCGCGGATGTCGTCAAGTACATATTCACCTTCGACACGGACGGAAGGGGCGGGGTCATCTGGAACATCCGCATGGTGCGCATCTTCGGAGCCATACTCGCCGGCGCCGGCCTGGCTGTCGCCGGCGTGGTCATGCAGTGCATCCTGCGCAATCCGCTAGCGTCCCCGTTCACCCTCGGCATATCCAGCGCCGCGGCGTTCGGCGCGTCCTTCGCCATCATCTTCCTCGGGGCGGGCAGCAGCGTGACCTCCCTGGTCTCCATCAGCAACCCCTACGTCACCACCATATGTGCCTTCCTGTTCTCCCTGCTCGCAACGGGCTCCATACTGGTCCTCACCAAGGTCACCAAGGTCAGCGCCGAGACGATGGTGCTGGCCGGGGTGGCCATCAGCGCCATGTTCTCCGCTGGGCTGTCCTTCATGCAGTACATCGCCACCGACTCCCAGCTCGGGAACATCGTAGCCTGGACCTTCGGCGACCTGGGGAAGGCCACCTGGTCCTGGAACTACATGATATTCCTGGTCCTTTTACCGGTGACCCTGTACTTCTTCTACAAGCGGTGGGACTACAACGCCATGGAGGCGGGGGAGGACAGCGCTAAAGGGCTGGGAATAAACACGGAGAGGGAGAGGGTGGTGGGCATGCTCCTGGCCTCCGTCCTCAGCGCGGTCATCGTCTCCTTCTTCGGTATCATCGCCTTCATCGGCCTTCTCGGCCCGCACATCGCCCGCTTGATCATCGGGAGCGACCACCGCCACCTCATCCCGTTGTCCATCATCCTCGGCGCCATCATCCTGATAGTGGCGGACGGGGTCGGGCAGGTCATCTTGTACCCATCGGTCATACCGGTGGGCATCATCACCTCCATGCTGGGCGGACCGCTGTTCATCTACCTGCTGATCAGGAGGTACCGGTCATGATGTTCTTCGAGGTGCAGGGCATCAAGTTCTCTTACCACAGCCGGCCGGTGCTCGACGGCGTCTCCTTCAGCGTGGAGAAGGACGACGTCGTCTCCGTCCTGGGCCCCAACGGCGTCGGCAAGACCACCCTGATGAAGTGCATCAACAAGGTGCTGGTGCCCGAGGCCGGCTCGGTGCTCATCGACGGTGCGCAACTTTATCAAATGAGCAAGCGGGACATCGCCAGGAACATCGGTTACGTAGCGCAGAGGGGGGAGACGTCCCGGACCACGGTGTTCGATTCCGTGCTCCTCGGAAGGAAGCCGCACTTCGAGTGGGACGTGACGGAGAAGGACATAAAGCTGGCCGGCAGGGTGCTGCACCTTCTCGGACTGGACCATCTCGCTTTGAAATACGTCGACGAGATCAGCGGAGGGGAGTACCAGCTGGTGCAGATCGCCCGGGTCCTCGTCCAGCAGCCCAAGGTCATCCTTCTTGATGAACCGACCAACAGCCTGGACCTCTCCAACCAGCACAAGATCATGCACCTCATCCGCAACATCGTGAAGAAGAACCACATGGCCGCCATACTGACCATACACGACCTCAACCTGGCCATACGCCATTCCGATAAGTTCGTGATGATGAAGGACGGAGTGATATTCACCACTGGCGATTACTCCATCATAACCCCGGAGAACATCCGCGCCGTGTACAGCATCGACGCTTACGTGGAGAGCGTCCGGGGGATACCGGTGGTAATCCCCATATGATGGAGGGAACACCATGAACGCCAAAAGGATCAACCCGAAGCAGAAGGGCTTCTTCAACGAGAAGGCCGGGGTGTGGGACGAGATCACCATCCACGACCTGAAAAAGGTGGACTACATCGCCGACCGGCTGGAGATCCGCGGTGACGAGAGGATACTGGACATCGGCACCGGGACCGGGGTGATGATCCCCTTCTACGAGAAACATCTTACAAACGGGAGCGTCGTCGCCGTGGACTATTCGGAGAAGATGATCGAAATGGCCCGTTCCAAGTACCCAGAGAAGGAGCATCCCCAGATCTCTTACCTCGTCTCCGACCTCTACGACCTCAAGTACGAGGCGGACTTCGACCTGGGGGTGTGCTATTCTTGCTTCCCCCATTTCATGGACCAGCCCCTGGCCATCGAGATCTTGTATAGGGCACTAAGAAAGGGAGGACGTCTGATGGTGGCCCATTCCGATTCGGCCAAGAAGATCAACGGGGTGCACCTGAACGGCGGTCTGGAGATATCCAACGATTTTCTCCCTTCCATGGAGCGAATGAAGCAGATGATGACCGAATGCGGCATGACAATCAAATTCGAGAGGGACGACGAGAGCTATTACATATGCATCGCCAGCAAGGAATGAATTGTCTTCGACCCAATCTTACAGTCTGACGAACGGTGGGCGATCAATTTTACGCGCAGCGAAGGTATTTCATCGGATATCCCAATGAATATCCGGAAAATGCATCGATTACGGGAATAGTATGACCGAATGGGCTTCGAGACTAAAGGGCGACCCCACGGAATGGCTGCTGGAAGACGACAACCCGTCCATCCATTACCTAGCATTGCGCGATGTTCTGGGCAAAAAGGAGGAAGACGATGAGGTTCAGGGCGCCAAGAAGAAGATCATGCAGATCGGCCTCGTCCCCAAGGTCCTGGCCAAGCAAGAGCCCGGAGGATACTGGGGCCCTCCGGAGGACTTTTACATTAAATCCAAGTATAAGGGCACAGTCTGGAACCTTATCCTGCTGGCCGAACTGTACGCCGATCCCGAAGATGAACGGATAAGATCCGCCTGCGAGTTCGTTCTCAATTGGAGCCAGCACCGTTCCTCAGGCGCGTTCTCCCACAACGGCAGCGCGAAGAACGGGGGCAATAGGAGCGTCATGAGTTGCCTCACCGGGAACATGGCGTTCTCTCTCATCCGCCTTGGTCACGGAGATGACGAACGCGTCAAGCACGCCATCGATTGGATCGTGCGATACATGCGGTACGAGATAGTGTCTCAGACACCTAAGGAATGGCCTTACCAGTACGATATGTGCTGGCGCGATCACACCTGCCGTTCCGGAGCGGTTAAGACCCTAAAGGCCCTGGCCGAGGTCCCGAAGAAGGAAAGGGACAAGGGTGTTCGTGAAAAGATCGGCCAGGGCGTGGAGTATCTTCTCGCCCAGCACATCTTCAAGAAACCGCCAGAGCTCAAGGAGATATCCAGGAAAGGCTGGTTGGACCTGGCCTTCCCCCTGATGTGGAACACGGACCTTCTGGAGATATTGGGCATCCTGGCCAAGTTAGGTGTCAGGGACGATCGAATGGACGAGGCCATCGAGCACGTCCTCAACAAGCAAGGGGAGAACGGACGTTGGAAGCAGGAGAACCACTTCCACGGTCGGTTCATCACCACCATCGAAACGAACGGGAAGGACAGCAAGTGGGTTACGCTCAACGCCTTGCGGATGTTGAAAGCCCTGTCCTGAACCTCCTTATCTCCTCTTCATCAGCAGTACGCTCAACGCCAGCATGGCCACGGCGAACAGCGCCAGTATCGCCAGGTCCGGCCATATTTCTCCCAGCCCCCATCCCCTGACCATCACCGATCGCGCGCCGTCCACGGCGTACGTCAGCGGCAGGAAGTAGGATATCGGCCGCAGCAGCTCCGGCACCGCCTGGATGGGCCAGAAGACCCCGGACAACAGTATGGAGGGAAATAGAATCAGCGGGATGAACTGGATGGCCTGGAACTCGGTCCTGGCGTTCGCCGATAGAAGGAATCCCAACCCCTGCATCCCCACCCCCAGCAGGAGAATGGTCAGGAGCACGAGCAGCAGCGACCCCTCCACCTGCACGTTGAAGAGAAGGAGCGCCGTCGCCAGCACCATCATCGATTGGACCAGGCCGATGAGGCCGAAGGCCAAGGCGTAACCGAGCACCACCTCTCCCTCGGTCACTGGCGTGGAGAGCAGCCTGGCCAGCGTACCGGTCGTCCGCTCGTGGATGAAGGAGATGATGGACAGCATGAAGGTCACCATCATGACCGCCAGGGAGATGACCCCTGGCGCGAACGTGTCTATGAACTCCATTCCGTCCCCGTAGACCATGTCCGGGACGACCATCACTGGCTGGGTGAACCCGAGGTCCTCGAAAAGCACGGCGGACATGGACGACTGGACCGAGGACGTCACCGACTGCACGATGTTGGTGTTGCTGCCGTCCAGGAGCAGCGTTATCGAGGCCGCGTCCACGATGGAGGTGTTGCCTGGCGAGTAGGTGGCGATGTCCATGGTGAAATCGGCCGGGAAGACGATGCAGGCCCAGGCGTCACCGCTCTCCACCTTCTCTCGCCCGTACGTCACAGGATCGGCTACGCCGGAGGATGAAGTGACTATCTCTTTGATCTTCAGCGTCTCGTCTTGTTGCAGATGAGCAACTATGAGGTTAGCATAGGACGCGTTGCCCACACCCTCGTCCAAGTTAACCACGTACACCTCCACGCCCTTCACCTCCCCGCCGAAGGTGAAGCCGAAGATGGCTATCATGAAGATGGGCATAAGTACCAGGAAACCGACCGTCCGCCGATCATGCTTGAGCGATCGTAAGACCTTCCTGGTAACCGCGAGCATCCTTTTGGCGTTCACTGACAACACCTCCTTATGAACTCCATGAAGGCGTCCTCCAGGTTTTCGCACTTCGCCTCCTTAAGGAGCTCGGCGGGCGCCCCCTCGGCGATGAGACGCCCTTTGTGCATCATCCCCACCAGGTCGCAGCGTGAAGCCTCGTCCATGTAATGCGTCGTGAGAACGACGGTCATTCCCTTCCCCTTGAGCATGCGGAAGTGCTCCCAGAAGCCCGAGCGCAACTCTGGATCGACACCGACGGTAGGTTCGTCCAGGAACATCAGCTGCGGGTCGTTGATAAGGGCGCAGGCCAGCGAGGCCCGGTGCTGCATCCCCCCGCTCAAATGACCGACCAGGTCGTCCTTCCTATCCGTCAGTCCGACCACCTGGAGCACATCCTTCTCCCGCTCCAGGAAGGTCGACGGCTCCATGTCGTTCAGCTCGGAGAACAGCTGGGCGTTCTCGTGCACCGTGAGGTCCACGTACAACGCCAGCTCCTGCGGCATGTAGCTGACCCGGCTGTCCTTGCCTTTGATCGGGACCGTTCGCCCCAGCACTGTGGCCGAGCCCGCGGTCGCTCTCACAAGCCCCATCAGCACCTTGATGGCCGTGGTCTTACCAGAACCGTTCGGACCGATCAGCCCGTAGATGCACCCGGAAGGTATCTTGAGGCTCAGGTCCTGGACGGCGACGATGTCGTCGTACTCTTTCCTCAAACTTTCGGTTATCACCGCGTGTCCAGCATCGGATTCCATCAGTTTCCCTCCCTGTTTCCAGCGCCGTTAATGAAGATGTCGACCATCCCCCGCAGCAGCCGCTCCTCCTCTGCCGGGTCGATGTTACCTAGCCCCACCAAATAATTGGTGAGGTAGTGCGACTGCACCATGCCGATCCAGGACTTGGCGGCCACGTACGGATCGAGGGACCTCAGGCGACCCCTGTCCATAAGTACCTGCAATTGCCCGGCCAGGTACTGTGCCGCCCTTTCGAAAGCCTCAGTGCTCACGTCCTCCTTGAACTGAGGGTGCCTCCATATCTCCCCCACCAGCATCATAAGGAAATGCCGGTTCTCCTTGAGGGTTTCAAGCACTTTGCGTGCGTTCCGCAGTAGGACCTCTTCCATCGGGCCTTCCATATCGAAATCTACTACGGACCTGATGCTCCTTAGCGGCAGCTTCTCCTGGACCACCTGGCGGAACAGGGCCTCCTTGCTCCCGAATATGCGGAAGAGGGTGACCTCGTTCACTCCAGCCAGAGCGGAGATCTCCTTGGTGGTCGTGCCATCGTACCCCTTCTCCGCAAACAAAGTGAACGCAGAGTCCAACACTTTCTCGCGAGCCTTAGGGACTTTGATACCGGGTTCAGAGGACATTACAATCTCCCATTAATGTAAGCAATTACTTGCATACATAAATAATTGCTCATGGACCGGCTAACCTGGAAACGACCATAAATTCGCCAATCGTCGAAATTATTCGTCGATGGAGAAATACCAAATCTTTATAATCGACATTCGTTTGGGATTCTAAATGGAATATAGCGAATACATCCGCAATTTCGAGTCAATGACCTCTCGATATATTCCGAGAACGGTGGATTGGACACCTTCCGACCAAGCCGTCTACAGCCCTTCTCACTACTTCCGCATGCAGAAGAAGGAAGCGGACGACCTCCGGTTCAACGCCATCAAGTTCCAGTTCACCAGGCATTACAAACTCAACAAGACCTACCGCACATTCTGCGACGAGCAGAAGTACACCCCCGATTCGCTATCCTCCGTGGAGGACCTGGACCGGGTGCCGGTGGTCTCTGCCGATTTCTTCAAAGCCTATCCATCAGGAAAGGATTTCGCCCTGTGGCTGGCCAATATGTACACTGGCGAGCTACCGAAGGTGCGCATCCGAGGTAAGGAACCAACGCACGACGAAGTGATCGAATCGTTCAACGAGGCCGGCATGGCCGTGGCCTACAGCAGCGGGACCAGCGGCCGTCACACATTCATCCCCAGGGACATGAAGAGTTTCTTCGCTAACGAGTATTCCATGGCCAAGGGGGCCGTGTCCATGTTCTTCCCCCGCTGGGACCCCAAGATGCGCGGATTCCTGATGATGCCCAATCCATTCAAGACCAACCTCTTCGCCGGACGGCTCGGCACGGTGTTCTACGACATCATGAAGGATGTGGAGGTGGCCCTGGACCGCGATGTGAACACCGAGACGGTGCGACAGTCCATGGCTCAGGGCGACGGTATAAAGGACCGATTGACCAAGTACGTCGTCAGCAAGTCCACGCAGAGGTCGGTGGACAAGATCATCTCCTGGGTGGAGAGGCGCGCCAAGGAGGGGGAGAGGTTCGCCATGGTCGGCGTGCCGTTCCTGCTGAACTCCGTGCTCAACGAGCTGAAGGAGCGGGGCAAGACCTTCAAGTTCGGGAAACAAGGCATCGTCCTGACCGGGGGAGGGTGGAAGATGCACGAGGACCAGCGCATCCCCGAGCAGCAATTCCGCAAGGACATCGAGGACGTGCTCGGAATACCTTCCGAGTCCTGCCTGGACCTCTACGGGATGGTCGAGGGGAATGGCTGGATGATGCAGTGCCCCGAGGGGCACCACCTGCACATACCGACGTCATACCTGCACCCCATGGTGCTGGACGATCACAATCATAATCTGGGCTGCGGCAAGTTCGGACGCTTCGCCTTCCTGGACGGTTCCATGGGTAGCTATCCCGGGTTCATAGTCAGCAACGACCGCGTACGCATGCTGGAGCACTGTCCCCACTGCGACCGCCCTGGTCCGGTGCTGGAGCCGGGGGTCACCCGCATGGCCGGGCAGGAGATGCGCGGCTGCGGTGAAGAGGTGCGCAAGATGATGGCCGCGGACGTTGGAGGTGCCTGAGCTGCTCACCCCCAGGCAGCTGAAGGAGCGAGAATACATTCCCGCCGTTCCTTTCATCAAGCTTATGACCAAGGGCGTGACCTCGGTGCTCAAGACCAGCGCTTTCCATCTGGGCGAGGTCAAGAAGATGAGGGTCCTGCCGGAGGGACCGCGCTACCAACGCCCCCCGCGCCAATACGATATCCCCAAGTTCAAGGAGGACATGCGAAGGACGGTGTCCGATGAGAAGTACCTGCGATCCACCCGCTTCTGCGATCCTAGCGACCCGCGCATCGTTGCCATGGCTCACAAGCTAGGCGCGTTCCAGGTGTCCGACCTGGAGTTCGCTAAAAGGGCTCACGAACTATGCAAGGAGAAGATGATCGTAGAGTATGTCCCCCTGGACAGCGCCGGCGACACCTTGGAACGGGGAACGGGCACATGCTTCCACCTATCTGGGGCGATGATCGCCCTCTGCCGCGCCGCAGGGATAAAGGCCAGGTACAAGGTCTTCGCCATGAGCATGATAGCCGTCTGGTACCAGCGTATGCTGGGGGCGGACAGCTTCATGCAGAAGTGGTACAACTCCCTGGGCTACTTCCTCATAGAGTCCGAGGTCCAGGTTTTCATCGACGGTAAGTGGCTGGACGCGGTGGTAGGACCGGACGCCGGCTGGCAGGCGGTTATGGGCAACCCCATAAGCAAGCTCGGCGAAACCTCCCTGGAAGACTGGTTCGAAGCCATCCCCGGCACCGTCATGATCTGCGAGTCCATCCCCTTCGGGCTTCCGTTACTAGGCACGCTGATGATCACCCTGGCCCCCGGGTCCGTGGAAAGGGTGAGCGCCAACGTGTACAAGATGTCCACTAACGGGAAAAAGATAATCGAGGACGCCGGAGGCTTGGAGGCCTATGACGCCATGGTCCGGGCCAAGAGGGTCAAGATGCCTATGGTCAAGATGGAGAACACGGGGCAGATCACCTTCGACTGAGGCCCTCAGTTTTTAATCCCGGCGATAGATTAGGGGAAGTCTATGGGTCTCTTCGACGTCTTTAGGAAAAAGGGCAAGGCGCGCCCGGAGGAGGAGCTGAGAGTGTTCATCGTCGACGTGAAGGGTGTCCTGAAGGAGACCCAGGAGATCGTCGTGGCCATGCCCCCGGGCATCAGGGAAGGGGCCACCCGCTCCTTTATCGAGAACGTGGGGGAATCGGTGGAGGACCTCCTGCAAAGACTGGAGAAGATGGAAAGGAAGCTGCTGACCGTCGAGCTGAACGACATACCGCGGCAGGAGCTGTCCGGCCTTAAAGGGCGCATGTCGCACCTGGACGACCACCTCATCCATTCGTACCTTGAAACAAGGAAACTGCCGGGCAACCGCCGCAGCCGCAAGGCCATAAAGGGCGCCATAAGGAGGAGGACGAAAAAGGTCGAAGCGCTACTGAAGGCCCTGGAGCGCCTGACCCGCTGATATCTGGAAGGAACGCTGTTCCACTTTTCCATGGTGGGAGGCAAAGGAAACCCTCATAAATCCCGCATCCAATTATACACCGGGGAACGTTCATCGAGACCGAGAGGCCGCCTTTGCTGAAATATTGCCTGCACGGGCTAGGGCTGGACGTAATCATGTTCGGGGTGACCATGGGCTGGGCCTTCTTACTAGGCCTGCTGGTGTCGATAGGTTGGCTCATCGGTCTGATCATCGGGCTGGCGGTGCTCATATTCCTGTTCGGTTACATCAACACCTACGTGGCCGAACGGGTGTGGGACATCAGCCTGGAGATCGATCTGGGAAGCGTCTTCTTTCACGGTCTCAAGCTGTTCGTGTTCCTGATAATAGTCAGCATTCCCTCGCTGATCGTGGCCTACATCGTTCCCAGCTGGATTACATCGGTCCTCATCTTCGTCATCTATGTCCCGATAGATGGCTACGTAGGAATGAACGTGGCCCAGGACTACGAGACCGACTACGAGGAACCATCGGATTACTATCCGAGCGAGGACCTGTAAGAATGGTCAAAACGCAAGTATCATAAGCCCGGCAGGCTTCCTTCGGAACGATATCATGCGCTACATCTACTTCGTGGGCACCGCCGGCAGCGGCAAGAGCTCCCTCATCTACGCTTTCAAGGAATGGCTCACCCTCCAGGGACTGGACTCTGTCACCGTGAACCTGGACCCGGGCGTGGAGAACATGCCCTATGAGGCCGACGTCGACATACGTGATTGGGTGCGGGTAAGCGACGTCATGGAGGAGTACGGTCTCGGCCCCAACGGCGCGCAGATCGTCGCCGCCGACCTCATGGCCGTGAACGCCAAGGACCTGGCGGAATCTATCGAAAAGTTCCAGACCAACTACGTGCTGGTGGACACCCCCGGGCAGATCGAGCTGTTCGCCTTCCGCCAGAGCAGCGAGGTGATCATGGAGGAATTGGGCAAGGAGGACGCCTGCCTGCTGTTCCTTGCCGACCCCAGCCTATGTAAGTCGCCTTCGGGCTTCGTCTCCTCGGTGATGCTGGCGGCGACCGTCCACTTCCGCTTCAACGTCCCCTTCTTCACCGTACTATCGAAAAGCGACCTGTTGAAGCAGGAAGAGCAGGACGCCATAATCGGCTGGTCAGAGTCCTCCGACGCATTGTACGGGGCCATAACCGACAAGATCGACTCCCGCACATTGCTGGGCATCGAGCTGTTCAAGGCCCTCGAGTCCATCGGGGCCTACAAGAAGATGGTCCCGGCCTCCGCCACGGAACCGTCGGGGCTGGAGGACATATACAACATGGTGCAGCAGTCCTTCGAGGGCGGCGAGGACCTGACGAACGATTGATTTATCTCCGTCCGCGGACGTATTCAACCTATGAAGACCTGGATACTGACCTGCCCCGAGTGCGGCTCGGCCGACCTGATCTACGAAGCAGGGATGATAATGGGCCAGAAGTACCGCTGCCTGAAGTGCGGGTACATGGGCTCCTTCGCCCTGGAGAAGGAAATAGAAGTAACGGAAAATGGTTTCTCAGGCGAACATGACGCCTGACTCGGTGCACTTGCTCGTCTCGTTGTCCAGCACCTTGATTATGGCCCGCTCGAAGTCGGACATCGTCACGACATCGCGGTTGTCGCGGATGGCGAACATTCCCGCCTCGGTGCAGATGGACTTGATGTCCGCGCCGGTGGCCAGCTCCGTCTTCGTCGCCAGGGCCTCGATGTTCAGTCCCTCCTCCACACTCATGCGGGTGGAGTGGATGCGGAAGATCACCAGCCTGGCCTCGTAGCTCGGGATGGGTATCTCGATTATGCGGTCGAAGCGGCCCGGCCGCAGCAGCGCATCATCTAAAATGTCCGGGCGGTTGGTCGCGCCGATGATCTTGATGTTGTCCAGGGGGTTGAACCCGTCCATCTCGGCCAGCAGCTGCATCAGCGTGCGCTGCACCTCGCGGTCGCCGGACGTCGCCGCGTCCAGGCGTTTGGCGCCGACGGAATCCAGTTCGTCGATGAATATGATGCTTGGCGCTTTCTCCCGCGCCAGCTCGAACAGCTCGCGCACCAGGCGAGCACCCTCGCCGATGTACTTCTGCACCAGTTCGGAACCGACGAAGCGGATGAAGGTGGCGTTGGTGTGGTTCGCCACGGCTTTAGCGATGAGCGTCTTGCCGGTGCCTGGCGGTCCCACCAGCAGCACGCCCTTGGGGGGCTCGATGCCGACCTTCTTGTACAGCTCTGGTCGGAGCAGCGGGTCCTCCACGGCCTCTCGGACCTCCAGGATCTGCTCGTCCAGCCCGCCGATCATTTCGTAGGTGATGTTCGGCTTGTCGATGATCTCCGCCCCGGTGACGATGGGGTCCAGGGACTGCGGCAGAACGGACATCACGGCAAGCGTCTGCTTGTTTAGAGCTACGCGCGCGCCGACGATGAGGTCCTCCTGCGGCACATACTCAGATGTAGTGACGATGAAGTCCGGACCGGTGCTGCTCTTGACTATGACACGGCCGTCGATCAGCATGTCCTTAATGCTGCCGATGATGAGCGGCGGGGACTTCAGGCGCTCCAGCTCGGAGCGCATGCGCTTGATCTCCTTCTGCAAGCGGAAGAGCTCGCTCTCCACGTACCTCTTCTCGCCCTCCACCCTCCTGACCTCCTCGAGCAGCTCGGAGTTCTGTCTCTCTATAAGCTCCAGCTTCTCGACCATCTCGTTGGAGATGGATTGGTCAAGCTCTTCGTCCATCAATCGTGGCACCTTCGAACATTGATTAAACCGCCCCATATTTGAGCATTTGCCAACGCATATCAACATAATAAAAACAAAGGGGCGCCCAGGAGGCGGGCATCAGCGCTCCTGGCCTGGGCGTTCCCCGGGATTAAAGATTAATCCTTTATCTCGATGAGCTTAGGCGGGCAATATCCCGGTTCGTATATCTCCTTCTTCTCCAGGGGGGTGGGGTACAGCACCTTGGTGAAGACCACCATGGCCAGAAGGGCGCCGACGACCTCCATTATCATGAAGACGATGCCACTGAGGGGGACAATCCCGCATATGGCATAGGTCATCATCCTGGCGAAGGTCACCGCCGGGTTAGCGAACATGGTGCTTACCGTGGAGACCAGCATCCCCCCCCACCAAGAAGGCTACGGCCATTCCCGTGGCATTGCTCTTGCCCTTGACGCAGCCATAGATGACCCCTACGAGTATTGGTGTTCGAGGTAGAGGAGTGCTTCGCCCCTTCGCCGCCCAAGCCGTTCCACAGGATGAAGGATTGAACTGCGGCTCATGTTTAAATTATTCTTCTAACATTAGCTCGAACGATAGAGATGATATGCGAAATGTGCGGTAAGGAAATGGCGAGCCTGCTGCCGGTGAGGATCGAGGGGACGGTGCTCAGCGTCTGCCGCGACTGCGCCCGCTTCGGCGATAACGTGAAAGCGGGGGGAAAGAAGACGACCACCGCCGAGCCGTCGGTCATCCAGGCGAGGCTGGACAACCGCGAGCGCCGGATGCAGACCCATTCCGTGTACGAAACGGGTGAGGAGTCCATCGAGATGGCCGAGGACTATTCCAAGCGGATTAAGGAAGCCAGGGAGAAGATGGGCTGGAAG
The DNA here is from genome assembly GCA_026394395.1 of Methanomassiliicoccales archaeon. Lineage (NCBI taxonomy): Archaea > Methanobacteriati > Thermoplasmatota > Thermoplasmata > Methanomassiliicoccales > Methanomassiliicoccales archaeon. The sequence continues at coordinate 145,415 of JAPKYK010000004.1, forward strand.
CAGGAGGAGCTGGCGGCCAAGATCAACGAGCGGGTCAGCATCATCCACAAGCTGGAGAGCGGGACGATGCATCCGAACGACACCCTGGTGCGGAAGGTGGAGAAGGCCCTGGACATCAAGCTGAAGGAAAAAGTAATGATCACCACGGTGGAGAAGACCTCCAGCGGCAAGGCCCTGACCCTCGAGGACTGCGTTAAGAAAAAGAAGTGACTACCGGTACCGGAGCATCACTTCCGCAAAACCTCTTCCTTCACTTCTAATATGTACTTGCCGACGTCCACGCCCACGTCCTTACCGACGAGCAGGGCGGCCACCTCGGCGTCAACGGACAATTTCTCCACCACCTTGTTTATGCGGGCCACGACCTCCCGCTTGTTCCAGCCGGACTTGGCGGCGATGTCGTCGATGAGGACGGAGAACACCGGCGGCGCCTCCGCCTTCGCTGCGGCCGGGGACGCCTCGGCCTTGGTCGATGGAGCAGCTTCCCCCAGCTCGTTCAGCAGGTCTTTGGTGGGCTTGTAGTTCAACGGCACTTCCACCGCCTTGTGGTCGAAGGTCGGGCGCACGTAACCGTCCGTAAGCTCTAGAAGCCCTTTGCGCAGCCCCGCCTCCAGTATCCGCTGCGCTTCCTTGGCCTCGATCCGGCCGGAGCCGGTGGGGTCGGACCATTTCAGCTCGAAGAACAGGGCGTTGATGAACTCCCGCTCGGACAGCATCTTCTTCCCCTTGCGGTTGAAAACCACGGCCACGGTCCGCTGGAGCTCGTTCATACGATCATGCTCAAGAATCCCTTCCTTCGATATAACCTTGCCCCCAGTGCACGATAGGATAAAATACGGCCCAGCCATTTGACCCCTCAGGCAGCCGTCCTAGGTTTTTATCATTATCAATATGGGTGGAACGGGGTGCCACAATATTCTTATATAGAAGAACAAACATTCCAAGGCCCGCTAGCTCAGAGCTAGATGTCAATTTGATTTGATATGGAGGTTAGTAGTATGGCAATGGGAAACACACCTATACTGATACTCAAAGAGGGTTCCAAGCGCGAGAAGGGCAAGGACGCCCAATACAACAATATAATGGCCGCCAGGGCCATCGCTGACGCGGTCAGGAGCACCCTCGGTCCCCGTGGAATGGACAAGATGCTGGTCGACTCCATGGGTGATGTCGTCATCACCAACGACGGCGTGACCATCTTGAAGGAGATCGATGTCGAGCACCCCGCCGCCAAGATGTTGGTGGAGGTCGCCAAGAGCCAGGACGAGGAGTGCGGCGACGGCACCACCACTGCGGTCATTCTGACCGGAGAACTGCTGAAGAAGTCCGTCGACCTCATCGACGCCAACGTTCATCCGACCATCATCACCGCCGGGTACCGCTTGGCCTGCTCCAAGGCCATGGAGGTCCTGGACTCGGTGTCCATCAAGGTCGAGCCGAAGGACCGCGAGACCCTCATGAAGATCGCCAAGACCGCCATGATGAGCAAGTCCGTATCCGGTTCCAAGGACCTCATGGCCAAGGTGGCCGTCGAATCTGTGTCCAACGTGGCCGAGAAGGTCAACGGCAAATGGGTCGTGGACATGGACAACATCCAGATCACCAAGAAGCACGGCGGTTCCATGGACGACACCCAGTTGATCCAGGGGATCATCGTGGACAAGGAGCCGGTGCACCCCGGCATGCCCAAGAGGATCGAGAAGGCCAAGATCGCCCTGTTGGACGTGGCCTTGGAGATCAAGAAGACCGAGATCGACGCCAAGATCGAGATCACCGACCCCACCCAGATGCACGCCTTCCTCGACGAGGAGGAGCGCATGCTGAGAGAGATGGTCGACAAGATCAAGAAGATCGGGGCCAACGTCGTCTTCTGCCAGAAGGGCATCGACGACCTGGTCCAGCACTTCCTGGCCAAGGAGAGCATCTTCGCCGGACGCCGGGTCAAGAAGGGCGACATGGAGAAGCTGTCGAAGGCCACTGGCGCAACCATCATCTCCAAGATCAACGAGCTGGAGGTCAGCGACCTGGGCAAGGCCGACCTGGTAGAGGTCCGCAAGATCCAGGAGGAAGAGATGACCTTCGTCACCGGCTGCAAGAACCCCAAGGCCATATCCATCCTGATCAGGGGCGGTACCGACCATGTGGTGGCCGAGATCGAGCGTTCCCTGGATGACGCCATGAGCGTCGTCTCCGTCGCGATCGAGGACGGAAACATGCTCACCGGCGGCGGTTCCACGGCCGTCGAGGTGGCCCTGCGCCTGCGCGAGTACTCCTCCTCCGTCGGAGGACGCGAGCAGATCGCCATCGACGCCTTCGCCTCTGCGATGGAAGTAATTCCCACCGCCCTGGCCGAGAACGCCGGGCTGGACCCCATCGACATACTCATCGAGATGAGGAAGTCCCACAAGGCGGGCAAGAAGCACGCTGGCGTGAACGTATTCACCGGGCAGGTCGAGGACATGATTGCCAATGACGTCCTGGAACCGTTCCGGGTGGGCAAGCAGGCCATAAGCTCGGCCACCGACGCCGCTATCATGATCCTGAGGATCGACGATGTCATCGCCTCCAAGGGCACCCCTGGCATGAGCTCCAAGGACATGGTCGGCAAGCAGGGACTGGCCGACGTTGATTAAACCCTAACGGGGGGCAAAACCCCCCATCAACAACCTTTTACATTCTGAAGACTAAGCTAACGGGTGGTCCCTCGATGGAAGACAGCTCCAAGGACACGCGGCCCCCGCAAGCGGGGGAGGCCCAGGAAGGGTCGCTAACAACGGGTGAAGAGGCGGAGCTCTTGAAAAAGGACCTTGTGGAAGCAAAGGCCCAGGCGGAAAGGAACCTGGAGCTGGCCAAGAGAATACAGGCCGATTTCGACAATTACAAGAAGCGAACCCAGCGCGACCGCGAGGAGCAGATGAAGGCGGCCAACGACAAGCTGCTCTACGAACTGCTGGGCTTCCTGGACGACTTCGAGCGGGCCCTCTCATCGAAGGGGACGCCGGAGGAACTCCGGAGCGGCTTGGAATCCATCCACGATAACTTACGATCAATGCTCCAGTCCAAGGGACTGGTAGAGACGCCCTGCGAGACCTTCGACCCGGCGCTGCACGAGGCGCTGTGCGTTGGCGAGGGGGAGGAGGGCAAGGTCCTGGAGGTGTACCAGAAGGGGTACTGTCTGGGACCGCGAGTAATTCGCTACGCCAAGGTGAAAGTGGGCAAGGATAAGGACAGAGGTGAATCAGATGGCTAAGATCATTGGAATAGATTTGGGAACCAGCAACTCGGCCGCGGCGGTCATGGAAGGCGGCCGGCCGACGATAATACCCAGCGCGGAGGGGACCAGCATAGGAGGGAAGGCCTTCCCGTCCTACGTGGCCTTCACTAAGGACAACCAGCTTCTGGTCGGCGAGCCGGCCAGGCGCCAGGCGGTCACCAACCCGGACGGCACCATTGCCGCCATAAAGCGCAAGATGGGCACGGACTACAAGGTCAAGGTACTGGGCAAGGAGTACTCCCCGCAGCAGATCTCCGCCTTCATACTGCAGAAGATCAAGAGGGACGCCGAAGCATATCTCAACGAGGAGGTCACCAAGGCGGTCATCACCGTCCCGGCCTACTTCAACGACAACCAGAGGCAGGCCACCAAGGACGCCGGGGCCATCGCCGGGCTGGAAGTGATCAGGATAATCAACGAGCCTACCTCCGCGGCGCTCGCTTTCGGCCTGGACAAGGCCGGCACGTCCCAGAAGGTCATGGTGTTCGACCTGGGCGGCGGAACGTTGGATGTCACCATCATGGACTTCAGCGAGGGCGTCTTCGAGGTGGTCTCCACCAGCGGCGACACCCAGCTAGGCGGAACGGACATGGACGAGCTGCTGATCAGGTTCGCCGTCAACACCTTCCAAAAGGAGTCCGGCATCGACCTGACCCCGGACAAGATGGCCATGTGGAGGGTGCGCGAGGCCTGCGAGAAGGCCAAGATCGAGCTCTCCACCACCATGTCCACCGAGATCAACCTGCCCTTCCTGGCCTCCGCCGCCGACGGACCGAAGCATCTTGCTTTTAACCTAACGAGGGCGAAGTTAGAAGAGCTGGTCGAGCCGGTGGTCAACCGTTGCCGCGGGCCCGTCGAACGAGCCATCAAGGACTCCAACCTCAACGCCGACAAGATAGATTCGATCATCCTGGTCGGAGGTCCGACCCGCATGCCGGTCATACAGAGGTTCGTCGAGGGTTTGGTGGGCAAGAAGATCCAGCGCGGGGTCGACCCGATGGAATGCGTGGCCATGGGCGCCGCGGTCCAGGCGGCCGTGCTCGCCGGAGAGGTCAAGGACGTGCTCCTGCTGGACGTGACGCCCCTGTCCCTGAGCATCGAGACCTTGGGCGGAATAGCCACCAAGCTCATCGAGAGGAACACCACGATACCGACTCGCAAGTCCCAGATATTCTCCACCGCCGCCGACGGGCAGACCAGCGTGGAGATACACGTCACGCAGGGCGAACGCCCGATGGCCAAGGACAACACCTCCCTGGGCCGCTTCATGCTAATGGGCATCCCGCCCGCACCGCGGGGCATCCCGCAGATCGAGGTGGCCTTCGACATCGATGCCAACGGCATCGTGAACGTCAGCGCCAAGGACCTGGGAACGAAGAAAGAAGCGAAGATCACCATCACCGCCTCTACCAAGCTTTCCACCGACGACATCGACAAGATGGTCAAGGAGGCCGAGCGCTTCGCCGAGGACGACCTGAAGAACAAGGCGAAGGTGGAAGCAATCAACCAGGCCGACCAGCTGGTCTACGCCACGGAGAAGGCGCTGACCGAGCTGGGCGACCAGGCCTCCAACGAGGAGAGGACCAAGGTCGAGGCCCTGGTCAACGACGTCAAGGAGGAGATCAAGAAGGGCGACGCCGCCTCCATCAAAGCGAAGATGGACGCCCTGCAGAAGGAGTTCTACGCCATATCCACCCGCATCTACCAGAACATGGCGCAGAAGCAGCAGGAGGCCCAACAGGGCCCGCAAGCCGAGGCCCCCAAGGACGACAACGTAGTCGACGCCGACTACAAGATTGTTGACGATAAGTAGGCGTCCACATGGCCGAGAAGCGCGACTACTACGAGGTCCTGGGCGTGGACCGCAAGGCCGGCGAGGAGGAGATTAAGAAATCATACCGCCAGTTGGCCCGGCAGTACCACCCCGACGTCACCAAGGAGGACCCCAAGGTGGCCGAGGAGCGCTTCAAGGAGATGTCCGAAGCGTACGAAGTGCTGATGGACAAGCAGAAGCGGGAGCTGTACGACAAGTACGGCCACGCCGGCGTCAACAGCCAGTTCCAGGGCGGCGGGTTCAACTGGAACGACTTCACCCACCAGGGCGACATCCGCGACATATTCGGGGAAGGAGGCTTCGGCGGGGGCAACATATTCGACATGTTCTTCGGGGGCGGCCGTTCGCGCGGCCCGCACCAGGGGCAGTCGCTGCGCTACGACCTGGATATCACACTCGAGGAGGCGGCCTCAGGGATTAAGAAGGAGCTGACCCTGCCCCTGACGGTCAAGTGCGAGGCCTGCGGGGGCACCGGCTCCAAGAGCCGCAAGGAGGAGCTGTGCTCGCAGTGCGGCGGCAAGGGCCAGATGCAGCGCGTGGAGCGCCGCGGCTACTCGCAGTTCGTGACCGTCGGCCCCTGCTCCAAATGCGACGGCACCGGCAAGAACATCAAGGACCCCTGCCCGGAGTGCGACAGGGGCTGGACGCGCAAGCGTCAAAAGATATCCCTGGACATCCCGAAGGGCGTGGACACCGGAATGCGCTTGCGCGTGGCCGGGGCCGGGGAACCATCGCCGGACGGTGGACCGCCCGGAGACCTCTTCGTGGTCATGAATGTGAAGGAGCACAGTGTCTTCCAGAGGGACGGTGCGGACCTGTACATGACGCAGGAGATCAGCTTCACCGAGGCGGCGCTTGGCGCGACGATCGAGGTCCCCACGCTGGAGAAGAAGAAGGTGGAAATGACCATCCCCGCCGGCACGCAACCCGGAGAGGTGCAGCGCCTGAAGGGGCTGGGAATGCCGCGCATGGAAGGGCACGGCCGGGGGGACCAGTACGCCCGCCTGAAAATGGTAGTGCCGAAGAAGCTGACGGCCGAGCAGAAGGAACTGCTGCGGAAGTTCGAAGGCCTCGAACCGGGGAGGAAAGGGCTCTTCGGGCGGAGCAAGATCTGACGGTTTTTTAGGTCAGCAGCAGCACGAACAGCAGTACGTGCAGCACGGCGAACACTGGCACCAGCAGGAACAGGGTCTTCCTGGTCTTGTGATGGAACCATCTCATTCCGGCCAAGGCCCCGAACGGCCCGAACAGGGCCATGGTCAGCATTTTTTTTTCCGAGATACGCCGGCCGCCAATCCTGGCCCGGTGCTTGTCGAAGCCGTACAGCACCATAGCCAATAGGTTGACCAGCAGGTATGCGCCGACCAACAGCAGCGTCGGATAGTCCCACTCCATACCAGATAAATGCGCAGGAGCCGTAAATGGTTTTTCCTGCCCTCAGCTCACGACATCACCCCGAAGCGGTCCCAGCCCCTCATCAACTGAGATACAAGGTCTTCCTGCTCTACCCTTAGACCGAATTTTCGGAAGTACTGGTCCAAGGAACCGAGGCCCTGCCGCAGAGCCCTCTCAGCTTCGGTCAGCCTGGCCCAGGGCACATCCCCTATGCGGTCCACCCGGATAGCCTCGGACAGGTCGATGAACCATGGACGGTCGTCGGCGACCAACACGTTGTAGGGACTGAGGTCTGAATGAACAACGCCTGCCCGAGCCAGGGAGGCAACTCCTTGCAGCACAATTTCCATCATCCCTGCGGGGTCCTGGGGCTCACAATCCTGCAGTCGGGGCGCCAGTCCCCATCCATCGTCCAGGTACCTCATGGACAATATGTTCTCCACTCGCCTGACCGGGGTTGATACCGGAGCCCCGCCCTTCCAGGCCTGTAGCAGCATGTCGTACTCGTGCGCGGCCATCCATCCCGCCGAGATCAGCTTGATAGGGTGTCCTCCTCGGTGCGAGGTCTGGTACAAACGGTACACCTTCACGGCCAGGGGCGCGTCGTGGTACTCGGCCAAGTACACTTCGGCCTCCTTCCCGGAGGATATCATTCCCCGCACCTTCGTGGCCAGGCCGTTCTCCAGTATGCACTGGACGGTCTGACGGTATCCACTCTCCTGGAACTCGATGTTCCCTGATCTGATGCGCCAGGCCACGCTGGTGTCAAGATACGGATCGTTTGGCATCTCTTTCTCTGTGCGAAATTCGAATCGGTCGGAACGCTGACGAAGAAGGATGCCTGGGCGAGACCTCAGTCAGGTTCCCGGCATCCTGCTGAAAATATATGTGCTGGCATCATATCCGGGAACCTCCTGGTCCAATGACCATGGTTTTGATGCGCAGTTCAATAGATAAACCTGCCGGAAAACGTGTTATTCCATGACAGTAGAAATCATTAATTGAGGCTCGGCATTGACTACCCCTTACAAATGGCCATCCGATTGCCTTCCTTCCAATCCGCCCGCGGTTACGACCGCCGGGTCTGGACGCTCTTCTACGGGCGCATCATCTCCTCGCTGGGCTTCTCAATCGTGATGCCCTTCCTTTCCATCTACCTGAACCAGGAGCTGGGCATATCCATGACCGTGGTGGGCCTAGTGCTCCTAATATCGGCGATCGTCGGAGCGTCAGGGCAGATCTTGGGAGGGGAGCTGGCCGATATCGTCGGTCGCAAGAAGGTCATGGTCATCGCCATGGCCACCCGCTGCCTGATGTTCATCGGGCTGGCCTACGTCATCGCCGGAGGGGCCGACCTGGTGGTCATAACCGTCATGATCTGCATGAGCAGCCTGGCCGGGTCCTTCTTCGAGCCAGCCTCCAGCGCCATGATAGCCGACGTGGTCGAGCCAAAGAAGAGGCTGGAGGCCTACGGGCTCTTGCGCATAGGCGGCAACCTCGGCTGGACTATAGGGCCGCTTCTGGGCGGGCTGCTGGCCATGATATCGTACCCGTTCCTGTTCCTCATCAGCGCCCTGGCCACGGGGACGGTGTCCATCATAGTGTTCCTGTTCGTGGGGGAGAGCATCAGCCCCGGCTCCAAGAGGGAGCGCTTCTCCCTGCGGGACCTGGGGCGGCTGGGCAAGGACCGCCGCTTCATAGCCTTCTCCTTCATCTCCATATTCCTGTTCATGATGTTCGGGCAAATGGCCTCCACCTACGCCGTGTTCTCCACGGCCCAGATCGGACTGACCAGCGCCGAGATCGGTTATATCTACGCGATCAACGGCCTGATGGTAGTACTGATCCAGTTCCCCATCTCCCGGGCCATCAGCCACCATCGGATGACCAGGGTCATGGCCTTTGGTTCGTTGTTGTACGCCATAGGCTACGGCATTGTCGGCCTCACCCCGACGTTAGGACTGCAGCTACCGTCCTGGCTGCTCTCCCCTGGCTTCATGTACCTGGCCATGTGCATGTTCATCGTGACCATGGGCGAGATGATAGTCTCGCCGTCATCTACCGCCCTGGTGGCCAAGATGTCCCCGGAGAAGGAACGGGGCAGGTACCAAGGGATGTACGGGCTGGTGAGCAGCTTCGGATTCTCCGCCGGTCCCTTCTTCGGCGGGCTGCTCTACGACAATTTCCTGGGCGATCCGATAATAATGTGGGCCGGCATCGGCTGCTTCGGGCTGTTCGCAGCCATAGGCTTCCTGGCCTTGGGACGGGCCATACCGGAGCGCACCGACCGCGTGGACGAGAACGAAGCGGTCTAGTGCGGCAGGTACTCGATCGTCCGCCTATCGCCGTCGATGCGGGCCAGCATGCCCATGCCCGCTTGAGCGTCCAGCATGGCGAAGAAAGCGATTATGCCCGTATCGCGTATCATCCGCAAGAGCTCGCCTTCCATGATGGCGTGGGAGATGACCTCCTCGTCGTCCACCTTCTCGAAGGTGAAGAGGTAGACGAACAGCTTCTCCCTGGTCGGGGAGCCCTTCAATCGCTCCACCGCCTCCATGGTCTGCTCCCGCGGCAGGTTCAGACCTAAGATGATCATGGAGTGCTCCCCGCCTTCGGAGGTGAGCACGCGCACGCACTAGTGAGGGTCGTTCTCCTCGATCACCTGGCGTTCGCCCTTCATGGTCCGGGCGGCCTCCGGAAGCTCCCCGTCGATCTGCACCGCCAGGTACTTCGACAGATACTAGTTGGCCATCTCCGGCAGTTCCTCGTTCAGGAACTCTCGGCAGGTGTTCTCGCACCTACCCTTCACCGAATCGCTGAGCGCTTTCCCATCCACGCGATTCCATGTCATCAGGATTTATTTCACCGTTGCGGGTGCCTCGACGGACGCAGGCGAAGTTCTTCCGCAGGCAAGCATTAAGTCCCGCGGCGCCAAGTAGCCCCCGGATGAAAGTAGTGGCCGTCATCACCGAGGACTTCCGTTTCTTCTACGGAGCGGTCCGGCTGTTAAAGGAGAAGGGTCATCCTTTCATTTCCATGGGGTTCGACGACCCCCTGCCGCTGAACGTGGAGCTGGTGCTGACCACCGAAGCGGAACGGAAGAGGCTGCGGGGGAAGAGGGTGATCGCCAGCGACGACCCGGAGAGGGCGGTGAAGACCGCTCTGGCCCTGATGCAGGGCGGCTCCTACAACCGCGTGATAGTGGGCGTAGACCCCGGCCCACGGCCGGGGGTGGCCTTCCTGGGCGATGGTAAGGCATTGCACTCGGACACCGTCCTCTCCCCGGAGGAGGTGGGGCCGGCGGTGCAGGACTTCCTCTCCCTGATAAGCACGAACGAGCTTTTGGTCCGGGTGGGTCACGGCGACCGCACCAACCGCGACCGGGTGATCAACTCGCTGTGGGCCATCACCCGCAACATCGAGATGGTGGACGAGACGTCCACCACCCGCCGCACCGGAAGCCCGGACGCCGACGCGGCCATGGCCATATCCAAGATGCGTGGGGAGCTCATCCCGTTCAAGCCGCAGGTGGAACCGACGCCAGGCGAGCTGAGGGAGATCCAGCGGCTGAGCCGCATCCACAGCGACGGGGCGGTGACCATCTCCTCCGCCCTGGCCGGTGACGTAGCACGGGGCGCCCTGGGCTTGGAGGAAGCGATAAAAAAACAGAAGGGGAAAGGGGTTTCAGAGGGCCACGCGAGAGAATGAGGGCACCCTGGCCAGGACCATTCCCTGGATGCAAATCGGCTCCAGGCGTATGCCCAGTTTGAGCGCTTCCTGCAGCTTCCACTCGTTCTCGGTGTAGATGGTGTAGATGGTCTCGCCCTTGTCCACCTTGTTGCCCACCTTCTTGCTGATGACCAGCCCGGCGCCCTTGTCCTTGGGCGAGCCGGCGGTCCGTGCGATGCGCACTAACGCCTTGTTCTGGATGGCGCCCACATACCCGCTCTGCTTGGCCATCACGTCCACGCTATGCTGCCCGACCTTGATGTCCGTGGACTTTATGTCCGGGTTACCGCCCTGGGCCTCCACGATCTCCCGGAACTTTTTGAGGGCCTTGCCGCTCTCCAGTATCTGCCGGGCCTTCTCCGAGCCCATGTACTCCCCGCCCATCTCGAAGAGCATCCCGCAGATGCTGGTGGTCTTCTCCACCACGCTGTTGGGCGTCTTGGCCCCCTCCAGGATGCTGATGGCCTCGATGGCCTCGAGGGCCGGTCCGATGGCCCGGCCCACCGGCTGACCACCGTAGGTGATGGCGCACTCCACCCGGATATCCAGCTGCTCTCCTAACTGTATGAAGTCCCGGGCGTACACCTTAGCCATATCCATGGTGGGGACCTTGGTGCCATCGCCCATGGGTATGTCGATGACCAGGTAGTTCGCTCCCACGGCCTTCTTCTTGGACATGACGGAAGCGAGCAGCTGGGCGTGCGGGTCGATACCCAAGGGATACTCGACCTTGATGATCAGGTCGTCCGCCGGCGCCAGGTTCAGCGACCCGCCCCAGGCCATGACCCCGCCCACCCTCTCGGTGACGGCCTTGAGCTCCTGAGGCGTCAAGGCCACATTGGCGAAGACCTCCACTATGTCCGAGGTCCCGGCGGCGCTGCTTATAGCTCTAGAGGAAGTCTTGGGCAGCTTGCACCCGCCCGCGGCCATTATCGGCACCACCAGCAGTGTTATTTTGTTGCCCGGGCACCCGCCCACACTGTGGAAGTCGTATATCGGCCCGTTGTCGAACTTGATGGTCTCCCCGGTGGCCACCATCGCTTTCGTGAGATCGGCCGTCTCCCGTATGTTCATCCCCCGGATGTATAATGCGGTAACGTAAGCGGAAAGCTCGATGTTGGAAAGTGAACGGGAGGAGATGTCGGCGATGAGGGTGTTGATCTCCTCGGTGCTGAGCTCCGCTCCGTCCATCTTCTTGCGGATGAACTCGATGGACTCAGGCTTGCTAGTAACGCACACTTCCACCATCTCCCCGTCCTCCGCCCCGATGGTCTGGAAGGTGTGGCCGAGCAGGCCGATTTCCCCCTTTTTGACCACGGTGTCGCTAGTGGTGACGATAGCCACCGTCGTCTTCCCCTCATGGCTCAGTTTGACCCTGTCCTTCTCCCGCAACCCGAGCTCAGCGCAGTCGAAGTCATGCATCACCACGGACACCTCGCCGGTGTCCACATCCACGTACTTAGCCTTGAGCTTCATGCTAATCCCCACTTCTTTATAGCCTCGGCCAGCTCCTTGTGGTCCTTGGCGTACACTTCCAGCTCGACGCCCTCGTAGGCCGCGTCCACCGCCTGGACCATGGCCCGGGCGCCGCCGCGCACTCCACCTGGATGGCCGGAAACGCCGCCGCCGGCCTGTATCTGCAAATCCGTTCCGGCAATGTCCACGAACTTCTTGATCATTCCAGGGTGCACGCCGCCAGAAGCGACGGGCATCACCCTCTTGTACGGCAGGTCCTTCGTCAAGCAGATGTCCTTGTTGATCAGGTCCTCTTGGGGCACGCCCTTCATCTTGCCCACCCCGAAGGTCCCGACGTGCAAAGCGTCACCGCCCACCATGCGCACCAGGGTGGCGAAGACGTTCATGTTGATCCCCAGGTCCGGGTTCCGGGTCATCGCCCCATGCATCGTCCGGTGGACGTGGATGGGCAATTTAATGGAGGGGTCCTCGGCCAGCACCTGTATGGCCCCGAAGCCGCAGGTCAGCACGTCCACCATGAGCTGCGAAGCGCCCAGCTCCTGGGCCCGCTCGGCCACCTCCAGTATCTGATGGCCGTTGGTGCTTACGTTTATGGCGTGGATCATGATGTGCCCGGTCTCGCTCTTCACCCGGTCCAACGCCTCGGCTATCGCCACCACGCGGTCCTCCAGCGGGCAGAACTTCTGGTTGCTGAGCGTCTCGTCGTCCTTGCCGTTGGTCAGCCCGCCCATGCCGGCCTCGTACACGTAGTCGGCCGTCTCCTTGGGCGACAGCCCGATCTTGGGCTTGACGATGGTGCCTACCAGGGGCTTCTTCGGTCGTTTCAGGATCTTACGCATGCCGTCCACGCCGTACTTGGGCCCCTTGAACTCCTTCAACATGCTCTTGGGAAAGACGACGCTCTCCAAGCGGACGCCTTCCAAGGCCTCCAGGCCGAACAGGTTGCCGGCGATGACGCTCAGTATCTGCGGCACGCCGCCGATGTCCAGGCTGAAGTCCTCCACCGGGAAAGCGATGGTGGTCATGTTCCCGTCGATGGCCGTGACCTTGCCGCTCCTCCTTAAGAAGTTGTCCTCATTGAGCGTGGACAATTTCGTCCACGTGCCGGTGGACTGCTCAGTGGCGATGGCCGCCGCGGCCGTGGTCATTTTCATTGCGGTCTTGACCTTGTATCTGCAGATGACGTGGGAATCCACGTCTATGGCCTCGTTCAGATGAAGGTATCTGTCCTCGTATTCCATGCTATCAATCCTCGTAGAATATGAATTCCTGGCCCAGCTCCTTGACGATCACCTGGTAGGCGGCGTAGGGCGGTATCACGCCTATCTCCGTCACGATGGAGTCGATGTACTCCGGCGGGGTGGCATCGAAGACCGGGTTGAAGACCTTTACCTGCGGTGGCACCTCTCCTTCCTTCACCACCTCGGTGGCGTCCCTCTCCTCTATCTTGACCAATTCCCCGTATATCGTCCGCGGGGAGAACTTGAAGGTTTCCGCGCAGACGGTGAACGGCACTCGGGCCTCATGCGCTGCTAGGGCCACCTGCGAGGTTCCGATCTTGTTTATGAGCGCGCCGTTGGAAGCTATGGTGTCCGCGCCTACCAGCACCAGGTTCATGTCCTTCATGACGTAGCGGACGGCGGAATCGATGATCATGGTGACCGGGATGCCCAATTTCGCCAGGTCGTTGGCCGTGATCACGCCCTGCCTCCAGGGGCGGGACTCGGTAGCGAACACCTCGAAGCGCTTACCCTGGGCCCAGGCCTCGGCCATTACGGCTATCGCGGCCTTGCTGTTGCAATGCGTCAGGACCTTGTCCCCGTCGCGGATGCGGTTGGCGCCCAGCTTGCCAATGGTCTTCAGGGCGTTCTTGGAGCGCTTGATGAACCGGTCGGCGTTCGCCTTCACCTTCTCCCGGTACTCGACGGCATCGATGAGATGCGAGGTGTCCTTGAACACGTACTGCACGCCGTTCCACAGGGATATGGCAGTGGGGCGGGAGGCCAAGAGGATGTCCCGGGCCTTTTCCACGCAGGCCTTGAGTTCTTTCAGGTCATCGGTATGGCAGCCCTCGGCCTCGTCCTTCAGGGCTTGGGCCGCCTGGCGGGCGATCTCCGCCGCCCCCCGTATCTCCATGCTACGAATGCGCTCCGCGATCTCCTCGGCCGACATCCTCTGAGTATCGGTCCTCCTACCAGATAAACGTTGCCCGTCCAGTCTCACAAGTTCAGGCGTTTTTTCAGCCCCTCCCAGGGCAGGGAGTTGAGGACCAGCTCCGGCGGCACCCGGCCCCTCTTGGCCGTGGCGACGCCGAATAACATGTAGTCCAATTGCCTGACGTTGTGGGAGTCGGTGTTCACGCAGACGGTGACGCCCCTCTCCCGGGCCATGGCGCAATGCACGTCGTTGAGGTCCAGGCGCTCGGGAAAGGAATTGACCTCCAGCGACACCCCGTTGTCCTTGGCCGCCTGCATGACCTTCTCCATGTCGAATTGGTACCCTTCCCTCTCCCCGATGATGCGGCCGGTGGGGTGCGCGAGAACGTCTACGTGCTCGTTGGAGACGGCGGCGATCAGCCTCTGCGTCATCTCCTCCGGGGGCATCTTGAATCGGCTGTGCACCGCCGCGACCACCAGGTCCAGGTCGCCAAGCACCTCCGGCGGGTAGTCCAGGCCGCCGTACTCGTCGATCTCCACCTCCGCCCCGGTGAGCAGGTGGACCTCGGGAACAACGCTGGCCGCGGCGTGCACCTTGTCCGCGTTCTCCAGCAGCCGCTCCACGCTGAGGCCGTTACCCACGGTCAATGAGCGGCTGTGGTCCGTTATCGCCAGATACTCGTACCCGTGGGTGGCCGCGGCCCGGGCCAAGGCCTCCACGCTGTCCACGCCGTCACTGGCCTCCGAGTGCACATGCAGGTCGCCGCAGATATCGGAAAGGGTGACCGCCCGGGGCACCTCGTTCCTCCTGGCCAGGTCGACCTCCCCGCGGTCCTCGCGCATCTCCGGGGGCATCCACTGCAATCCCAGCGCGTCGTACACGCCCTCCTCGGTCTCCCCGGCCACCTTCTCCCCGTCGGCGTTCCGGAAGACCCCGTACTCGTTGAGCTTGAGTCCCAGGTCCTGGGCCAGGGAGCGCATTCGTACGTTGTGCTCCTTGGAACCGGTGAAATACTGCAGCGCCGCCCCGTAGCTGGAGGGGACGACCACGCGCAGGTCCACCTGCACCCCGTCCTGCAGGCGTATGGAGGTCTTGGTATCCCCTCTCAGCAGAACCTCCCCCACCTGAGGGTAGGAGACGAAGGCGTCCATGGCCTTGGCGGCATCCACGCTCCCCACCAGAATGTCGATGTCCCCGATGGTCTCCTTCATGCGGCGCAGGCTGCCTCCCAGGCTGACCAGCTCGAACCCGCAGGAGCGCATGTGCTCCTCCAGGGCCTTCCCCCTCGGAAACGCGTAACCGAGCAGCATGCGGCCCTGACGTGACTCCAGGAACCTGATGCCCTTCAGGATGTTCTCCTCGGTCTTCTCCCCGAAGCCCTTGAGCTTCCTTATCTGATGCATCTCCGCCGCCGTGCGCAGGTCCTGCAGGTTGGTGACCTTCAGCTCCTTGTACAAACGGCCGGCGGTCTTGGGACCCACGTCCGGCACCCGCATGACCTGCAACAACCCTGCGGGGAACTCGTTCCTCAGGTCGTTCAGGTACTGCAGCTCTCCGGTGCGGAGTATCTCCACGATTTTATCGTGAATGGCCTTTCCCACCCCGGGAACGGTGTCCAGGTGCCCTCGGACGTACAGGTCCTTGATGTCCTCGGTGAGCGACGAGATCTCCTTGACCGCCCGGCGATAGGCCCGGACCTGGAAGAAGGTGTTCTCCTTCAGTTCCAGAAGGTCGGCCACCTCCTCGAGGATGGCGGCCACCTTGGCGTTGTTCTCCACCGTCCCCCCTCATCTCTCTTTCTTGCAGACCCAGCGGCACTCCTTGTCCCCGACGGACATCTTATGGGTCTGGCACCATCCGTAATCCGGGTTTATGACCTCGCAGAAGCCGTCCACGAAGCGGCCGAACAAGGCGCACAGCTCCGGAGGCTGGTTGGCGAAGGGGCACTCCTTGGCCACCTTGACCACGGATATCTCGCTCTTTTCCACGATGGTGCCGCGCACGCCCAGCGCCCCCTCCCACAGGTCGATGAGCGAGGAGATGGCGATGCCGTCCCGGTCCACGATCTCATGCTCCTCCAGCGCGCGCACGGCCGCCTTCTTGCCGCCCTGCTTCATCACTGGTCCCATGAGCTCCATGGTGCGTTTCGAGCCATAGGTGCTCACCATCTCCTTGACCGCCGAAGTTAGGAAATGGTGCAAGATCTTCTTCATCTCCTCGGAGCTGCTGCTCGAGACCACGGCCTTGATGACTGTGGACCACCAGATGGTGATGGCCTCCTTGGACATGCTCTCCATCTCCTCCCTCGTCATCGAAACGTCCACTTCTGACATGGTATGAATCACCTCGGGACCGGCATCTTGCCCCATTCACTCTATTGTCCTCAGCCATTACTATTTTTTCCCTGATGCGATGGTGTTAAATTGCAGCTGCATCCATAGTGACCAGCGATGACCGGAACGTCCCTTTACCTGAACGCGGTGAAGCACGTGGAGAAGGTGGGCGCCATGCTGGACATGGACCAGTTCATGGTCGAAAGGCTAAAAAAACCGCAGCTGGTGCTAGAATGCAACTTCCCGGTGCGCATGGACGACGGAAAGGAACGTATGTTCAGCGGATACCGCGTGCAGCACAGCACGGCCAGGGGGCCGGCGAAGGGCGGCATACGCTACCATCCCGGGGTCACCCTGGACGAGGTCAAGGCCCTGGCCATGTGGATGACCTGGAAGTGCGCCGTGGTCCAGGTGCCGTTCGGCGGGGCCAAGGGCGGCGTGGCCTGCGACCCCAAAGCGCTCAGTCAGGGGGAACTGGAACGGCTGACCAGGAGATACACGATGGAGATATTCCCTATCATCGGCCCGAACAGGGACATCCCCGCGCCGGACGTAGGCACCGACGCCCAGGTCATGTCCTGGGTCCTGGACGCCTACGCGAAGCTGACCGGGGACCGCTCCGGAGCCGTGGTCACCGGCAAGCCCTTGGAGCTGGGCGGCTCCCAGGGGAGGGAGGAGGCCACCTCGCGCGGGATCATGGAGGTGGCCACCGCCGGAGCGGAGGAGCACGGCATCCGCATGAAGGGTGCCAGGGTGGCGGTGCAGGGCTTCGGGAACGTGGGCTGGAACACCGCCCGGCTGCTCCACCAGGAACGCGAATGCCGCATCGTGGCCCTCAGCGACTCCCGCGGAGGGATATTCGCCGAAGAGGGCCTGGACCCCCTGAAGGTGCGCGAGCACAAGGACCGCACCGGCTCCCTCCAGGGTTTCCCGGGCGCCAGGGACGTCAGCAACGCCGAGCTCCTTCGGTTGGAGTGCGACATGCTGGTGCCGGCGGCCATGGAGAACGCCATCGACCGCCAGGAGGCCGAGGCCTTGCAGGCCCGCATGGTCGTCGAGGGGGCCAACGGGCCCACCACCCCCGCCGCGGACGTGATTCTCTTCGAACGCCGGATACCGGTCCTGCCCGACATACTGGCCAACGCCGGCGGCGTGACCGTCAGCTACTTTGAGTGGCATCAGGACCGTCAACAGAAGTTCTGCAGCATCGAGGAGGTCCGGTCGCGCCTGTCGATCATGATGACCATGGCCTACCGCGACGTATCGTCGATGGCCAGGGAGAAGGCGGTGGACATGCGCACCGCGGCCAACATGATCGCCCTGAAGAACGTGGCCAGTTCCATGGCGCGCCCTTGATTATAATTTTTAATAATCACCGGCATAGTTTAATATATAGTATCATTAAATTAAATTAGTTCAGAGGACTAGATGAGCGAAGGCCAATTGATCTACATAGGCCAGAAGCCGACCATGAACTACGTGCTGGTCACGGTATCCAAGCTTAACGGCGGGGAAGTACCGATAATCATCAAGGCCCGGGGCAAGAACATCAGCAAGGCGGTGGACGTCGCACTGATCGTCAAGGACCGGTATGTGAAGAACGCCAAACTGGAAAGGATCGAGATAAACACCGAGGTGCTGCCCGGCCAGGACAGTAAACCGCTGAACGTCTCCTCCATCGAGATATCATTGCAGAAGGGTTAGGACATCTCGTTGATGAGCAGGCTGACCTCGTTCTCCGCCATGTTGCTGGGCTCGTAGGGCAGAAGCAGCAAGGACTGGGCCTGGAAGACGTCGTCCTTCAGCTTCTGGGCGATCTTCAGGAAGGAACGGAAGTCGGTGTTGGTGACGATGTAGGTCATCCCGTCCAAGAGGATGACGGACGGTTTGCCCTTGTTCTTGGCCAGGAAGTTCCGTATGCTGGTCTGCATCTTGGCCGTCTCCGTGGGCTGCAGGTACTCCTCACGGTCCAGGTCCCCGGCCTGCGGGTCGGCCTTGGTCAGCCACAGCACGGAGCATTCTTTACCGACGTACTGACGCACGTCCTTAGGGCACGTGCGGGAAATGCACAGCCCGTCCCAGCCCTCCCGGACCAGGTCGCGGAAGGCCTCGAGGGCCTCGGCGTTGGCCTCCCCCTTGAGCAGCACCGTCTTTCCCGGCCCGGCCTCCCCACGGGGTGTCGGTTTCCCCTCCTCCTTCTGGTCCAGATCCACGCCCAGTTCCCGTTGTATCTGCTTGCGTCGCTGGGCCAGCTTTTTGGGGATGCCGTTCTTCTGGTTCTTGGCCAGCAGCTGGATCTCCGTGGCGTTGTAGTTCCGGCGACAGGTCATGCTGAGCAGCTCGTCCAGAGCTTCCCTGAGGCCATCCTCGTAGCCCTTCAGGTACCCGTCGGCATAATCCTTGCTCAACCCATCCCTCTGTGAAGCATATGATTGGCGTCGGTGAAATAATTATCGAGGCAACCTCGGCAAATGATTTTATGGGAGGGGATTGAATGAGGGCTCATGCCTCGCAGGGCCCGCTTCCGCGGCATCAAAACGACCCCCAAGAACATGGAGAAGGAAATGCTGGCCACGTCTAAAAGGCTGGCCGATGACCCCTCTCTGGTCGTCCCCCGCCTCCTGGAGGAGGTGCGCAAGGACCCCTTCGCCAAGCTGAACAAGAGGCTGAACAAGGTCCTGCGGTACAAGGACGATCCGGTACGGCTCATCAAGCTAGCTGGCAAGGGCGATCAATTCGTTCGCGCCTACGCCGCAGCGATTTCCATTTCCGCCTCGGGCAAGCTGCCCTACCTGACCATAGCCAACCTACCGGGGGGTACGGTCTCATTCGCATTACGAGGGAAGGTGGACCGGGAAAAGCAGATCGCCCTGCAGCATTTCGACGATCCGGACCTCCGGCTGCTGGCCTACCTGGACATGGCTCGCGAGGGGAAGATGCATATCTATTCCACGGAGAAGGGGCTGTCCTGTTCGTTCTCCGGTCCCAAGGCTCCGGAGGATTACGTAAAAGAGATACTGGACAATCTGCCCTATCGCGTCATCGAGGGCAACTGCGGGCACAGCGGACGGCCGGCGGTGCTCATACACTGGACCTCGGCCAACAAGACGCTGCGGGTATGCGCGGAATGTGCCGGGGACATGAACACCGCCCAGCACATCGTGGCCCGGATGGCCGCCCCCGACCCCTACGACGACCTGAAGGTCAGCGTGGACCATTCGTACGTCGGCGGACGTCCGGAATGCCAGGGGGAGTTCGCCACTCCCAAGGCGTTGATCGAGAGGTACCTGCAGGGCGACCTGGACGATGCCGGGCTCATCGCCGCGCACGTGCAGGCGAAAAGCGAGAGGATGCGCTCTCGCGGAACCATCTACGTTATAGGCCAGGAATGTTTCGGAAAGGACGGCGAAGCGTTCCTGAACGCGCTCAAGGGGAGCGACATGGAGCGCAAGGCGCTGCAGGCCGTGATCGCCAGTGGCGCACCCATCGTCTCCGACCAGAACCAGTCCGGAAAGGTCATCAGCGAGATGTGGGAGTCGCACGGTCGGGCCATGCTGATAGCGGTATCGGACGAGCTGACCGCCGATCGGATATGGGGCCAGAAGGAGCTCACCCCCGGGCAGATGCTCTCCGAGGCGCAGCGACTGGTGAAGGAGAGGGAGGCCCTCTGCACCCTGCCGGCCTACGCCGGACTGGGAGCGGTGGGGCAACTGGCCGATACTCTGGCCAAGGCCTACAAGACCGAAGGGACCCCGGCCATGCTGCGGCTGGTGGAGCGCACGGCCAAGGAGCATCTCCTGCGGGCGGTATGCTACGCCTTCCTGAACGCCGTGGGCGAAGGGCAGTCCCGCAAATGGCAGTTCAGCAACGAGGAGAGGGACCATGGGGAGCACCTCACCACGCACGCCAAGGTCATGGTCGAAGGCTGCGGCGAGGAATATCACCAGTCGCTCGTCCTGCTCCTGAGGGACAGCGGTTCGGGCGAATCGGCCGTCAGAGCACCCTGACGTCCACCACCATGTGGGAGATGGACGGGGCGTACGCTTTGACCTCCCTCACCCCCAGCACCTCGAAGGGCCTTCCGCCGCAACCTTCCTTCAGGTTCTCCAAGAGGCCTTGGGGGATGCGGTCTATCGAACAGGTGTCCTGGTAATGGATGATGCCGCCCTTCTTGACCAGGGAGAAGGCCTTGGGCAGGAACTGCCAGGTGACGTTGACGTAGCCCATCACCACCCGGTCGGCGAGGCGCTCCCCGGGAAGGTCCCGGTTGTCCCCATCGAATACGGTGATGCGCTCCTCCACCCCGTTCAAGCGGGCGTTGGTGCGCAGGTAGTCCGCGGCCACGGGATTTATCTCGCAGGCGATGACCCGGTCTGCCCTGGCCTTCACCGCTATGGGTAAGGTGAAGTAGCCTATGCCGGCGAACATGTCCACCACCGTCTCGCCGCGACAGTCCAGCCTCCCCATCCGCTGCTTCTCATCGAAGTTGCCGGAGGAGAACATGACCTTGCTGGGGTCCAACCGGTACAGGATCCCGGACTCCAGATGCGTGGTCTCCGTCTCCTTCCCATAGACCAGCTCCACGTCCGGCCGCCGCTCCACGCCCTTGATTATCCCCTTCTCCAGCAGCACGGTCCTGGCCTTGAGGACCGTGGCGTAGGCCTTGGCCACCTCCCGCGTGTAAGGGAGCAGCTCCTCCGGGAGCTGGATGATCAGCACGTGCCCCAGCCTCTCATATCTCTCCGGCAGCAGCGCTTTAAGAGCCGGTGGCAGGTCCAGTCGTTCGGCGATGCGCTCCTGGGGCGGCCGGTGGCGGTCCTGGGCCTCCAGCTCAACGTCCACCACCGGATATTGCGGGAAGGGGTTCTCGTCCTGCAAAGGGAGCAGCACCATGTCCCCTTTCCTACCCGGTTTCCAGTTGAGGTCGAGGGACCGCAGACGGTTCAGGTGGTCCTTGACCCCGTCGGCCTCCCGCTTGGGGACCTCTATCGCTCTCATCTCACCGCCTCATCAGGCGCAGGATCAGCATCGGGGACAAGGACAGGAGCGAGGGGGCTTTCTTCAGCAACGGCCGTGCTAGTGCGGTGGGAAAGTCGATGTCCCCGGTGGCCAGGACCCCGCGCACCTTTTCCCGGTCGAACTTGCTTCCGGCCTTGTCGAAGTCCCGGTCGGTCATCTTGACGAACACCCGGCGCACCCGGAACGAGTTCCGCAGCTCGCTGCCGAACTCCCCCTTCCACCTCTCTTCGTAACTGGACAAATTCTGGGCAGACAGGTCGTCCTGGCGGAAGGCCTCGATGAGCGTCTCGGCGGCCATCCGCCCTGCGGTCATGCCAGTGTAAAGACCGCCGCCGCTGAGCGGCTTGGTCATCCCCGCGGCGTCGCCGGCCAGCAGTACCCGCTCGGCGTACGTCCTTTCCAGATGGCCCAGGGGGATGGCTCCGGAATAGGTGCGCTCCCTTACCGCTCCGGCCCATCCCTGTCTCTCCAGCAGCCTTTCGAGGTAGGACTGCGGGGTCCCGCCCCCCGGGGTGACACACAGTCCCACCCGGGTCAGGTCACCGCAGGGGATGGCCCAGGCGAAGAAGCCCGGGGCCACGTCCCTACCCAAGTAAACATTCACCTTGCCCTGGTCCTCCATCCTCACACGGAGGTCCGCTTCGATGCCCCGCAATAGGTCCCTGGGTTCGCCTAGACCGAGCTGCTTGGCCACCTTGGACCGGTATCCGTCGGCAGCGACGAGCGCACGGCAACGGACCTCCTCACCCTCCTCTATATCGGCGACCAGCCCGTCGGCGTCCCTGCGAACGGACAAGCAGCGCTTGGAGGTCAGCACCCGCGCCCCTGTCTTCTCGGCCAGGAAGGCGCAGCGGCGGTCAAAGTCGCCCCGGCGCACCACCACGGCCTTGACCTCGCTGCCCTGAAGGATAAGCGTCCTTCCTCCGGGGAAATGCACATAGGCGCCGTCGATGCGATTGATCACAGTGTCCCAGGCCGAGGCCAGGTCCACGACCCTGGGTGTCACCAGGCCGGCGCACTGCACCGGCTCGCCTATGCAGGGATGCTCCTCCACCACCACCGTATCGAGGGCGGGGGCCAGAACGGAGGCGGCAGTGCAGCCCACCGGGCCGCCGCCGACGACCAGCACGTCGCAGCGCATCGAGGTTCGTAGAGGGGCGGCGTATATCAAATCTTTCGAACGAAAAAACAACGGAAGTGGTTTGGAAAAAGCGTCTACTTGCCGCTCTTGACCTTCTCCCAGTCCTTCAGGAAGCGCTCGATGCCGATGTCCGTCAGGGGGTGCTTGAACATCTTCTTGAGCACGTCGAAGGGGATGGTGGCGATGTGGGCGCCCATGCGCGCCGCCTCGGTCACGTGGATGGGGTCGCGCACGCTGGCCACGATGACCTCGGTGTCGAAATCGTAGTTGTCCAGGATGTCCATGATCTCCGAGACGAGGTCCATGCCGTCCTGCCCTACATCGTCCAGCCTTCCCACGAAGGGCGAGACGTAGCGGGCGCCCGCCTTGGCCGCCAGCAACGCTTGATTGGCCGAGAAGATGAGAGTCATGTTCACGGACACGCCCTCCTTGGACAGCATGTTGGTGGCCTTCAGGCCCTCCTCGGTCATGGGCACCTTGATCACGATGTTGTCATTGACCGCGGCCAGTTTCATGCCCTCTTCGTACATCTCCTGCGACTTGAGGCTGATGACCTCCACGCTTATCGGTCCGTCGACCACCTCGCAGATCTCGTTGACGATGGTGGCGAAGTCCTTCTTCTCCTTGGCGATCAAGCTGGGATTGGTCGTTACGCCATCCAATATGCCCCAGGAGTTGACCTCCTTGATCTGTTCTATGTTGGCGGTGTCGATGAATATCTTCATTTTTTCCTCTCCATGACCTTGATTGCCGCGGCGGCGACCTCCTTGTCGCTCAGCCCATACTCGCGCATGAGCTCCTCGCTCTCGCCCGACTGTCCGAACACGTCCTGCATCGCGACCCTTTCCATTGGTACCGGGTACGCTTCCGCCAGGGCGGCGGCGACCAGGGTGCCGACGCCGGACACGATGTTATGCTCCTCGGCGGTGACCACAGCCCCGCAGTCCTTGGCCGCCTTGACCAGGGTATGGACGTCCAGAGGTTTGATGGTGCTGAGGTTGATGACCCGGGCGGATACGCCCTTGGCCTTCAGTGATTCGGCTGCCAGAAGGCACGATGCGACCATCTGGCCAGTGCCCACCAGGGCCACGTCCGTCCCGTCGCGCATCACCGAGGCCTTGCCGATCTGGAACTTGTCAGCATTCGAGGTTATGATAGGTATGTCGCTGCGACCCATGCGCAGGTAGGCCGGGCCGCGCCTCTCGGCGATGGCCATGACGGCCTTATAGGTCTCCGGCCCGTCGGCCGGGACCACCACGGTCATGTTGGGGATGGCGTTCATAAGAGCGATGTCCTCCATGGTCTGATGCGAGGCCCCGTCGCCCCCCACGGTGATGCCGGCGTGCGACGCCACGATCTTGACGTTCAGGTCGGGGTAGGCAATGGACTGCCTGATTTGGTCGTACGCGCGTCCCGTAGCGAAGACGGCGAAGGTGGAGGCGAAGACGGTCATGCCTCCCACGGCCAGACCGGCGGCGGTGCCCATCATGTTCTGCTCGGCGATGCCGCAGTTGAAGAAGCGCTTCGGGTACGCCTTGGCGAACTCCACGGTGCGGGTGGAACCGGAAAGATCGGCGTCCAGGACCACCACGTCCTCGCGGACCTTGCCCAGTTCGACCAGCGCCTTGCCGTAGTTCTTGCGCTGTGATTCCATGGCCCAGCTCATGCCGATCCCCCCAGTTCCCGCATGGCCTGCTCATACTCCTTCTCGTTCGGTGCCTTGCCGTGGAAGCCTACGTTGTTCTCCATGAAGGAGACGCCCTTGCCCTTGACGGTCTTGGCGATGATGACCGTCGGCGTTCCGCGGTGCTTCTTGGTCTCCTCGAACGTGTCCAGCACCTGCCACATATCGTTGCCGTCCATGTGCAGCACGTGCCAACCGAAGGCCTTCCATTTGTCGCCCAGGGGTTCGAGGGCCATGACGTCCTCCGTCCGGCCGTCGATCTGCAGCCCGTTGCGGTCGACGATGCAGATCACGTTATCCAGGTGATTGTGCGCGGCGAACATGGCCGCCTCCCAGACCTGCCCCTCGGCCATCTCCCCGTCGCCGCAAAGGCAGTAGACCTTGCGGTCCAGTCCCTTCAACCGCAGGGCCAGGGCCAGACCGTTGGCCACGCTCAATCCTTGTCCGAGAGACCCGGTGGACATCTCCACGCCGGGGGTCTTCACCCGCGAGGGGTGCCCCTGCAGGCGAGAGTGCAGCTTGCGCAAGGTCATGAGCTCGTCCGTGGGAAAGTAACCGCTCTCGGCCAGGGCGGCGTAGTATATGGGGGCGGCGTGCCCCTTGGATAATATGAAATGGTCGCGGTCCGCGGACTTGAAGCGCTTCGGCGAATGGTCCATGACCTCAAAGAACAGGGCGGTCACGATGTCGGCGGAGGATAAGGACCCGCCGGGATGGCCAGAACCCGCAGCGTATATCATCTTGATGACCTGGCGGCGCAGCAATACGGCTTTCTGCTCCAGCCGCTGGACGGTCTTTTCGTTAAGTTGGTTCAAAGCAAAGCACCTGAAAGGATGGGGGTGTCCCCATTATCCTGCCACCACTTAAAAATATTTTCCACCCCCCCCCCCCAGAATCGAGGTCGCCGCCGCAGTAAAAAGTGTAATCTAATGGCAATCTCATCGATGGACCATGGCTTTCGAGGTCCCGGTACAGGACAATCCCCGCCTGGTCAAGATGCTGGAGCGCATCAACGCCGACGAGGAGCTCAAGGCATTGTGGAAGGTCTCCAACATCAACGCCATCGACCGCTTGGGGTTCAGCGACCACGGCTCCACCCACGTGCGCATCGTAGCCCGCAACGCCCTCAAGATGCTCCGTCTCCTGGTGGAGGACGGGCACCAGCCGGGGGTGGTGAAGGACTACGCCCTGAGCATGGAGGACGCGGAGGTGGTGGTCGTCCTGGCCTCGGCCCTGCACGACATCGGGCTCTCGGTGCACCGGGAGAACCACGACGAGTTCTCCATCATGCTCTCCGGTCCCATCATGCACCGGCTGCTGAAGGACCTGTACCAGGAGCCCACGCTGACTTACATGGTGGCCGAGGCGCAGCACGCCATGATCTCGCACCACGAGGGCTTCGTCCCCTACACCATCGAAGGCGGCGTGGTCCGCGTGGCCGACGCCCTGGACATGGAAAAGGGAAGGGCGCGCATACCGTTCGCCAGCGGTAGCGTGAACATCCATTCCGTGAGCGCTTTGGCCATCGATAAGGTCAAGGTGACCAAGGGAAAGGAGCGCCCCATTCTCATCGAGATCAACATGAACAACTCGGCGGGGATCTTCCAGATAGACGAGCTGTTGAAGGAAAAGATAGCCCTCTCCGGCCTGCAGGACCTCATCAACGTGGAGGTCCGGGTGCCGGAGGCGGAAAACC
This sequence comes from Methanomassiliicoccales archaeon, assembly GCA_026394395.1. Classification (NCBI taxonomy): domain Archaea; kingdom Methanobacteriati; phylum Thermoplasmatota; class Thermoplasmata; order Methanomassiliicoccales; species Methanomassiliicoccales archaeon. Next base: position 171,153 of record JAPKYK010000004.1, read on the forward strand.
GGATAGTGAAGGGGCTGCGCCTCTAATCGTTCTCGATCCTGGGCGCCAGCAGGTACTTCACTCCGCCCTTTCCGGCGGAGATGTCGAACTCCAGCTTGACCGGCAGGTCGTTGCCCAGGTTTATGTTGACGTTGGTGCCGCTGGGTATGGCCTTGATCATATTGGAGAAGTAGTCCATGGGGAACAGGGATCGGATGCTCTCGGAGCACTGCAGGTCGACCAGCAGGGCCTTGGGCAATTTCAGGCTGACCGAGTCGGTGTCGCCCTCGGATATCATCTCGAAGCCGTCGGTGTTGACCAATAGTGCTACGTGATCGGAGATGCTCTCGGCGGCCTTGATGCCGCGCTGCAGCTCGTCCACGGCCACGGTCACGCGTGCCGGCAGGGTCAGGTTGGGGACCTTGGGGTCGCTCATGCCCTCGGTGCTGACCAGGTTCATGCGGCGAGTGATGTTGCCCACCATGATTATGAGGCGGCCGCGCTCCTCGTCCTGACGCATCTCGATGATGTCCCCGGACTTTGATAGGCGTATGACCTCCCTCAGCTTGTCCAGGTCCAGTCCCAGGTCGATCTCGCTGGCGGAGAACTGTTCGAAGGCCTCCTTGCCCAGGAACAGGTCGATCATGGCCACATGGGCCGGGTCGACCGCTTTCAGAACTATGCCATTCTCGCTTATCTTGAACTTGGCCTCATCTATGAGCGTGGAAACGACGTCCACGACCCCCTTGAGGGTTTCGGATCTTAACTTGGCCTGAAACATTTGGTCCCCTTCCACACAGTAAAGTTATGCTCTAATTATAACTTTTCCGCACGCGAAGACTGACTCAGTACTCGCGCCAGGAATGGCTGCAGGAGACGCAGCGGTAGATCTTGGTCTCCGGCTCATCCGCAGCCCGGGTCTGCCTTAGCACCCAGAAGGCCTCCATGTTGTGGCACTTGGGGCATTCTATCCTGGTCCGGGGCAGGGTGGGGGCGTTGCCGTCGATGACGGTCATCTCCTTTTCCTTGCCGCTGGTAGTGAAACAAACAGGCTCCCCGTTCTTGGTCACCTCGCAATTGCACGCCGGGTTCCTGCATTTGAAAGAGCCCTTCTCGGGCTTCATAATGCTTTTGCATTTTGGACAGAACATCAATTCTCGCCGATGTCCCACAAAATTTAGACGTATAAAAACGTATTCGGGTGACTCAAACGAACTTCCAATCGCCTGGCTTCAGGTTCTTGCCCTTGTCGCCGCGCTTTCCGGAGCGCTTGGCGAGCCCGGACATGTTGTCAGAGACCTCCTCTTCGTCCGAGGCCTCGCCCTCCTCGTACCACTGCTCTCCCTTCTCGGCGTACTCCTCCTCGTAGTCCTGGTCCCTGGCGGTGGTCATGTCCTGCAGGTCGGAGAAACGGATGACCTTCTGCCCGGCCCTGGTAGACTTGGCCGCCTTGGTCGAGACCGGCCGGCCGCCCTTGACCGGGCGCTGCGGCTCTTCCTCCTGCTCCTCCGCCGGCCGCTTCTGATCGCCGCCCACCATCACGGTCATAGAGTTCCCGCCGTGGCGGGCCACGAAGTTCATCTCCAGCCGGGCCTGCTCGGCGAGTATACCGCCGATGTAGGCGAAGGCCGCGGTGATTATGTAGACGTCCACACGGACATTGGTAGCTATCTGGATGGTGTCGATGAAGGAGATCATGTACATCTTCACGAAGGCGATGTACGGGGAGATCAGGGGCACGGCCCCTTCCAGCCACACCAGGATGGCCGAGGGGGTCCATTCCACGCCCATGATGACCGTGGGCACTATGCCGTTATCCACCAAGGAGGTGATTACGAATATTATGCCGAGGGGCAACAGCGCCGCAAGCACGCCCTTCCAGGGCTTTCCCGCCCGTCGCCCGCCGACGAATCCCGCTATCATCTGGCCGAAGACCGGCAGCCACCAAAGTAGGACCGTCAGGACAAAGGTGTACTTCACCGCGCTCCAGAAGGAATAGGGCACCTTGAGGTCCTGGAACTTCTTTATTTCCTCGTCCTCGTAGACCTCGGACAGGCGGTATACCCCGTGGTCGATGAGCGTGTTGGTTATATCATCGTCCGCATCGGCGCTACGCCTGAATACCATCCCATCCCCTTCGGTCGGACAGGTGTCCGACAATTACATTATGGCAAGGATACTATAAATCTCTTTTTCCGGAAGGGCGGAATGCCAGTATCATCTTGGGACGTAGCCGCTGAGACCGAACATCACCAGGGCGCTCCTGGTGCTCTCCGGGGTCACACGAGATGGCTGGGTGGCATGCTGCAGGATATCATCGAGAGGATATTCAAGGAACTCGGACAGCAGTCTCAGCCGCAGCAGGGGGAAGGCCTGCTTGCCCTGCATTATCTGCACCACGCCCCAGCCAGGATGCACCCGGGAACGGTACCCCAGCCTCCGGCCCAGTTCGTTAACAGAACCGGCCTTCTCCAAACCCATCTTGATCAGCTGGACGCGGAAGGCGGAGCTGATCCATATCTTATCATGTTTCCGAGATATCCTCACATCGAAGACGGTGGCGAACTCGCCCATGGTAAAGAATCTCACGGTCCCGTATAAAACGATTTTCTTCGTTCCTGCCGCCCCTCAGGTGGCTGGGACGCACCAAAAGTAGTATATATGCATGTGGAGTAGCGTGAACAAATAAATGGGAACGTCCCACAGGACGGCCACATTCAATATAAAAAAATCACGATCCAAGAGGTAGAAAGAAATGAAAATGAAGTTTTTAGGCGGCTCCGAGATGGTAGGCAAGCTGGGCTTGCTCGTGGAGAACCAGGGCACCAACATAATGTTCGAGTATGGGATGCGTCTGGTGAAGAAGGAGATGCCCCAGTTCCCTATGATGCCCGCCGCGGACGTGGAAGGTGTGTTCATAACCCACTCCCATCTGGACCACAGTGGAGCAGTGCCCTTACTAGTGCATAATAAGGACTGCAGCGTGTACTGCAATGATCTCACCATGGACATTGCGTCGCTGCTGTTCTTCGACTCCATGAAGATCGCCAAGGCCGAAGGGTACACTGATTTCCCCTACAAGGAACCGGACGTCAAGCACGTGTGGCAGAACTACCAGTCCTTCGAAATAGGCGAGACCCGCTCCATCGCAGGCCTGGAAGTACTGGCGCACTCCGCCGGACACATACCCGGGGCGCAGATGTACGAGATAAAGGGCGATTCGACCACGCTCTTCACCGGTGACATACACACCGAGAACACCCGCCTGACCTACGGCGCCAAGCCGGTCAAGTGCGACAACCTGATCATCGAGGCCACCTACGCCGGAAGGAACCATCCCCCGCGGCTGAAGAGCGAGGCCCTGCTGGTGCAGAAGGTGCGCGAGGTCGTGGAGCGCGGTGGCACGGCCATCATACCCTGCTTCGCCGTGGGGCGCATGCAGGAGGTAATGCTCATCCTGAAGGACCAGCCCTACGACATGTGGGTGGACGGCATGGGCAAGACGGTGAACGGCTTCTACACCGACCATCCCGATTTTCTCAAGGACATCAGGTCGTTCAAGGCGGCCAAGCGCAAGTTCAACCCGGTGCGTACGTCGTCGGCCAGGGACAAGGCCCGGAAGGGGCAGGTCATCATCACCACCAGCGGAATGCTGGACGGCGGGCCGGTCCTGCACTACCTGGCCGACCAGAAGGACAACGCCAAGAGCGCGGTCATGCTGGTGGGGTACCAGGCCGAACAATCCAACGGACGCATGCTGCTGGACAAGGGCATGGTGGAGACGGCCAACGAGACCCTCAAGATCAACTGCGAGGTCATGACCTTCGACCTTTCGGCGCACGCCGACCACGACGAACTGCTGAAGTTCATCAAGGGCTGCCAGCCGGAGAAGGTGGTGCTCATGCACTCCGACAACCGCGAAGAGCTGGCCCAGGACCTCGAAGGCGATTACGAGGTGCTCATGCCCATGTGCGGGGACACCTTCGAGCTCTGACGACAGGGTTGATATGCGCTCAGGGGAATTGAAGGGCATGGACCTCATCGACCTGTACCTGCAGGAGGACCTGGGGGAGGGTGACATCACCTCCCAGGCCTTGGTGGATGACCGGGAGGGCCGGGCGGCCATCGCTGCGGGACAGGATGGTACGCTGGCCGGTCTTGAAGAGGCCGTAGAGGTCTTCCGCCGCACTGGCTGCCAATGCCGTCAGCTGGCCAAGGACGGGGAGGCGGTCAAGGAAGGGCAGGTGGTCCTGGAGATATCCGGTCCCCTGAAGGGCATACTGGCCGGAGAACGACTCGCGCTCAACTTCATCATGCGCATGAGCGGCGTGGCCACGCTGACCCGTCAAGTGGTCGGCTCATGTAAAAAAGCAAATCCCAACGTGGTGGTGGCCGCCACCAGGAAGACCACCCCCGGCTTCCGCCGCTTCGAGAAGAAGGCCGTACGGCTGGGAGGGGGCGACCCGCACCGCTTCGGGCTGGACGACGCCTTTCTGATCAAGGACAACCACCTGACCATCGTCGGCAGCGTCTTTCAGGCCGTGAAGAAGGCCCGATCGCACTCCTTCGGGAAGAAGGTGGAGATCGAGGTCGAGTCGCTAGAGCAGGCCCAGGAGGCCGCCCGGGCCTCGGCGGACATCATCATGCTGGACAACATGACCCCGTCCCAGGCCAAGGAATGCTATCTGGCCGTCAAGGCCATCGACCAGAAGATACTGGTAGAGGTCAGCGGGGGCATCACCCTGAAGAGCGCCAAAGACTACGCGCACTACGCTGACGTGATCTCGATGGGCGCGCTGACGCATTCCGCGCCCGCTGTGCACTTCTCCCTGCATATTGTGAGCGATCAGTAGCAGCGAGGCGGGGAGTTCATATTATTGTGCTCCTCGGCCAGCTTATAGGCGTCCACGATCTGCCAGACATATGCCACCAACGAGATGATCGACGCAATCACGCTCCACCAAATAAAACCGGTGAAGCTTTCCACGTCCACCACGAAGACGAAAGGCAGCACCGACAGAACGGTGAACAGCGGCAGCAGTAAAAGGATCAGCACGCCCCGCAGCACATGGCCTACGTAGATCTGCCCCACCCCGGGCAGCAGCAGGGAGAGGATGACGGCGATGAGCGGTTCCTTGCGGTCCGCCGGCATCGTGAAGGTCGCGCTGTATTGATTGCCTGAGTACGACGCCTGCTGGTATGGGCCGGACGCCCCCATTTGTAATGGTGCGCCGCAGCGGTCGCAGAACCTTCCTCCTTCCATCACCTGATTGCCACACTTGGAACAATAAGGCATTTGACCTTCCCCGCAATTACAGCGCAATCCTCATAAATGATTTTTTCGAAAGGATTTTATTGCACCCCTGCCCTGGCCGCTCCATGGACTTCGAGAAGTACGAATGCCAGTTCTGCGGGCGCCCGGCCAAGCAGTTCGTGTTCGCTGCCTTCGTCTGCGAGAACGAGGACTGCGTGGACAAGGCCCGCGAGGAGCGCGGGGGTCCAGGCGGACACATGAAGGCCAAGGCCCACGGCAACATCGTAGACATCAAGGACGAGTGAACGGCCCTTAGCCAATACCCTTAATATCATCTTTCTACCATCCCCACCAACGATGCGCGCCAGGATAGTCGGTTTCGCCAAAACATCTCTGCTGGACTGGGACGGCATGGTGGCCACCACCGTGTACCTCCAGGGCTGCAACTTCCGCTGCCCCTTCTGCCACAATCCCGATCTGCTATCTCCCACCGCCGAGGTGGAGGAGGCTCCCTGGGAGGTCGTGGAGGAGTACCTTCTGGACAACCAGGACTTCCTGGACGGAGTGGTCATCACCGGAGGTGAGCCTACCCTCAACGAGGACCTGCCGGAACTGATAAGGAAGGTCCGGAAGCTGGGGCTAAAGGTCAAGCTGGACACCAACGGTACGAACCCGGAGGTTCTGGAGGACCTGCTGCGCGCCGGCCTGCTGGACTACGTGGCCATGGACCTGAAGGCCCCTCTGGACCATCAGTACGACCAGCTTTGCGGAACGGAGGTGGACCTGGAGGCCATAAAGCGCTCCATCCATCTGTTAATGACGTCCGGGGTGGACTACGAGTTCCGGACCACCGTGGTCCCGCACTATCTGAAGGCGGCGGACATAGAGCGCATGGCTTCCTTCATCGGCGGGGCCAAGAAGTACGCCCTGCAGCAGTTCAAGAACGACCGCACCCTGGACCGACGGTTGAGCCAGGTCGACCCTTACAACGAAGGCGAGGTGCTGGGCATGGCCGAGACCGCCCGAAAGTACGTGCGCAAGGTCGTCCTAAGGGGCATCTGAGCTTGCTCCGAGATTTTAATATGGCGTAAGGTCATAAGGCCATGGACGGCAATCAGGCCGAGGGGGGAGTGCAACGGAGGTAGGGGAGAGCAGGCTCAGGACGCACATAGAAGGTTTTGACAGGATCTTGGACGGAGGCATACCCGAAGGACACGTGGTGCTGATCGCTGGCACCCCGGGGACCATGAAGTCGTCCTTGACCTACTACATCCTTTACAACAACGCCTTGGAGGAAGGTCTCACTTCCGTCTACGTCACCCTCGAGCAGAGTCGGGAGAGCATGCTGCGCCAGATGGGGCAGATGGGCATGGGCATCGACAAGGTCAAGGACAAGCTGCACATGCTGGACCTGGCCATAATCCGGAAGAAGCTCCGGGAGGTCGCCGGAGGCGAATCCTGGCTTCAGGTGTTCAAGGCCTACATCACCAATCTGAAGAAGGACCTGGACTTCAAGATCCTGGTCATCGATTCCATGGAGGTGCTGGAGACCATGTCGGAGATCCGCAACCGCCGCACCGACCTCTTCTACTTCTTCGAATGGCTCAGGGACCTAGGCGTCACCGTCTTCCTCATCTCCGAGAGCTCCTCGGAACGCCTCATCGACGGCAAGTACGACGAAGGGTACCTCTCGGACAGTATGATTACCCTCAAGATGCAGGTTATACGCGACGTGGATATGCAGCGGCGCATCCGCTGCGTGAAGATGAGAGAGACCAACCACGATCCGTCCTACTTCTCGCTGCTGTACAATAACGGACGATTCCAGGTGACCAGGGTCATCAGTGAGTGATTAACATGATGCCCCGAAGCAAGTTCGAATGTCCGCGCTGCGGATACGGCGTCCGGCCTACCGACCAGCAATGCGGACGATGCGGCGGCGACCTCCGGACCAAGACCAGCCAACCCTTGGAGGTCAATCTCACAGGGGTTAAGCTGGACCGCACCAAGGCCGAGGAATGCGGCAAGGTGCGCATCCGTTCCGTGGAGCCCGTACCGGTGAACCGGCCGGACAGCACCCTGCAATTCAAGGCCAATGAACTGGAGAGAAGGGAGAAGGTCATCCAGGAGCGCGAGAGGAAGCTGTCGGCCGAGGCTGAGGAGATGGAGGGACGCTCCAATCGTTCCCAGACTTCCGATAAGGCGCCGGCCGCCCCCACGCCTTCGGAGATGGACGAACTGCGTCAGAAGATCAGGGACGACCTGCAACGTCAGTTCGAACCGGAACTGGAGGCGCTACAGTTACAGTTGCAGGAAAAGGAAGAGGAGCTCCAGGAGATCCGGGAGCAGTCCCAAGCGCCGGGTGACCTCGGGAAGGCCCAGGCGATTAGCGAAGAGGAACTAGCTCGGATGACCGAGGAGATCTTCCAGGAGCTGCAGGGGCAGCTGGACACCCCGCTGAAGGTCGGCGGCGTAGGCCTGGTCAAGACCAACATCCCCAAGTTGGACGATGTGCTGAACGGCGGGTTCCCGCAGGGCAACACCGTCCTGTTCAACGGGGCCCCGGGCACCATGAAGAGCATCTTGGCGTACACCATAATGCACCGGGCCGCGGTCAGGGACGGGATCAGCGGGCTGTACCTCACTATGGGGCAGAGCCGGCGCTCGCTCCTCCGGCAGATGGGGAAGCTGGGAATGCCGATTGAGGCGGCTGGCGGGCTACTGAGGGTCACCGACCTGAAGGACCTGAAAAAGGCCACGGAATCCATTGGCGGCAACTGGCGCGACCTGATGCTGGAATACGTGCACCAGGTGCAGAAGGAGATAGGGTTCAGGATCTTTGTTCTTGACTCACTAGAATCGTTCAAGGCCGTGTCCGAGCACTGCTTCGCTCGGCAGGACCTGAAGGACCTGTTCGACTGGTTCAAGTCACTGGGAATAACCGTGCTGGTGATATCGGAGAACATCTCTGACGAGTGGGACGAGGAGAACCAGGGGGAGGCGTACCTTTCCGACGGCATCATCGAGCTGCGCATGCGGGAGATGGCCGATTCCCGGGTGCAGCGCTGGGTCAGGTGCGTGAAGATGCGCGGGGCCAACGCCGACCACCGCTATTACGCCATGTTCCACGACGGCAAGGAGTTCAACATGTCCCTGCCCTTGGCCAATAAACCGTTCTGAAATTGAAAAAACGGTATTATATACCTATAAATGATTATATTTCGGCCGAGGGGATGGGAATCGGGATCGAACGAGTGAAGACCTACATTCACAATTTCGATGAGTACATTCAGGGCGGGATACCCAAAGGGCACGTCATCCTGATATCTGGAACACCAGGGACCATGAAGTCCTCCCTCTGCTACAGCATACTTTACAATAACGCCAAGCACCACGGGACACGCAGCGTGTACATGACCCTGGAGCAGAGCAAGGAGAACCTCCTGCAGCAGATAAACCTCATGGGCATGAACGACCCGGCGGTACAAGAAAAGGTGTACGTCCTGGACCTGGCCACCATCAGGAAGAACGTCACCGAGATGATGGCAAAAGGGTCCTGGCTGCAGGTGTTCAAGATGTACGCCGAGACGGTCAAGAAGGACCTGGGGTACGACTTACTGGTGCTGGACTCGCTCGACGTCCTGGAGATGGCGGCCCAGCTCAACAACGACCGGCGCAACGACCTGTTCTACCTGTTCATGTGGCTGAGGGGCTTGAACGTCACCTCCTTCCTTATTTCCGAAACGTCCCCGGACCAGATGTTCAACAGCCGCTTCGAGGAGGGCTACCTGGCCGACGGGGTCATATCCTTGAAACTGCAGAACATCGGGGAGGCGGACGTGCAGCGCCGCATACGCGCGGTGAAATTGCGCTCCACGAACCACAAGACCGGATACTTCTCCCTCATGTTCAGCGACGGGATGTTCCGGGCCACCCAGGTCATCAACGAATGATGGCTGGGACGCCATTCTCTAAACATTTTTATATCCCCTTCCCATTGCATCGCCTACCTAAGGGCTCATGGTCTAGCGGTTATGACGTCTGCTTCACACGCAGAAGGTCGCCGGTTCGAATCCGGCTGGGCCCACCATGTCTCTTATCCAGACAATTATTTTTTGATTTCAATTATTAACTCGGAAAAATAGTAAAACTGGCTAAGCTAACCTTTTTGCCCCCTTTGGGCTTGCTATATATCCTTCAGAATTCCGGTCCTGAAATTTATTCGGGGTTTTTCAATCCTAGGGAGATACATACATTTTTATTCCGTGAATTATCTACTATAAATTAATATCGAAATACTTTTAAGTGAGTATTTAATTAAGGTCAGGAAAGGTGACCTATTTGGCCAAGATAAAAATAGAGAACGTCGTGGCTTCCACTACCCTCGGGGAAGAGCTTGACCTTCAATCAATCGCCCTCGCCCTGGACGGCGCGGAGTACGAGCCGGAGCAGTTCCCAGGCTTGATCTATCGGCTGAAGGACCCCAAGACCGCGACGCTGCTCTTCCGCAGCGGGAAGGTCGTGTGCACAGGCGGCAGGTCATTGTCCCAAGTCGAGGCGGCCATAAGCAAGGTCGTGAAGCAACTCGAGAAGGCCGGCATCAAGATCAAGGCAACACCGAAGGTCGTAGTGCAGAACATCGTGGCCTCTTCCGATCTGGGCCAGGAGATCAACCTGAACGCCATCGCCATCTCCCTGGGCCTGGAGAGAGTGGAGTACGAGCCGGAGCAGTTCCCTGGGCTCGTCTACCGCATCGATGAGCCGAAGGTCGTCGTGCTCCTGTTCGGCTCTGGAAAGCTGGTCTGCACCGGTGCCAAGGTGGAGGAGGACGCTGAGGTGGCGGTGAAAAAGATCACTGAGGAACTGAAGGCCGCGGGCTTATTGAAGTGAGCTTCGCTTTCCCATGCCCTCTGGTATATCGACGATATGCCAGAGGATCCTTGATTCAATATTACCTTTACCGATCCCATTCCTGTTTGAGTAGGCATAACTGAAAAAAAGTGTAAGGGGGCAAGCTCCTGAACTTGCTTGCACGTTTGGCAAGGGGGCCGGCTCCTCCAGTCTGTCTCGATCACTCACCCACGATAGGTATTTCGTCCTGTGGAACGGGGTAGATCGACTCGGTGGTCAGCTTGGCCCTGTTCAACAGAACGAACACACCGGCCAACAGAGCGAGCAGGCCAGCTATCACATAGCTGAAAGCGTATCCAGAGCTGGCATCGGCGAACCCTCCGATAACGAGGCTGGCCAGAACCGGACCGACGGACATGCCTATCGTCAGGATCATCGAGTTCACCGCTGTTGTCGATCCAAAGTTCTCCTTGGAACAGGCGCACCGGGAGGACGTCCTTCGCCATCCCCATGAGCAGCGTTATTGCGCCCATTCCGATGCCCTGAACGGCACGGAACACGATGAGAGAGCAGGTCCCAAAATATCGCGGCACCGATTATGCCGATCATATAGATGATCATGAGGAGGACGCGCTTTCGTCCCCACATCTCGCCCAGCTTTCCGGCGATAGGTTGGCGACCGCTCCAGAAAGAGTGTATACCGTGAGGACCCATGCCAGGTCAGCTGAATTGACGGCTAGATCTTGCGCGATGCTCGGCAATGCCGGCACTAGCATAGTCTCGACGAATATAGTCAGAAGGCCCAGGATGGCCATTATCATGATGAGGAACAGATCATGCTTCTCTTTGCATCTTGAATCAACAAAATCCTGATGATTATTACTCTGCAAACTATCCATCCAGTCTACTCTGTGATGGAAGGGGTGCAATTTCAGAACCATATATCAAATTAACGGTCTGATTATAATTCAGTAATACTATATATAATTAGAAAGAATTACACTCAGTTTAGACCCAGTTTCAAATCATCACTTTTTATTCTATAGCATGTTCAACTCAGTGAGGGATCATGGGAACGATAGGTCCGTCACTTGATAGGGCGGTGTTCACCACTGGCCGGTTGCGCCTCCGACCAATGACGATGGAGGACGCGAAGGCCATGTACCACATCAAGTCCGACCCGCTGGTCACCGAGGGTTACGGTCTGAACCCGCATCAAAGGCCGGAGGAGACCGCGGCCTGGGTGGAAAGATGCGTGGCCGATCGAGGACAAGGTACGGCCCTGACCTGGGCCATCGAACTGAAAGAAAAGGGCTGCGTCATCGGCGAATGCTGCCTCTGGAACATCGATCAAGGTTCGCATCGCGCCGAGCTTGGTTATGAGCTGCATCACGCGCAATGGGGGAAGGGGCTGATGGTCGAAGCGCTGAGCCCCGTCCTGAACTTCGCCTTCGCTGATATGGAACTTCATCGAGTGGAAGCGTTCCCATTGGCAACCAACCGCCCATCCATCAGCATCCTGCAGAAGCTATCCTTCGTCTATGAAGGCACTTACCGCCAACGGGTCCTCGTGAACCAAGGATATGTCGACCAATTGATCTTCGCCCTGCTCGAGGGCGACTAGAAGGAATCTTGATTACAAGGCCGAGAACTAAGGACAATGACCAACGTAGACCATTCAAGGTGAAAGACGATGAAGGTATATCATTTCATGACGGAAATGGGGACCATGGGCTTGGCCGGAAACGAAAAGGGGATCACTGCCGTCTATCTGCCTGGCGAGATGGCGCCCATGAATGGCGTAGAGGAGGAGACGCCCTTGTTGAAAGAGACCGCCAAGCAGATCAAGGAATACCTTTCTGGAAAAAGGAAGGGGTTCACCGTCCCGTTGGCTTTAGAAGGGACGGAGTTCTCCCGCCAGGTCTGGGAGGCCCTACGGAAGATACCTTACGGCCAGACACGCAGCTATGGTGAGGTGGCGGCCATGATCGGCAGGCCCGGAGCGGCCCGCGCCGTAGGCCAGGCCAACAACCGGAACCCCCTATCCATCATGATCCCCTGCCACAGAGTGATCGGCGCCGACGGGAAGCTGGTCGGCTTCGTTGCAGGCCTGAAGATTAAACAGCAGCTCCTGGAACTGGAGAAGCGACATGCTCGCTCTTGAGTACGGCCGTAAGGAACTGGACCATCTCCGTAAAAGGGACCGGAGGTTGGGCCAGGTCATCGACCGCGTCGGCATGATCGAGACCGAGCTGTCCCCCGACCTCTTCTCCGCCCTGGTGAACAGCATCGTCTGCCAGCAGATATCCGGAAAAGCGGCGGATACGGTCTGGGGTAGGGTGAAGGAGCGTTTCGGAGATATAACGCCGGAGCGCTTCTTCGCCGCCTCCATCCAGAACATACAGACCTGCGGGATGTCCTTCCGCAAGGCCGAGTACGTCCGAGGCATCGCCGAGGCCTGCGTGCAAGGGAACCTCGACCTGGAGGCGTTGAACGATCTTTCAGATGAAGAGGTCATCAAGCGCCTGAGCGCGCTGCGGGGCGTTGGCATCTGGACGGCCGAGATGATGCTAATATTCTCGCTGCAGCGCCCGGACGTGGTGAGCTGGAGCGACCTGGCCATCAGGCGGGGGATGACGGTCCTCTACGGTCTTGATAAACTGGATAAGGACGATTTCGAAAGGTACCGGAAGCGGTATTCGCCATACGGGTCGATAGCCTCTCTTTACCTTTGGAAGATCTCTCACGAGTGATCTTCGGCCATTCCGTCGAACCTGAAGCGCACCCGCTACGCTCTGGATACGGGTCCGACACGATTTGAGACGGCCGTTAATTTCAGGGTTATATAATTATCGTTAAGTACGAATACGTCCATACAGGAACCTTATGGCAATGTCCAAGAAGGATATGCAGAAGCAAAAGAAGAAGAACGAAGAGAAGAAGGCCGCTGCCGCCGACAAGGCTGCCCCGTCCAAAGGCAAGAAGAGATAAGCCCTTCTCCGAACGTTCCTTTTCGGCCATTCTAATGGCCACAAGTCCTTACCCCACTGGGGGTCACAACCTCATTTTTCCCATTTTCTTAATGTTCCCCAGAGGATGCTCCGCCCAGAGGCAGCGGTTTATATTCCCCGACCGATACGGTTCCGAATGCCCGCCAGTCCCATCATCGAGATGCATAATATGCGCGTGACCAAAGGTTCGGCCATCCTGTTGAAGGGCGTGGACCTGACCATCAGGGAGGGCGAACGACTGGTGGTCCTCGGACCGAACGGTTCCGGGAAATCTTCCCTCATAAAGACCATGATGGGCGAGCACCGGCACGACACCTCGGTCGAGGGGGCCTTCGTCAAGCTGAGGGGGACGGACCTTTGGAACCTGTTCGACGTGAGGAAGGCCTTCGGTCTGGTCTCCGCCGAGCTGCAGACGGACTTCACCAGGGACATGGAATGCCTGGACGTGGTCGTTTCCGGCTTCTTCGGTTCCCTGGGAACGAACAGGTCGCAGGAGGTATCTCCAAAGATGACCGAACGGGCCATGACCAACCTGGCCTCCATCGGTTCCGAGCATCTCGCCGAACGGAGGTTCCATACGCTCTCCACCGGGGAGGCCCGCCGGGTCCTCATGGCCCGGGCGCTGGTGAACTCGCCGGTAGCGCTCATACTGGACGAACCGATGAGCTCCCTGGACCTCATCGGCAAACAGCTGGTGCGCCAGGCCATTCGTTCTCTGGCCCAGCAAGGGCGCACCCTGGTGCTGGTCACCCACGACCCCTCGGACATCGTGCCGGAGATGGACCGCGTGGTCATGGTCAAGGATGGGACCATCTTCAGGGACGGAGGCATGGACCTGCTCAACGAGGGGAACCTCTCCGCCCTGTTCGAAGGGCCTATAGGTCTGACCCATATCGAGGGAAGGTATTTTGCCTGGCCCAGGGACCAGGAGCAACGATCTGCGGAGCGACCGGATTAGACCCATAACAGGCACGGACGTTCCGAGCTCGAAAAATCATCCCGAGGTACGGCAGCGGTTAGTGGTGATTTCCCAATCCTGATATACCTTCCAAGGGATTAACTGGGCTCGTATGTACGACCCAAGAATGCGAAAATTGGCCGACGTGCTCATAGATCACTCCGTCAAGCTCCAGAAGGGAGAGACGGTTTACATCGAAGCGTTCGACATACCCACGGAAATGGTGGAGGTACTGTTGGACAAGATATACGAAGTCGGAGGCGTCCCCATGGTAACCCTCCGGTCCGCCAAGATCCTGAGAAAATTACTGATTGGCGCTGACCAAAAGACCATATCCCAGATCGGGGAGATCGAGCTGGAAAAAATGAAGAAGGCCCAGGCCTACATAGGCATGCGCGGCTCCTTCAACATCACCGAGAACTCCGATGTTCCGGCGGAGAAGATCGATCTCTACATGAAGTACTGGTCCGGTCCGGTGCACACCGGTTACCGGGTGCCCAAGACCAAGTGGGTTGTCCTCAGATGGCCGACCTCGTCCATGGCCCAGCAGGCCCAGATGTCCACCGAGGCCTTCGAGGATTTCTATTTCAACACCTGCACCCTCGACTACCCGAAGATGTCCAGGGCGATGGACCCCCTTGTGAAAGTGATGGAGCGTACCGACAAGGTGCGCATCGTCAGCCCTGGGACCGACCTCAATTTCTCTATCAAAGGAATGCCGGCCATCAAATGCGAGGGCGATCGGAACATCCCTGACGGGGAGGTCTTCACCGCCCCGATCAAGAACTCGGTCAACGGCATCATCAGTTACAATACCAGGACACTGTACCAGGGCAAGGTTTTCGACAACGTGGTTCTGAAGTTCAAGAATGGGAAGATAGTAGAAGCCACCAGCTCCGACACCAAGTCCCAGAACATCATTCACGATACAGACCCCGGGGCAAGGTACGTCGGCGAGTTCGCCATTGGCGTCAACCCGTTCATCAACCAGGCCATGCTCGACACCCTGTTCGACGAGAAGATCGCCGGTTCCATACACTTCACCCCCGGCAACGCCTATCAGGAGTCGGACAACGGCAACAAGTCAACCGTGCACTGGGACATGGTGCTGATACAGACGCCGGAAATGGGCGGCGGGGAGATCTATTTCGACGGCAAGCTGGTCCGCAAGGACGGTCGCTTCGTCGTCGATGAGCTCAAGGGCCTGAACCCGGAGAACCTGGTCTGACGGCATAGGTCACATTCGGACGCACGCTCCTGAGAGAGGCGGAGGCGGGCATCAATGCGACGGCCGTCAAGGCGATGCTGACGACGAACGCCAGGTAAAGCCCAAATCCAGGTTCGAGCACGACGATCGAAGAGTAGGTGTCCATCTGGACCTGGACCGTTTCCAGGTAATCGTGAAGCACGATCACGAAAGCCGCGATGCCCAGGCCCGCCAGGATGTACCTCCTCGCCCTCAGGCCCTTGACGATGTGGTCCGATAGGACTATAACCGCGCCAACCAGGGCCAACAGGGTAAGGAAACCTCCGAACAGGTAATCGTAGCTGTACGCCGGAACGGTCAGGACACCATCGAACACGCTCAACCAGGGCGTCATGGGCACCACGGCCATGAGCGTCAACAGCACGATGAGGGCCGTTCTCCGTGGGAGCGGACCCGTGTCGTCCTCACGGCATTTGGCCTTGATCTGTTTTCTGTCCAGCACGATGTGCGGGGTGCCTTCCTTCTTGACCTTATCATTTCGCCCCGTGCCATCTCCAGGCAGGAACCGGTGTCCGCATTGGTTGCAGAACACATAATTGCTCCTCAATCTGGCCTTGCACTTCGGGCATTCTTTGGATTTACCCACCATGCTGTTGCATCGTCCGCCGAGGTACATCCCCCGTAGCAGTACAATCAAGTTAATCCGGTCCGCCCATGAACGGTTAAATAATTGAGAATGGAATCAAGTGATGTTGACATCCGACTGCCGCATAGAGATGGCCTACATCGACCCGGAGATATACACCTCCATCGTTAACCACGAGCTGCGCAAGAGCATCCTGACCAAGCTGTACCGCTCCACCCGGGACTTGCCGATAAGCAAGCAGGAACTGGCCGATGCGCTAGGCATCGAATATCAACAGATGGTATATCAGCTCAACCACCATCTCCGGGAATTCTGGTCGGTCAAGGAGGAGCATAAGGTGCGTGGGACCCGCATGGAGCTCATCGAGGCCGCCCATCCATACGCTGTCTTCATAACCATCGGCAAGGACCACGGGATCTTCCTGGTAGATCCTTTGGCCGACCTTTACGGCCCGGTGGTCAAAGTGGGCGTGCGCTGCGACCAGTGCAGCAAGGAGGAGGCGGAGAGCTGCATGAGGTTCGCCCAGTCCCGCTTCGACGCCCAGGAGCTGACTCCCTCGGAGAAGGGGGTGCTCACCGCCAACAACCGCAAGCCCACCTACCGGCCCATGGACCTGGCTCTGTTGGCGGCCATCAAAGGCATCCCGGCCGGCCAGAGCTGCGTCATCGACATCCCCTGTCAGACCTGCGCCTTCCTTCGGCGGACCATCCGCATCGAGGGACTGTAATATTGGAGTCCCAAGAAACGTATAAGCACGTCGGAACGATACCCCGTGCATGCAGTCCGGAGAGAACACCCCTACCAGGTTCGTCGTCATCGGCGGTTACCTGGGGGCGGGGAAGACCACCCTGGCCGCGGCGCTGGGGAAGGAACTGAGGTCCAAGCACGGAAAGTCCGTGGCCATCATCACCAACGATCAGGGGAACGTGCTAGTGGACACGGAATACATGAAGGACGCCGGCTTCGACGTGAAGGACGTGCTGGGCGGCTGCTTCTGCGCCAACTTCGGGGAGTTCGTGAAGAACGCACGCACACTGGTGTCCATGGGCCGCCCGAACGTTATAATCGCCGAACCGATCGGCACGTCCACGGCCATACTAGGCTCCGTAGTGGCCCCGCTGCGCAGCATGTACCCGGACGAGTTCCAGGTGGCCCCCTTCTTCGTGATCGTGGATGGCACCCGGGCCACAGAGCTATTGAAACGGCCGGAGGGGTTCGGACTGGGCGGCGGAAAGCTAATCCCTGTGCACCAGGTCAGCGAGGCGGAGTACGTGCTGATTTCCAAGGCCGACCGCCTCAGCGAAGCGGACGTGGAGAAGGCCACCGCGGCCGTGCGCAAGGACACCACCGCCGAGGTCATCGTCTGCTCCGCTTTCAGCAGGAAGAACCTGGACAAGATAGTGGACATCGTCCTCTCGGACCAGGTCAGCACTAAGGAGGCCAAGGAGGTGGACCAGAAGATCTTCGCGGTGGAGAAGGCCTCCATGGGCTGGTTCAACGCCTACGCCCGATTGGTGTCCGAGGGGCGCCTGGACGTCAACGCTTTCATCACCTCCCTAATAAGGAAGGTGGCCACGGACTTCCCGCCCGAGACCATCGGGCACGTCAAGGTCATGCTGACGTCGCCCACGGCCGCGGCCAAGATGAGCTTGGTGGAGGACCGCATGCAGGTGGACGGACTGAAAGGAGGGCGTTATTTCACCGGGGAAGGAAAACTGGTGCTCAACGCTCGGGTCTCCGCCTCCCCCAACGAGCTAAAGAAAGCAATAGAGAAGGCCATCGCCGACACCGCCCTCGAGACCGGAGTCCAGGTGCTGGAGATGGGCGAGGCCTGCTTCACGCCCAAGCCGGAGGCGCCCACCTTCTTCCGGAAGTGAAAATAAAGCGCGAAAATCGAATTATCTCCCAATTTCTTCCTGATTTTTTTCTATTTCATGAAAAAAAGGTCGTTCTGAACGTTGTTTCATCGGAATTCTTAAGACATAACAAAGGAGTCCGGGTGCGAGATGCCCGTAGTCGACGCCATGAACCGGCGCATCCTGAACCTCCTGGTCAACGACGGCAGGATGACGCACAACGATATCGCCGCCAAGCTCAAGCGCTCCCCATCCACGGTGCGGGACCGCATCGTGCGCATGGAGAACGACGGCATCATCCTCGGCTACTTCGCCGTGGTGAACAACGAAAGGATGGGCATACGGGTGGACGCCATACTGCTGGCCAATCTCAAGCCGGGCGTTCCATCGGAGGAGCTGCGCAAGCTCCGGGGAGTGGAGGAGGTCAAGGAGGTGCTGCAGATCAGCGGCCCCCGCCGGATCATGGTCCGGCTGCAGGCCAAGGACTCCTCCGACCTGGAGCACGCCCTGTCCAATAAGATATTGCCGGTGGGATTGGAGGACATCGAGCTGCGCATGGTCATGAGCTCGGCCAACCGCCTCCCGGGCAACTAGATGTTGGTCTTGTCGTAGTACCCGGAGAAGGGCCGGCTGGAGCTGGGGGCGATCTTGACGAACTTTGAAAGGTCGTCAGGCACCTCCATCTTGAAGGCCGCCTTAAAATCGTCCAGCAACCCCCGTACATCCGCGTCGTCGTCCTCCGTCAGCACGGACAAGGCCGCCTCGGGCCCCAATTGCTCTGGGGCCACCTCGCCGCGAACGTAGATGCGCCCTCCGTGCATGCCCGCGCACATGGATGCTACCCTTGGCAGACGGGGAGCCAGTAGTATATTAGATTTATTGTTCTGACACACCTATAGCATTGCCTGCTTATTCAGACTGCGCTCCAGATTCTGAGCGCCGTACCCTTGCCGGACCATCGAAAAAGCTTATAATATTTAGTCATTGCTAAAATAACAGTATTTTTTTGGTTATTTATACGAATATCGTATCAATTATGCCTAAAATAGTCATAAATCATCCATAAAATAGGGAGAACCAATCATTTTTTTCAATTAGACCATTCATTTGTCTAAAGGACTCAAATTCAATGGTTTGATTCTTCAGCGTATATGGAATATCGCGCTGGAAAATGATAATAATATGATACACGTTTATAGAACAAATCCCGATAAGGTGAAGCCCAAATGACCTCATCCCGTACCGCCCTAGTTCCCCAATTGCCGGACTTGGACAAGATAAGACAGATGCGCAAGAGATTGAACCTATCCCAAAGAGAGCTAGCCGGGCTGGCGGGCGTGAGCCAATCCCTCATCGCCAAGATAGAGCGCGGGACCATCGACCCTTCTTATAGCAACGTGCGCAAGATACTTTCTGCGTTCGAGGAGGTCATCAGGAGGCGCAAGGTGGAGGGCGTCCGCTCCGGAACGCAGCTGACCGTCGGTGATTTGGCCACGCGCGGGGTCATTTTCGTGACACCGGACCAGAGCGTGGGCGAGGCGGTGGAGAGGATGATGAAGGGCCGCTTCACGCAACTGCCGGTCATCGTGGGGGAGAGGATCGTCGGAGGTCTGACCGATGATGCCGTCCGGGACTATACCATCGAACAGACCAAGACCAGGAAGAAGACGTACGAAGAGGTCATGCGCACCCGCATAGAGGAGATAATGGACCCCCCGTTCCCGATCCTGAACGAGGACACGCCCATAGATCTGGCCTCGTTCCATCTGCAGCGGGAGGAGGCCATTTTGGTATCCCGGAAGGGGGCCATAGTCGGCATCCTGACCAGCGCGGACTTCCTTAACCTGGGATTAAATCAGTGAGCGCCGCGCCCAGCTCATTATTGCTGGCGGGCAAGGAGAAGGTGAAGGGGGATGAGACGGAGAGAGCTGGAAATGACGTTGCAGTCCCTGCAACCGTTCCAGGACCCCCAGCCGAAGCTTGAACAGTACTCGACCCCGTCGGTGATCGCCGCCAGCATGCTCTTTGAAGCCCTCGCCTCGGACCACATCGAGGGCCGAAAGGTCCTGGACCTGGGGTGCGGCACCGGCCTCCTGGGCATTGGCGCCGCCCTGCTGGGCGCCGGTCAGGTCATCGCCATGGACAAGGACCCCCAGGCCCTGGTCCAGGCTAAGGCCAACGCCAATAGGCTTCACGTGAACATCGAATTCCGGCAGGAGGAAATAACCGAGTTCGTGGAAAGGGCGGACACGGTCATCATGAACCCGCCCTTCGGTGCACAGAGAAAGGGCGCCGACCGGCCGTTCCTTGACGCAGCCATGAAATGCGCCCCGGCCATATATTCCCTGCATCTCAGCCAGACCGAGGACTTCATCCAGCGTTACGTATCACGGGAAGGGTACGAGGCTACGATTCTAAAAAGGTATAAATTCGGGATTCCTCATATGTTCGAATTCCATAGCAAGGCGAAGAAAGAAGTCGACGTCACGCTATTTTGCATCCTCAAAGAAGGTGTACCGGAATGAGTGACAAAAAGAAGGTTTTACCAGGTGACGAGGTGGCAGTGGCCGAGGAGTACCTCCCTGCCGAAGGCACTTATGAAGAGAACGGGATAGTCTACTCCGCCCTGACCGGCGAGCTGGATATGAACGATTCGGATAAGACGGTCAGTGTGAAGGCGGAGAATCCCATGGTCTCTCTGGCGATAGGAGATTCAGTTTTCTGCGAGATCACCGACGTGCGAGCCTCGATGGCGATCTGCGAGGTGGTGATGGTCGAGGGCAGGTCCCGCAACATCACCGGGGACACCAACGGCACCATCCATGTCTCCAAGATATCCCAGGACTACGTGCAGGACGTCGGCCGCGAATACCGACCCAGCGATATCATCCGCGCTAAGGTCATGCAGGTCAAGCCGTCCATT